>CAZVFJ010000051.1:0-16179 GCA_964625825.1 uncultured Leptospirales bacterium | reverse complement strand
TCCTCCTGATCATGTTCCGGATATTTTTGCCGCATTTATCAGAAACAGGGTGATTTGCGCACTCTCGCGGGCTGTTTTTATAGTTGAGTCACCTGAAGATGGCGGAATTTTTGAAGCTGCAAAATCTGCGCATAGCCTGAAAGTTCCGCTTTACACAGCCGAATATTCTGAATATCCTCCAACTGCGGCAGGGAATAAAAAAATTATGTCTGAGTTCGGAGCCTTACCTGTGAGGGGGAAAAAGGTAGACAATTTAATACTACCGAACATGGATAGAATTATTGCTGATGTAAAATTCAAATGAGCAGTTGACATCTGAATGGGTCATGAAAATAATGGTTTTATAGAATCACAGAGGCATATTTGAATGAAGAAAATTGAGATTGTATCACCTGCCGGGAACTTCGAAAAACTGAAGTTTGCTGTCAGGTATGGAGCTGATAATATATATTTTGGCGGGAGCGAGTTTAACCTGAGGGTCCAGGCGGATAATTTTTCACTGGAAGAAATTAAAGAAGGTATAGCTTTATGTAAAAATTCCGGGGTGAAGACTACTTTTCTCCTTAACTCATATCTCCATGAGGGTGATATTGATTCTGCGGCCGGATTTATTGAAAAGATATCCGGTTTAGGTTTTGATTCCGTTATGGTTTCAGATCCCGGAATGATGATACTCCTGAAAGATTTCGGGATTAAAGCGGATTTTCATCTTTCCACGCAGATGAATGTTCTTAATCATCTTGCGGTTAAGTTCTGGATGGATGCCGGTTTTAACAGGATTGTACTGGCACGCGAGACTTCAGTTGAAGAGATAAAGATGATTAAAAGAAACACCGGGGCAGAGATTGAGGTGTTTGCGCATGGGGCTCTTTGTATCTCATATTCGGGGAGATGTCTCCTGTCGAGGTATATGTCTGGCCGGGACGCTAACATGGGAGACTGCTCACAGCCGTGCAGGTGGAAGTATTCTCTCATAGAGGAGAAACGGCCGGGGAATTATCTCGATGTAATTGAACACGCAAATGGCACAGAAATCCTATCATCAAAGGACCTATGCCTTATTGACAGGCTTGAAGAATATATAGATGCCGGTGTTGATGCATTTAAAATTGAAGGCAGGATGAAATCTCTTTATCACTGCGCAAACACAACACGAATTTATAAACACGCGGTAAGACTTGCAGGGACACCTGAGTTTAAAGAGAATCTTCCGTTCTGGACTGATGAGCTCGATTTAATCAGCCACAGGCCATATACAAATGATCTCTTTAACGAATTCGGAAATCTTGGATTCAGCGGTATCCCCTATATTAAAAAGGGTTCATTCATGGGATACAGATATGAAGGAGTTGAACCTTCTGACGAGGTAAAGATAAAGACGTTTAATCCAATATATAAAGATGAAATTTTCGATGGAATATATCCGATAAAAGAACGGATTATTGATGACAGGTACAGGGTCGTGAAAATCACAGATGACGCCGGTAATGAGATCAATATGGCCAGGCCGGGGACTATCTGTACTATAAAATTTGATAAACCTGTGTCTGAACACGCGATATTCAGAAAGAGATTAACAGGCAGCGAGGGGTAGCATCATGATATTAAAACCGCCGGGTGTGGAAGATATCTTCCCGGACAGAGTTAACAGATGGAATTTTGTATTACAGAACGCAGTTGATGTGTTTAATACCTATAACTACAGGGAGCTTATTGTCCCTGTTATGGAATTTACCGAGGTATTTGCCCGCGGTATTGGTACTGATACAGATATAGTATCAAAAGAGATGTTCACGTTTGAGGACAGGGGGGGAAGGAGCCTTACACTTCGTCCGGAGGGGACAGCGGGTGTTGTCCGGGCATATGTTGAAAACGGCGAGTACAACAGGTTATCTGTGTGCAAGTTTTTTTACAACGGCCCGATGTTCAGGGCGGAGAAACCTCAGCGGGGGAGGCTACGCCAGTTCAATCAGTTCGGAGCTGAAATTTTCGGCAGCAATGATCCGTATTACGATTACGAAATTATCTCTGTAGTGGATGAAATTTCGAAGAGAGTCGGGATCGGCTCCTACAAAATACTGATCAATTCCATAGGTTGCAGAGAGTGCAGAGGGGAGTATATATCCAGGTTGAAGGAATATTATACATCGCATATCAAAGGTCTATGCCCCGACTGCCAGAGAAGACTCGGGACAAATCCGCTCCGGCTGCTTGACTGTAAAAATGAAGGATGCGTTGCCCTGAGGAGCAGTGCTCCCGTAATTAGGGATCACCTCTGCGGCGAGTGCAGGGATCATTTTGTAAAAGTTAAGGAATACCTTGATCTCTCCGGAGTTAAATATATTGAAGATCCTTATCTGGTGCGTGGCCTTGACTACTACACTAAAACAACATTTGAATTTGTAACCGACAGGCTGGGGGGGCAGAATGCATTTGCAGGAGGAGGAAGATACGATTATCTGGTTGAGCAGTTTGGAGGTAAACCGACTCCTGGAGTAGGCTTTGCTGCCGGGATGGAGAGAATCAACCTTATCATTGAAGATAAACCGATCCCTGCCAGGGGGATTGATGCTTTCATTATTCACACGGGTGGTGATACACTGATTAAATCTCTTGAGGTACTTCACGATCTGAGAAAAAACGGTTTATCGGCAGATATAGATCCGGAAGTTAAAGGATTCAAATCACAGTTTAAAAGGGCAGAGCGTGAAAAAGCGCAGCATGTAATAATCATAGGTGAAGATGAACTATCTTCAGGGACTGTTTCAATAAAAAATCAGAAAACCGGTGAACAGGTGAAGGCCGGTTTTAACAGTATCATTGACCATATGAGAAATTAGCCTTCCATTTATGTGAAAAATGTAAAAAACATGTAGTATTTTTCACTACATGTTTTTTACATTTAAAACCACACCAAATTGTCAAGATAATACCTTGCATTATGTTGAAATCAGCTTTATTCTATGTTCAAAAAAAAAGAGTAAACGGGGGCCTTTGAATGAATACTTATTTAGCTGAGTATAAAAATAAGCTGATTACTGCTGAACAGGCAGCAAACATGGTTAAAACCGATGATATAATTGACTATGGAATGTTCGCAACAAAACCGGTAGACTTTGATATAGCTTTAAGCAAGAGAGTCGGGCAGGTAGAAAATGTCTCTATAAGAGGCACAGGAACAGTTCCGCCGTTCCCTGCCGTAATTCAGGCCGATCCTGAACAAAAATCGTTCATGTATTTCAGCTGGTATTATACACTGCTTGACAGGATGGCCGGTGACAAGAACCTCGCGTGTCACCTCCCATTCAACTATCATGAAGCTACACTCCTTGCGTATCACCCGAGAGACCTTGCCTATCTAAGGCCAAGAGTATGGATTGCACAGGTTACTCCAATGGATAGAAACGGGTGTTTTAATTTTGGACTCGGGAACTCTCACAACCGTGGCCTTGCTTTATGGGCTGATATTACCATTGTTGAAGTGAATGAAAATATGCCAAGGTGTCTTGGTGGTAATGATGAATATGTGCATATTAGTGAAGTAGATTATATTATTGAAGGTAAAAATACACCTGTTTTCACTACACCAAAATTACCTGAGGCATCCCCGGAAGAGAAAAAAATTGCCGAATTAATAATGCCCCATATTGAGGATGGCTCATGCCTTCAGCTCGGGATTGGGTCTCTCCCTAATACTATCGGTGAGATGATCGCAGCATCAGATCTTAAAGATCTCGGGATACAGAGTGAAATGTTCTGTGATGCGATGGTTACCATGTATGAGGCCGGGAAAATTACTAACGCAAAGAAAAGCTTTGATATAAATAAAAGTACATATTCCTTCTGTCTCGGGACAAAAGAGACTTATGATTTTATTCATGATAATCCGCGTACAGCCTCATGTAAGGTACACCATACAAATAATCCTGACTTTGTTTCCCAGAATGATAAAGTTGTATCTATTAATAATATAGTAGAAGTTGACCTTCTGAGCCAGGTTTGCTCAGAAACATCGGGATTAAGACAGATATCCGGTACAGGTGGGCAACTGGACTTCGTAATAGGTGCTTTTCATTCAAAAGGGGGTAAAAGTTTTCTCGCTTTCAAATCCACATACAAGGATAAGCAGGGAAACCTTTCTTCAAGAATAACACCTCTTCTGAAACCCGGCTCTATTGTTACTGTGCCGAGAACTATGGTACAGTATCTTGTAACAGAAAACGGTATGTGTAATATGAAAGCGAGATCAGTCTGGGGACGCGCTGAATCTCTGATAAACATTGCGCATCCTAATTTCCGTGAAGGACTTATAAAATCAGCCAAGGAGATGAATATCTGGTCAAGGACAAACAAAATACCATTTTAGAATATAAAGTGTACAGGATGAGGCTAATGCGTAGCCTCATCCTGTTTTTTACTGCTTTCCAAAAATCGTATTTCGTTCCCGATTATTTTAAGTCTTGATTGCATTTTTCCGTTTCCATCCTCCCACCTGTCCTGCCTCAATGAACCCATGACGATTATTCTTTTTCCTTTTGTTATATTTTTTGAACAAATCTCTGCTGTTTTTTCCCAGGTTTCCACTTCAATAAATGACACGCGGGGTGGTTCGTCGTTTTTTGAGTAATGATTAATCGCGAGAGAAAAATTACATACTGATTTCCCTGTTTTTGTTTTCTTTAATTCCGGTTCATGAGTAACAAATCCTTCGATTGTAGCATTAGAGTAATTCTGCATAAAGCCTCCTTTTATTATCCTGCTGCAAAATTGCATTGTGATTTTTTCTGACGGCAATCAGTGTAAAACAGTTTCACAGCAATTATTTGTTATTAAACGAAGGAGGAGATGTTATATTTGAAATTTTTTTCTTTTTTTAAAAAAAAATTAAAAAAAATGGAATAATTACATGCTTAATCTTGATTCATTCCTGAAATATATATTTATTAATAATGACATACTTCCAGATATGTTGATAAGAATGAATAAAAACATCACTACGTTATTTATAATAAGTGTGTTATACATCTGTAGCGGGTCCCCCCTTAAGGCGTCTCCGGGAATTACTGTTGTTGGCTCTTATAATAATTTTCCTTATGAATACCTTAATAATAATGGAACAGTGGCCGGTTTTACAGTGGAATTGTTCCAGAAGATAGCTGAATCAGCCGGTATAGAGTATACACTTCTACTGCTTCCTCCGGAGAGAGTAGCGGACATTATCAGTATAGGAGAAGCTGATATCATAATTGGCGGAGTGGCTGATTCTTCTTATAAAAAATATACATTTGCCGGAGAAGCATTGGGAGTGCTTTTTAAATTTGCAGCAAACAATGATTCATGTATCTCAGGTTTTAAAAAACTATCAGGAAGGAGAATTGCAATTTCAGGACACGAAGTTTTTTCTGTATCATTATCCGACATAATCAGGAAAGAGTATAATGCTGAAATTATCTATATAAATAATCCTGAAACAGCTCTGTTAATGCTGAACTCAAAAGGGTGTGATGCTGTTTTTATGGAGGAATTCAGATTAAGGAATATTCTTAGTAAATTGAATTTTCTATCAATTGAAGAACTCACTGTAAATCCCGGGAAGTTCAGCTACGGGTATTTTGTAAAAACCGGAAATGAAAAACTCCTGACAAATTTCAAATCAGGATTATCAACAATAAAACCAGGCGATATATATAACAGTATCTACTCAAAGTGGTTTACCAGCGGCGGAGAAGGGAAACCGGAATTCGACAGTAAATTTATTGTCATATGGTCTCTCGTAAGTATTTTGATCTTTGGATCTTTTATTTATATAAATAATCATATTCTGAAAAAAAGGATAAACGAAAAGACTCTAAGCCTGAACCGTATTATTGCTGAATTGGGGAAAACCAGGTCTGAACTTGTTAACAGCGAAAGAAAATTCAGAAAAATTTTTGATAAATCTCCTGCTGGTATACTTATGCTCGATTCATCAGGGAAAGCAATTCATTTCAATGATTCTTTTAAAAAGATATTTGGTATTATTGATCCGGATGAGATATATACCCTTGATCTAATTGAAAATCCCAATGCAAATGAATGGTTCAAGTCCCGGGTTAGAAAACATCGTTCCCTCTCATTTGAATTCAGGTATGATTTTACAATAATCAGGGATACCGGATTCTACAAAACCTTCAGGGAGGGTGAAATTATAATTGATGCCGCAATATTTCCATTTGCTCTGAATAACGGAAATGATGATTCGGGCTATATCTTTTATTGTATTGACGTGACACAAAACATGTCGCTCCTTCACTACAGCAATGAAACGGCACGCCGATATGAGATTATATTTGATTCAATAAGAGATGGCCTCTGTGAGTGGCGGCTTAATGATGATACTATCAGGCTGAACCGGCAGTTTATTAATATACTGGGATTTAAAAAAGATTCATTACCTCAGACTTTCGCCGATTTATCTGAATTAATCCATCCTGATGACAGGAATGCGGTGTTGACTGAAATAAGGGAAAGAATCAATTCAGGCAGGTCTTTTACGGCAGAATACCGTATACGCAGATATGACGGTTCATGGCTCTGGCTGAGAAGCAGAGGGGAGATAATTGAGTGGGATCATGATTTATCACCTGTTATGTTAATATGCACTCATACAGATATAACTCAACTGAAAGAGTTTGAATTTATGCATAGGGATATTATAGCTCCGGAGAGGAAAAATATGAATTTAAATCTGGATTTGAATGAAATCAACCGGCATGAAGATAATTTAAAAAAATGGAAAATACTCATAGTGGATGATAACTCCCTTATAACCCTGCATTTATCAGATATTCTCAGCCGTCTGGGATGTTTATGTATAAGAGCACAGAGTGGCTTTGAGGCTGTCGAAATTGTAAAGAGCGATCAGGAGGTATCTGTAGTTCTTCTTGATATTGAAATGCCCGAATTGGACGGTGTAACGACGATGAAGCTGATTAAAGATATTAAAAAGAATATTCATGTTATTGCAAATACAGGGTATTCTAATATCAGTTTTACAGATAATTTGATATTTTCTGGATTTGATGATGTGTTGAATAAGCCGGTTCAGGAAAATCTTCTTATGAAAAAAATCGAAAGGTTTATGATTTAATCCTATAATTGTAATCAGTAATAATTCCTAAATATATTTTTTAGTGTAAAATTATGAATTATATACTCCCGCCGCCTTTGGCGGCGGGAGTAATAGAACATTTTTTACCAGAAATAACTTAAGAAATAAATACTGAATTGTAATAATCTTTCAGCTAATTTATATGATTTATAAAATTGAATTGATTTATTGAAAACTTATAATAATGTGTTACAAAATATTATAAAACATTCAAAATTGTCTTTAAAAAATGGCAAATACTAATCGGAGGATAAAAGTGAAAAAGTATTCAGTTATTATTTTTTCTCTGGCTTTTCTTATGCTTGTTTCGGGGTGTAAAAAAGCTGATGAGTCAAAAAACATAGTAAATAATGGTATCATAAATTTTATGACCGGTGATGTTACAATAACAACAGATGGTAATACGGCTAAAGCCAATGTGGGGGATTCTATTACACAGGGAATGGTAGTCAAAACCGGAGTAAAGGCTGTTGTTGATATCTATTTTAGCGGCAGCGTTATCAGAATTCTTGAAAAGAGTACTGTTGTTATGAAGGAACTTCTTAAGGATCTTAAGACAAACAAAGAAATCTCTGAGTTTTATGTTGAAAACGGAAAAATTTTCTCAAAGGTTTCGAGGAAACTTGTTGAAGGTGAGAAGTTTATGGTAACAACACCAACATCTGTAGCCGGCGTAAGGGGTACGGAGTTTTTGGTTGAAGAAGAGAGTGGAAAGAGCAAGATCTCCTGTGTTGAAGGAACTGTTGCTGTAAAAGAGGCAGAAAAGGATGACGCTGAGTATGTTCTTGTTGAAGCAGGGAAGGAAGCGGAACTTGAGAAAGGTAAACCCATTTCTGTAAACGATCTCAAGCAGCAGAATCTTGAAAACATACGAAGAATAAAAGAAGAGATAAAAGAGCTCCAGAAAGATATAAGAAAAAAATTTGAAGAGCAGCGTGAAGAGATAAGAAAAGCTGTAGTTGAACAGAAAGAAGCTAACAAAAAGATGGTTGAAGATCAGAAAGCCTCAGATAAAGCAAATGTTGAAGCTATGAAGGGTTCAACAAAAGAACAGGCAGAGCAGATTAAGGGTGATATTGCCGGTAAACAGGAAGAGGCTAAAGAGGCTGTAAAACAGTTTGAAAAACCAGATGTTAGCGGTGCGAAACCTGAAATTAAGAAATTTGATATAAAGAAACCAGGCTCAGAACAGTAATTTTAATATGTGAGGCGGCGCGTGAGCGCCGTCTCATTTTTACCATCGGCTCTCCCAGATTTTTTTAAGTTCAGCTTTCCACTTTCTGTTTTCAAAAGCGCGTGCTCTCCATGTTTCACCGGCTGCAACTTCGGTTTCAAGGACTCTGAGAGCTTTTTCATAATCGAAAATTTTCCACATCGTTCCTGATTTATATATATATTCAGGATTTTTCGTTTTGAGTAGATGATACATTCCTCTGTTGTAATCAAAGGTTTTCCAGTGAGAACCGGCGTAGAAGATAAACTCAGGGTCAGCAATATTCATTAGAAGATCAAAACCTCTTGCGTAATCAAACTTTTTCCATTCCTTCCCCGCGTAATAAATATGCCTTGCGCTTTTTAATTTACCAAACGCATCAAGCCCGCGATCATAATCATAACCTGACCAGAACCTGCCAGCCCTGTATATGTATTCACTGTTTTCACTTTGTATAAGAAAGTCTAAGCCGCGTTTAAAGTCAAACGATAGCCAGAATATTCCCGATTTATGGACATACTCCGGGTCACCCGCAGAGATAAGTCTATCGAGGCCGCGATCATAGTCAAAAATGCTCCAGTGCCTCCCCGCAAGGTATATAGCTTCCGGATCAGAGAGCCGTAAAAGTTCATCAATATTATCGGTGCAGAATTTTTCGCCATACTCAACACCATTTTTGTAAATTTCAAGTGCACGTGATTTTACAGACTCGGTCATACTTTCCCCCCCGACTGCCTTAGCCGTCTCTCGGGTTTTGCAGTGCTTATCTTTATGCTTTTCCCGAAGGGGGGAATAAACTTTTCATCCCTGTTTTCACTTATTAGCCAGAGGGTGTTCCTGTATTTTTTAAGCCTGTCAATGTCATATATGTATCCATCCGTAATCACAATTAGGAGTTCATTATGGGTATCCATATAACTGTTGAAAAGAGATTCAAAGTATGTAGTTCCGCTGCTACCTGTTTTAATATATTTCCAGTCACCTTTTTTATATTCATAGGGCTTCCCTGTGCATTCGGATTTGATAAAGATATTATCTCTCTTTTCAGGAATGAAAATTGTTTCATCTATGCAGAGGAGGTATACCCTGAATTTTTTTAATAATGCTTCGATAATCCCGAATGCTGATTCGATATCACCCGGCTTCATCACCATTGAGCCGGATACATCTACAACGACGGTTATTGCCTCCCTGTCCTTAAATGCCCTTCCGGGAGAATAGATCCCCTGGGACAGATATCGCCTGTTAAATTTGCGGCTTGTATATTCCCATTCATTCGATTGAGCTGTGATGTCTACAATGCTTTTCAGTTTTTCCTGCCATGTCAGGTCTGTTTTTTTAGGTGCGTTTATGAGTGACGAGACCTCCATGAATATTCGCTCTTCTCTACAGAATTCGTCCCTGCGGGCAAAATTCATGAAATGGTTAAGTTTTGATTCGGTAACATTAAGGTCGGTCTTTCTGTTCATTATATGCACGCCTGTGGGAGCAGGATCGCCGGTATTGTTTTCGAACATGAGGCCGTCCATGTTTTTGATTCGGGTATATTTTTCAATCGGAGCTTTGTTGTATGTCAGGTCAAGGGAGCTCAGAGCTTCAGCGAGTTCATCAATACTTGTTCTGCTCTGGATCCCGATACCGGAGCCTTTTTCCGGCGGTTCATTAAAACTGAGACGCTTTATCTCCTCCTGCGGCCTCCCTTTAAGCCAGGTATAAACCTCCTCCCAGATAGGATCATAAGTCGCTGTATCTTCAAAGAATTCATCCGGAATTAGCGGGAGCCCTGCCGGGAGAATAAGTTCCGGTATATCATTAAGGTAGTTTGATTTTTTTGAGAAGAAAGTTTTACGGCTGTCATGAATGTATGAATTTATAACCATATCCTGTGCGAGGTTCTGAAGATATATATCACCGTCTCTGTTTCCCCTGTGGTCATGGTTGAGAACTATGTGCAGCATTTCATGGACAAGGAGTCCGGTCAATTCGTCATCCGTTAGTTTCTCAACAAATTCAGGGTTATAAAAAAGAGAAAGCCTTGAAAGATAAATCATAAGAGCAAGAGTGGGAATATTATTCTCTGGTATTAAATCAACACCCTGATAAAAATATGATGCGAAACGGCTCTTGCGCCAGAGCGATTCAAGAACAAGCTCAACTTTAACTGGCTCAGATATTTTTTGCATTAATTCAGCAGCGATCCGTATTTCTCTTTGAGTTCAATTATTACTTCATGCTCGCCAAGGGTTTTTATAGCTTCCGGAATAAGTGTGAATATGCCGCACTCCTTCATGAGAAGAAAGAAGTATGCCATCCTTATGTCTCCGCGTGAGTAACCGATAAATTTAAGAATATTGCCGAGAGTCTTTATGTCGTCAGGATTAAGTTTTCCTGACGCCTGGATTGCTTTATTTTTCATAACCTCAAGTGTGCCGTTCAATGCCCAGAGAAGGTCTTCGGAGGATATTTCACGTTTTTTAAGCAGAGATAGTTTGTCGTCATTTCCACGTAGGATATCATCCGAGCTTATTTGTCTCGGAGAAGTAAGCTGCATGATAAAATCGCTTCCGGCAATATTCCCTATGAGTGTATATATCAATTTTTCAAGAGTTGTGTCAACACTCTCACAGATATAATCTTTAAGTGCTTCATCAGTATCGAGTTTATAGGAATAATTCAGAGCATTTGATACCTGGTGCCATCCCCTCGGATTGGGATTTATATTCTGCTCATCCCAAAGTCTTTCGGGGAATGTTGATATATACCTGAGAATTGAAGGGTGAATTCCTGCCGCATGTCCCCATGAAAGCCAGTCTTCAGCGGAGGGTTTCAGATGGAATATGGCCAGTCTTCCATCAAGGGCAGAATCATCGAATTCAGTAATTGTTGTGTCATCCTCTTCGCCCAGGTTTCCCGCAAGAATGATCGAAGTCCCGGCAGGAAGGAGGTGCTCTCCGCATTTACCCTCTGTTATGATCTGGAAAAGCGTCTGGATAATGAATTTAGGTCTGAAATAGATCATCTGCTTAGATTCATTCGGGGGAATGAATTTAGGTCTGAAATAGATCATCTGCTTAGATTCATGATCCGGGACAGGGTATCCTCCAAGATCGACATTCTCTTTAAAAGCCAGTCGTGTATCTATGAAGTAGTAATTCATCTCATCTGCAATCTGCTTCACAACAGCCGATTTACCCACGCCTGGATGCCCGAGAATTTTCAACGCGTAGTTGAGATTTGGCCCTGCTGCAAGATATTTTTTTATTATATCAACAAGTTCATTTATTGTTATTTCTGAAGCTGTTTTTTTCAATTCTAAACCTCTATATGACAAATATTTTACTATTAAAAAAGATGATGGACTGTTGTCCAATTAATTTTATCTGATTTTTTCTCATCATTTCTTCCATTTCTATATTTTCTCTGCTTTATTTTTGAAATATCTTTAAAATTGGTATATATATATTGATAGAGATTCACATATATATATCTTTTTTATATAAATATTATTCTTTAAAAAAAAGAGATATTATATTGACAAGTTTTTTATGCTGTTTTTTTTTATTAATAAAAGATCTATAATCCAAATAAAAAAGATAATTATTTATCTTTCAAAGAAGAGGTTGTAAATGCTACTTTTAAACCCCAAAAAATACAATGTTGAATTTCCTGACAAAGAATCAAAGGAAATGATGCTTAAAACTATCGAATGGTTTGAAAACAAGGGACTTAAAAAAGTGAAAGAGGACTTTCACGACAAAACCTGGCCAGAGGACTTCGTTGAATTTCAGAAAGAAAATAAATTCTTTGCAAAACTCCTGACCCCCGCAGGATATGGCGCTAAAGACAACCGATGGGATACCTACAGGACTTTCCACTGGGCTGAACTTATGGGTTTCTATGGTATAGCATACTGGTATGTTTGGGACGTTTCAATGCTTGGAATCTGCCCTGTATGGATGGGTAGCAATGAAGAGGCTAAACAGAAGGCCGCTAAACTTCTTGAAGAAGGCCATGTCTTTGCATTCGGTCTCTCTGAAAAAGAACATGGCGCAGATATTTACTCAAGTGACATGATGCTGTACCCCCAGGGTGACGGTACATACAAAGCTAATGGTGATAAATATTATATTGGTAATGGTAACAAGGCTGCTATGGTTTCCACCTTCGCAAAGATTGCTGACAGCAATGATTATGTTTTCTTCTGCGTTGATTCAAGGCATCCAAACTATGAATGTGTTCAGAATACAGTTGCTCACCAGAATTATGTATCAGAATATGCAGTACATGATTACCCGATAACAGATGCTGATATAACTGAGCGTGGCCCGAAAGCATGGGATAACATGCTCAATACAGTTAACGTATGTAAATTCAACCTCGGCCCTGGTGCTATAGGTATTGCAACTCACGCTTTCTATGAAGCTATTGAGCATGCTGCTAACAGAAATCTCTATGGTAAATATGTAACAGATTTTCCGCATGTTAAAAATCTTCTCACAGATTCATTTCTTAGAATATGCGCTATGAAGCTTTTCAACCTCAGGGCCGTTGACTATATGAGAACAGCTTCAGCTGATGACAGAAGATATCTCCTCTATGATCCACTTTGTAAAATGAAAGTGACAAGAGAAGGGGAAGAGGTTATCAACCTTCTCTGGGATGTAATTGCTGCAAAAGGTTTTGAAAAAGACCCGTATTTTGAAATGGCTACATGGGAGATCAGAATGTACCCGAAACTCGAAGGTACAGTTCATGTAAACATGGCGCTTGTTGTGAAATTCATGACAAATTACTTTTTTAATCCAAAAGAATTCCCTGCAATTCCTCAGTGTGGAGGAGCTGAAAACGATGCGTTTCTTATGAATCAGGGTCCAACAGCCGGACTTGGTAAAATTCAGTTTCATGATTATAACATCGCATATAACAGCATTGACCTTCCTAATATAAGAGTGATTAAAGAACAGATAGCCGTATTTAAAGAATTCCTCACAAAAGCTACTCCTACAAAAGAACAGAATAAAGATATAGATTACCTTCTTGCTATGGGCGAGATCATGACAGTTGTTGCTTACGGTCAGCTTATTATTGAGAACGCTAAAATCTATAACATAGAAAATGACCTTCTTGATATGATCTTTGATGTACTGGTAAGGGATTTCTCTAAATATGCCGTTCAGCTCTATCAGAAGAAGAGTAACACTCAGGCGCAGCTTGATTACTGTATAAAGATGATCAAGAATCCTGTTGCTGATACAGATAAGTTTAAAAGGGTCTGGGATAAATACGTATATCCTCTCAAAGATGAATACAGAATGAATCCCTGATTTTTATATTAAGCCTGAAATTTTGAAAAGTCGCTTCGAAAGGAGCGGCTTTTTTTGATTAATTTTTGATTAACGTTATATTTAACAATAAGTTATGTTTCGGAACATATTAATCGCGATATATAACAGTATTTATTATATTAAATTATGTTGACAAAAAAGAACAATGTTTTCTTTTATAAACAGTATTATGATTTTTAGAAGCTATTAAATAACGTTTGTTATTATTAGTTCGAACTTTTGAAGACTAATTACTAAGAAAAGGAGTTTGTCATGAGCATACTACTTAATCCGAAGAATTACAGAGACAGGAAATATCCTGATGAAAGATCCAAAGAGATTATGCTTAAAACCATAGATTGGTTTGAGAAAAAAGGTCTTGCAAAACAGAAAGAACAGTATCATAATAGGGAATGGTGCGAAGATTGGCAAAAATTTGTTACAGAAGAAGGTATTTTTGAAACACTTTTTCTCCCGAAAGGTTATGGCTCTGATCCCAATCAGTATTATAGCACATACAGGATGTATGAATTTTCAGAAATATGCGGATTTTATGGGGCAGCTTACTGGTACACATACCATGTATCTACTCTCGGCCTTGATCCTGTTCTCCTCGGAGATAATGAAGAAGCCAAGCATAAAGCTGCTGCCAAGTTAAGGCAGAATGCTTTCTGTGCTTTTGGCCTTTCAGAGAAGGAACATGGCGCGGATATTTATTCATCAGAAATGAAGCTTTACCCTAAAGGTGACGGTACATACGTTGCTAACGGAAGCAAATACTATATCGGTAACGGTAATGTCGCAAGCACAGTAACAGTATTTGCCAAGATGGCTGATACAGATGAGTATGTATTCTTCGTGGTTGATTCAGCTCATCCGAATTATGAGTGCGTAAAAAATGTTGTTGATGTGAACCAGCAGTATGTTGCCGAATTTGCTCTCCACGATTATCCTATTACAGAAGCTGACATCCTTACACGAGGCCCGAAAGCATGGGATGATATGCTGAACACAATCAATATATGTAAGTTTAATATTGGTTCAGGAGCTACAGGTATAGTAACACATTCTCTTTATGAATCTCTTAATCATGCTTATCACAGGGAACTCTATGGTAAGAAGGTAACAGAGTTTGCTCATGTAAAGAGACTCTTCTCTGATGCATGGCTTCGAATTATGGGTATGAAGCTCTTTGGTCTCAGGGCAACTGATTACATGAGGATTGCGAGCGAGAATGACAAGAGATATCTTCTCTTCAATCCTATCATGAAGATGAAGGTTGCTATCCAGGGTGAAACAGTCCATGAACACCTGTTTGATATAATAGCTGCCAGAGGTTTTGAAAAGGATATGTATTTTGAACAGGCAGTTGGAGAGCTCAGAGGTTTCCCGAAACTTGAAGGTACACGTCATGTAAACATGGCCCTCATAGCAAAACTTATTCCAAGCTATATGTTTATGCCTGGCCAGTTTGAAGAGATTGGAAGGATCACTGACAACAGAAACGATGATTTTTTGTTCCACCAGGGACCGACAAAGGCATATGCGAAGACCAAATTCCATGATTTCAATCCTGTTTATAATAGCCTTTCTCATCTGCCGAATGTTAAGGTATTCATGGAGCAGATTCAGGCATATAAAGAGTACCTCATGGTTTCAGGCCAGGATCTCATGAAGCAGATGATGGACTTCGATTACCTCCTCGCTGTTGGTGAGCTTTTCACGATGGTTGCTTACGGCCATCTTATTATTGAAAGCGCAAAGATAGAGAAGATCAGTGATGAAGTAATGAATCAGATGTTTGACCTCTTTGTTCGGGATTTCTCGGCATTTGCGCAGGAACTTTACGGCAAGCCTCTCAATACAGATGCGCAGCTTGAGAAGATACAGAAGATGTTCAAGAGGCCTGTACCTAATAAAGAAGAATTTGAAAAAGTTCTTAATGAAGAAATTTATAGCCTTGTTGATGTTTATAAGCAGAATCCCTGATTCTGATTGTATATTTGTTTGTTAAAAAAATTTTAATCGAAGCTCCATTTTTTGGAGCTTCTTTTTTTTATCAGCAATAATTATTAAACATATATGTTAGTCTAAAAAATATTTTATATCTCCTCCATATACTTCGTCGGATATAATAGAGCATCTTTTACTCCAAAGAGGTTAAAAAATAATAGTTTATTTAAAAAATTTTTAAAGGAAATTATTCCAGCCGTATTATTCATGATTTGATTTTTATCAATGGGGAATAATTATGACAACGGAAGAATTTTTAGCCTCAATATTCATTTCTATATTATCATCACCAGCAAAGCTCGGATTATATGATAATCCGGGAGAAGATCCTGTGGTAAAAATGAAAGCCCTGGAAGGCAGGAAGTGTAAAGTTCAGGAACATATTGGCGTCATATACGGCTCTGATCCGATAAAGGCTTCAGCACTTATTGCTGAAAGGTGCAAAAATAAGGGTATACGGATAATAAGTTTAAATGATA
>CAZVFJ010000050.1:1498-16234 GCA_964625825.1 uncultured Leptospirales bacterium | reverse complement strand
ATAAATAAAAAGGCAGCATTACTTATATGGAATATAACGCCGACGTGCAGTTTTTCACTGTAACCGAAATAAACAGGATTATAAAAAGAGAACTCGAAGAGAATCCTCTTTTCAATAATATCTGGATAAAAGGGGAGATATCAAACCTTACATATCACTCATCAGGGCATATATACTTCACTCTTAAAGATGAAGGCGCTGCTATCTCAGCAGTATTCTTCCGCTACGCAAATAAAAACATCAAGTTCAGGCTAGAGGAGGGGATGAGTGTACTTGTCTATGGCGGGTTTACCGTATTTGAGAAGAGGGGGAGTTACCAGTTTAATGTGCTCTCCGCAAGGCCGGAGGGCGCCGGGGAGCTGCAGAAACGGATTGAACAGCTGAAAAAAAAACTAACGGAGGAAGGAATTTTTGACCAGTCGCAAAAACGAAAACTCCCATTCCTCCCTACAAGGATAGGGATAGCCACATCACCAACGGGAGCTGCTGTACGCGATATAATAAAGGTAGCTCTGCGGAGATTTCCAAATATTGAAATAGTTATAGCCCCCGCAAAAGTTCAGGGGGATGACGCTCCCGCATCTATTGCCGGTGCAATAAGGGAACTTAACAGGCCGGAGCTTGCCCTTGATGTAATAATAGCGGGGAGGGGCGGCGGCTCCTTCGAGGATCTCTTCGCCTTTAATGAAGAGACCGTTGTCCGTGCGTTCTATAATTCAAGGGTTCCGATAATTTCAGCAGTGGGCCATCAGATTGATCATCCATTGTCTGATGACGCGGCGGATGCGGCAGCGCCTACCCCGTCAGCTGCCGCAGAGATGGCAATACCAGTGAAAAGTGAGCTTTCAGATGAAATTTTATATTTTCACAGCAGATTATCTACAGCCCTGGCAAACAGTTTTGCAGGCAGCAAAGTCAGGCTGAACAATACCGCATCAAAAAAAGTATTCAGAAATCCATATGAAATTGTGAACTACAGAGAGATGCTTCTTAATGATGTTGAAAAGAGGATAGCCCTTTCAATGAAGCATTATATTTCTGAAAAGAAGGGAGAGTTTTTCCGAATACCTGACATTACCTTTATAGAAAAAAAAGCTGTTTCAAATCTTCGCCACAGGTTTGAAATGAATGTACAGGCCATTGACAAGCTTTCACCACTTGCTGTTATGGGCAGAGGATATTCCATAGTAACGGACAGAGACAATAAAATAATTAAAAGTGTAGAAAGCCTGGAGGCTGGTGATACTGTGCAGATCAGGTTCACGGACGGAAGAGCCTCGGCAGAGATAAAAGATCTCAGAAAGGAGAAATAATGGAAAAGCAGAAGAAGAATGAAAAAAAACAGACATTTGAAAATGCTCTTTTGGAACTTGAAGAGATAGCTTCAAAGCTTGAGGATGGATCGCTCGGCCTTGATGAATCTATAAATGAATTTGAAAAAGGGATAAAGCTTGCGAGGTTCTGCCAGGAAAAGCTGGACGAGGCCGAGAGAAAAATTGAAATACTCCAGAAGGGTGACGACGGAAATGTAACACAAAAAAAGGTAGCGGTTAAGAATGATACCGGTGAGATTGATGACGAAGAAGAACTCCAGGGTTCACTTATATAGGAGGAGAAATGAAAAAATTTTTTATCATATTGCTTGTTGCATTTGCAGCTTCCGGCTGTTCAAAAAATGAAGGTATCAGTTTCTGCGAGGGTGTTGATACAGAGGGTAAAGGAGTAAACTGCGGGAAGGTATTCAGCACAGGAGACCTGACAGCGGTTATAGCGGGTAAAAATTCTTTTGAAGCGGATTCACTTACAGTAAAAATATCAGAAATTAGTAATGGCATAAAAAAACCTGAAAAGAACATGGCCATTGAAGTCGGGAGAGAAAAAAACAGAGCAAACACAACTCTTCAGTTTTATAACGGCGGGACCTATCTTGTTGAGGCTTACAGAGGAGACGAAATTATTGCAGAGGGTAAAGTTGAGGTGAAGGATACCTACTGACAGGTATCCCCGCACTGCGCGGACTTTTTCTTATCATCCCGGTAAACCACCAAAACAAGGAGAAAAGCCCCTGTAACAATTACCATATCTGCAACATTGAATGTAGGCCACCTGTAAACGCCGTCAACTCCTACAGAAATAAAATCCACAACCCCTATTCTACCCGGGATCAGCCTGTCGATAATATTACCAAGAGCCCCGGCGATAATGAGCCCCATTGCTACTCTGAACAGTCCCGGCATATGTTTTTCATAAAAATAGTAGCCAACCATAAGTGCCAGAACGGCAATTGATACCACAAGAAAAAAAGTTTTATATCCCTGCAGTATACCGAAAACCCCGCCCTGATTAAAGGTAAGATCAAATCTTAGAAATCCTCCGAAGAGATCAACCGTGTTGAAATATCCCAGTTTTGTTAACGCGAGATGCTTCGTAAAAATATCAGCGGCAAGTGCTGTCACGACAGTTATTAAAGGCAATATATGTTTTTTCATCCTGATTCCCTGTTACATATTTTTTACTATGGTTGTACATCTGTCACACAACTCAGGATGCTCGGGATCTCTCCCAAGTTCATCATAGAAGTTCCAGCATCTTACACATTTCTTCCCGCTGCTCTTTACTGAAGAGACGGCTGAATTATCGTATTGGGTCAGGCCGGCGTCGCTGTCAGTGAGCGTGACCTTTGCCACCTGCATAAATCTCCTGAACTCCTCACCCATTGCGGAGAGGCGTTTCCCGAGAGCCTCATCTTTTACATGGAGTGTGATCTCAGCTTCAAGTGATGATTTAATGATTTTATCTTTCCTTAAATCCTCAAGTGACTTAAGCACATCCTTCTTGATCTCAGCGACCTGATTGATCCTGTCATGCAGTTGCGGATTATTATAACTGTCGTTCAGCTTATAGTATTTCTCCATGTGAACAGAACCTTCTTTACCGGTGAAAGTCCATATTTCTTCCGTGGTAAATGACAGAACCGGAGCTATAAGCCTTACTAAAGAATTATATATCTCGTTAAGAACAGTAAGGTTTGCCCTTCTGATTTTTGAATTTTTTGCTTCAACATAAAGTATATCTTTGGATATATCAAAGTATATTGAAGAGAGTTCAACAGCGCAGAAATTCAGTATCTTCCTGTAAACAAGATGAAATTCAAATTTTTCGTAATGCCTGATTACGTTCTCTGACAGAATATAAAGCTTATGAAGGATCCACTTATCAATATCAGAAAGTTCTTCATATGCTACCGCATCTTTTATATCAAAATCCGCGATATTGCCTATTATATATTTTAAGGTATTTCGTATTTTTCTGTATGAATCAGCAACCTGATTAATCATATTCATTCCAATACGCATGTCATTCCTGTAATCCTCGGATGACACCCATAACCTGATTATATCAGCACCGAACTGGTTAATGATCTTTTCAGGAGGAATAACATTCCCCATGGATTTACTCATCGCCTTACCATTTTCATCAAGCATGAATCCGTGGGTGAGAACAGTATTAAACGGAGCCCTGCCGCGAAGAGCAAGAGCAGGCCAGAGCGATGACTGAAACCAGCCACGGTGCTGATCGCTCCCTTCCAGATATATATCAGCAGGCCATCTCTGGTCTTTCCATTTATCCAGTACGGCAAAATGTGAAACTCCGGAATCGAACCATACGTCAAGTATATCGAATTCCTTCACAAATTTATCAGATCCACAGCTGCACTTTGTACCCGCAGGAACCAGTTCCTTAATATCCTTTGAATACCATGCATCCAGGCCCTCCTTCCGGGAAATACCCGCGAAATGCTGAACAGACTCTGCGCTCATAAGATTCCTGCCGCATTCTGCGCATCTGAACGACGGGATAGGGACTCCCCAGGATCTCTGCCTGGACAGGCACCAGTCGGGGCGTGTTTCAACCATTCCCCTGAACCTTGATTCACCCCACGAGGGAACCCACTCGGTGTGGTCAACTGATTCAAGCCCCTTTTTACGGAGGTCCTTATGATCCATACTGAAAAACCACTGTTCAGTAGCCCTATATATGAGAGGCTTTTTGCATCTCCAGCAATGCGGATACGAATGCTCAATTTTCCCGCTCTGGATAAGCATATTTTTTGATTCGAGTAATTTTATAACTTCGGGATTAGCTTTAAAAACATTCATACCCTTCATTTCAGGAAAGTCAGAAGTAAATTTTCCTTCATCATCAACAGGACAGTATACTTCAAGTCCATTCTGAAGGCCTACTATATAGTCATCATGGCCATGACCCGGAGCTGTGTGGACAATACCTGTTCCCTGTTCAAGGGTAACGTGATTCCCGAATATTACTTTTGATTCCCTTTCAACAAAAGGATGTTTTACATGAAGGGACTTAATCTGTTCCTGATTAAGTGCAGCCTCATCGTCATGCTTAAGTCCTGTTACCTCTTCAAATTGTGCAAGCAGCCCCTTCGCGAGGATGTACCAGTCACTCCCGAATTTGTATGATGAATATTCAAAATCAGGATGAAAGCAGACGCCAAGGTTTGCCGGTAGGGTCCACGGGGTTGTTGTCCATATAACAACGTATGTATTGTTTTTGTCTCCGCCAAACACAACAGTTGAAGGAGCAACTTTAAATTTTACGTAGATCGATTCAGAGGTATGCATATCATACTCAACCTCCGCCTCAGCGAGAGCAGTTACGCAAGTCGGGCACCAGTAGATCGGCTTCTTACTTTTATAAATATAGCCTTCTGCCATAATTTTGCCGAAGGTTTCTACAATCGTTGCCTCGTACTCCTCTGCCATCGTTTTATAAGGATTTTCATAATCACCGAAAACGCCGAGACGCTTGAACTCCTCCATTTGTATGCCAACAAACTTTTCAGCATACTCACGGCATTTTTTTCTGATATCTATTTTGGGCATCTCTTTCGCTTTGTCGCCCATCTCCCTTGTAACATTTAATTCAATAGGGAGACCGTGACAGTCCCAACCTGGAACATATGGGGACCTGAAACCCATCATCGTCTTATGCTTTACAATAATATCCTTAAGAATTTTGTTAAGAGCGTGCCCGAGGTGAAGGTGTCCGTTGGCATAAGGGGGGCCGTCATGGAGAATATACAGCTCAGCCCCCTTCCTTGATTCCTGAATTTTTTCATATATCTTTTCATCATACCATTTTTTAATTATTGCAGGTTCCTTCTGAGGAAGATTTGCTCTCATGGGGAAATCGGTTGTTGGTAGGTTGACTGTCTTTGAATAATCCATTATATCCTCTTATAACTCTTAACTGATTTGAAATGCGAAAAACAGAAAAAATTGTGAATTAATACTGATACCGTGTCTCTTAAAATAAATTAAAAAATTGAACCGGGGCATTGTTTTGTCAATATTTTTTTCCGGGACTCCTTTAAGGTAATTAATTTCTTGACTTAACCTGTTTTTAAAAGAGAATTTTTATACTCAATTAGTTACGATTCTCATTTAATGGGAGATGAAAATCTATATTACATTGAAAAATTACTCATTTAAGATTATATTACATTCAAAAATTTAATTTTAACGGGGAATAGTATGAAAGATTCACGTTTTTTTACCAGGTATTCCGGCCTTTTATTAATACTAACATTTATCTTTACTGTTTCATGCCAGCTTGATGTTCCAATTAAAGAAATGATAAGCGCCAGAGATGCCATAAAGAGCGCTAAAAATGTTGATGCTGAAAAATACAGTCCCGATGAGCTGAAGAAAGCCGAAGACCTTATAGTGAAAAGCCATGACCTTCTCACCGAAGAGAAAGATGAGGAGGCAAAAAAATCTGCCGAAGATGCCATTGCCGCAGCTGTTGAGGCTGAAAAAAAGGCTCTCCCCCTCTATGCGGATGCGCATATGAAGGCTGCTGAAGATGAATACGCTGAAGCCGGAAAAGCTTACGCGGAAAAATTTTCTCCGGATAAATTTTCACAGGCCGGGCAGCTAATAGCTGAATCCAGACAGCATTTTGACAGCGGCGAATATAAAAAATCCGCAGGGCTTGCCGATATAGCCTATACCCTCTCTGCCGAAGCAAAAAATGATTCTATGCAAAATTCTTCTATGATTGAAAGCCAGATTAAAGTCCTTTCCACCAGGTATGACAAACTGAATAAAGATAAATTCAGCAGTTCGGCATTTGATAATCTCTGTAAAGCGTCTGTGGCGATCTCTGCAGCGGAAAAGGGCCTTGAAAATAAAGATTTTAAAACCTCTATGACCGAAATCAGAAACGCCGAAATTGAACTCGACGCCGCAAACCTGATAATAACCAAGAAAAATCTCTACTCGCAGATCGAAGCCTTACGCGGGGAAATGAACAATGTTAAAAAAGGAGACCCGGCCGATGATATCAAAAGCGATCTCGACAAGGCTCTCCTTGCCCTTAATGCGGCAGAGACATCTCTGGAGCAGAATTATATTGAAGATGCCAAGATGAGAATAAAGGAGGCTGAATCTTTTATAAGCGGTGCTGATTTAAAGATCAAAGAGAAAAAAGCACTTGCGTCTGTAAAACGGGCTGAAGACCTCCTCGTTAAAGCAAGAGAAGAAGACTCTGAAAAAAAATATGATGAAAATCTCAATAAAGCTGATGGCCTGATTGAGAACGCTAAAACTGAAATTAAAAACAGAAAATTCAATGATGGAATAAGCAGCGCTGAAGAAGCAGAAACAGTTATTGCAGCAGTGCTGAACTCTATTGAATCCGATAGAAATGAGGCAAAACTTAAAGCGGCAGCAGAAGAAGATCAGAAAAAAGCTGAAACCGCTGTTGCTGTTATAGAAAAAAAAGATGAAGAAAAAGTACCGGTCACAGAACCGGAGGTTAAACCGGAGGTTAAAATCTACATTGTCCAGTGGAGAAAGAAAAATACAGACTGCCTATGGAGAATATCCCAGAAAGTCTACAACGACGCGACATTCTGGCCTGCAATCTATATAGCAAACAGGGACCAGATAAAAGACCCGGACCTGATCTTTCCCGGCCAGAAATTTATTATACCTCCGAAACCCAAAAAGCGCCCCTCGTATAAAAAGATTGTCGAAGAAGAAAAAAAAGCGCTTGAAATGAAGGCAAAAGAAAAAGCTTCGGAGAAGGAAGCAGCAGAAACAAAATGAAGCTCCGACTGATACTTCTTTTCATCCTGCTCATCAATGTCCCTCTTAAAGCGAGGGACATTGATTTAGATGCCATATATCTTAAATCCTCATCAAAGATATACAGTGATATAATCTCGGCCAAAGAAAAGCTATACTCCGACATTTCATCTCTATTTATTGACAGCAATGTAATCTACTCAGCATGGAGCGGCGGAGATGACATTCTCTATATTAAAGAATTTCGTGGAACAAATATTGCTTATCTTTATTCAAAGAAAAACCTCAGCAGAAAAGAACTTACAAGGTTCCCCGGAACAGTAACTTCAACCGTAAATAACAGCCGCGGTAATTTTATTACATTCAAAACAATCTACTACAATAATAATGCCGAAGCCGAGTCCAGAATGATACATATTGACCTTACAACTGGAAACATCCTGGAGGAGGTATCGGGCTCACTCTTTCTCGATTTCTCTGCACATCCATCATCAAGTGGTATATTCAAACAGGGTAAAGATGGAATCTTCCTCAGAAACCCTTTTACAGGTGCAGCTTCGAGAGTTGTCACTGAGGACCAATACAGGGACATGCAGTGCCAGGGGGAGCCCATAATAGCATATATATCCCCGGATGAGCGGAAAAGACTTCTCGTCTGTGGAAGCGGCGGAAACTATAACGCAAGGGTCGTAACTGGCGATGATAAAAAAGAAATTACAGGTATCGCATCGGGGAGCGATATCAGATGGATCAGCAACACCATGTTTGTCTACAGATCCGGGGGCGGAGGAGATTACTCTGTCCGCATATATGATACAAAAAAAAATATTTCTTATAGTATAATATCAGGCACCATGAATCCCGACATACACTTTTCTGAAAAAGCCGGGCTCCTTACCTGCCTCGACAATCAGCTAATCAATATATTCACATACGATCTTAAACACCGAATTGAAACAGGGATTGAGGGAGAAGAAACATCATTCTCTCCCGATGGAAGAAAACTGATATCAATATACCGGGGCAGACTTTATGTGACAAGCCTCACAATGCTGGAGAAATATCAGATAGTTATCAGACGAAGCGCGAAGAATTTACTCACACTCTATCGAAAAGCATCTGAGACAAGAGGCTCCTGGGAAAACGATTTCACCCCGGAATATCTTTCAAAAAAAATTTCGCTATACGAAAAATTTCTGAAGAGTGAAAACAGATGACCGGCAGGCCGGAACGGATAAAACTTTTCATCAGGCTTTATTTATTCCGGCTTCATTATGGTGTGGCGTTCCCTTACCCTGATGTACCGGAAAAGATACATGAGGCACAGCCGGATGGTTCATCTTTTTACCTGACAAAGTGGAAACTCAACCTTTTTCTTTTTATCACAACATTCTGTACAACAACAATCTTTGCACCGTCATCAGGCAAAACATTCGTTGAAGCGCTGATTAACGGCCTGCCCTATTCAGTCACCCTGATGTCAATTCTTTCGATACATGAATTTGGTCACTACTTTGCCGCACGAAGATTCGGCGTTAAGGCCACTCTCCCGTACTTCATACCATTCCCCTCAATTATCGGGACCATGGGCGCCGTGATTAAAACTAAATCACCTATACCGCACAGTCGTGCCCTCTTTTATATAGGAGTAATGGGGCCTCTCCCCGGATTCTTCGCGAGCTTTATAGCGGTATGCGCCGGGGTTGCGATATCAAAAGTAATGCCGCTCACTCTTACTGACACTCTTGTAATTCAGCTGGGTGATTCACTCCTCTTTTCAGCAATAGTCTATATCTTTCATGGTTCAATACCGGCCGGCAGCGATCTCTTTCTTCATCCTGTTGCATGGGCAGGCTGGATCGGTTTTTTCATCACAAGCCTCAATCTTATGCCAATAGGACAGCTCGACGGAGGGCATGTTTTATATTCTCTTATAGGGAGGAGACAGGTTTACGCAGGCTGGGCTACTCTTGCCTCTCTGCTCGTCCTGACTTTTATATGGCCGGGATGGGGACTATGGGTCATTATAACACTACTGATACTTATGGTCGCTCATCCGCCGGTCCATGAAACAGTACCTCTCACCCCTGTAGAAAAAGGAGCCGGGTGGTTCTGTATGATTGTATTTTTACTTACATTTATACCTGTGCCCGTTCAGCTGATATAGCTTTTTAACGGTTCACATCAAGATAGTACCTGTAGTTTCTGAATATCTTAATGGCACAGATAATATCAGCGCCAAACCATACAATACAGACAAGAATAAATGAAATTAGATTTATATCTGTTCCTGCTATAGAAAAGACTTCAGTTCTTCCGAACATATAAATTCCATAAACAATAAAAACAAGAGTCATCCCGAAAATTATAGCAATCATGGTTACAACTTTTGTCATGCTGCCATACCTGGCAAGACATGCATAGATCAGAAAAAATATAAGCAGCAGTATTATAAAACTCATAAGCACTTCCGGTTTTAAAATATATTAAGGAGGGAAAAATCTCCGGTTCATGATAAAAAAATAAAATATACCATCTTTTATTTAAATGATTATACTCCCGCTATTTCTGTCAATTTGAAAACAGGTGCCGATTCATTTTCTGACTTTGCGTAACAGAGAAAATCAGCACTTTTTTAAACAACACGGCAAACTAAAAGCGTGCTGTTAATGCATAAAAAACTTGAAAGATTATAGCTATAAATTTTATATAACAACTGATGTAAATAGTCAGTCCCGTCAAACTCTTTAATAATGTCACATGTGAATAAAATAAACAGAATTGACGGGATTACAAATTCTATTAAATAATTTTACGGGGAAAATAATGAAGAAAAATATTCTGATTGGAGCTCTGATGCTGTCACTGCTGTTGCTGATATCATGTCAATCTGCGCAGATTTCCGACTCCAGAACAAAATTACAGAAGGAGAATGAAGAGTTTCTGATTCCTGACAGCAAATGTTCAGAGGTATTCAGGGTACTCCTCACTTCTGATGATTATAAAGTGATTCAATGCAGGAATGACCAGACAATTATACGTGTACCTGATGATGGAGGTGACAGGTATATTTCAAATGAAATTGACAAGCTCAATATTATAGACGAAGCGCGTACTGCACTTATAACAGTCTGGCTATACCCTGATTCAGGGAAAATAATGAAGATAAGATCGCAGAGACCAACCTATTTCAAGGAAATTGATTCACTTCTTAATGATGATATTATGAGATGGAATTTTACCTTTCCGAAAAAAGTAATTGAACCTTCAAAACTTGATATTGTCTACAGGGTAGTACTTTCTAAAAAGAAGGGTGACGAAGAGATAATAAAAGCCGTTCAGGATAGATTAAAAGAAGGGAACTGATCAAAAAACAGGGTTTGCGGGAGATATAATTACTTTCATTTCGAACGCATGTGAGAAATTTCAGCATTAAAATTTTCATTTATTTTTCAAACAAATTTTTATTCTGAACAGCTGATAAAATTTCTCACCCCCTAAAAATTAATGGGAGCTCAAAAAAACCTTTAATGAATTGTACCCATTAATAAATAAAATTATCACAGCAATGTCGTATTGATTATAAACCTGACGGAGTTTTCATCAAGCATAAGCTTTTTTGAAATCGCCTCAGGCTCCCACCCTTTACCTGAAAGTTCACGTACAGTCTTTATCATATTGTCATTAAGGTTGCGCCCGGGGATAGCTTTTATATCACTCTTTACCTGCTTCAGTATAGGATTGTTATTGTCCACCGCCTGGATAAAGTCAGAGAACTCCTTCATCTTACGGTCTGTCTGGTTGAACATATCCTGAAGCCTGTTGTCGGTTACATCTATCTCTTTCCTTATAGTCTCTACCTTCTGGAACATGGCATGAATCTGTTTTATCCTCTCCTCCATGTGGTCAGAGAGTCCATCAAGTTCACTGAGCCTGTCGCGAAGATCCGCAAGATCGCTCTCTTTAGTTCTGAGGATAATTGCCTCTTCCTCAACCCTCTTTATATTCTGGCCTATTTTTTCAACCCGTTTATCAGATCTATCAACAACCTTTTCAAAAGCCTTAATCCTGCTGTCAATTGTCTGGATAATCAGGTCGGATTTGTTCACCGAGTCGAGGTTGCGTGATATTATATCCTCATACTCACGGAGTTCATTAATTCTTCTTTCTACAGCTGAGTATGCTTCGGAGAGAGAGTCGATCCTTGCATTAACAACATCGACTTTGGAAATGCTTTCAAGGAGTTTATCTGTCTTGTCAAGCACGTGATCGTTGACTTCCATGAGATTTCGGACTTCACCCTCAATGTCTGCAAGCTTCTCCTTCTTCGCGTAATATGTCCGAATCTCCTTATCAGCAGTTTTCTTGAGCTCCTTAATCTGATCAATATCAACAACAAATTTTTCAAGCTCACGAGACTCCTTCTGAGCTTCCTCAAGAGTTTTATTAAGCTGAACCACAGCTGTATCAACCTTTTTCATAAGCTGGTCGGTTTTGCCGAAGATATCATTATTCTGCTCGTATTTAATAATCTCATCCTTAATATCATTAAGCCTCCTGGACAGCCCGCCCTCTTCATCTTTGATTCTACCAAGTAGAGTGTTCAGCCTGAGTTCGATTGACTGGTACTCTGAATCGATGGAATCGAGTTTGCCTTCCGCGGTCTCAACAATTCTTGTTTCAAGCTCAACAAATCTGTCTTCAAAATCCTCAATCTTCTTCCTTATCCCTTCCGCCTCACGTCTTGCCGCCTGAACAATTTCATCCTTCTTGGAAACCGCATGTATACTAAGGTTATCCAGCTCCGTTCTTACTTTTTCTACTTCATTTTCAAATGTGCTTATCAGTTTCGATTTCGACTCATCTATATTGCTTTCAACATTGTTAATTTTCTGGTTGAGCTTGTCTATATCGTCATTAATATCTATTTTGAGCTCCTTCGATTTCTGTTTGAATTCATCAAAGAAGGTATTCTCCATTGAATCAAAGGTTTCCTTCATATTCTGTATCTGTGACCCGAGCGTCTCAGCGTTTTCAACGATCTTGACCAGGGGATTAATTCTAAGCCTGAAATTTTCGTAAAGGACCTCGCCTGAATCAGTAACCCTCTTTTCCATTTCATTTACTGAGCGTGTAAACTCCTCCGAAAGCTGAAACATTCTTTCCTTTGATGTGGCCACAAGCTCATTTTCCCTTCTCTCAAGGTCGCCTTTAAGATTATCAGCATGAACATAGAATTCCTCTGCGATCTCTCTTGATCTCTCCCGGAGCTTGTCCTCAAAAGAATTTGTCATATGAACCATCTGGTTGTTCAAATTATCCACATTTTCAGAAAGGTAGGTCACCTTTGTCGCTAAATCGGTAAAATTCTCTTTTGCGGAGGCGATAAACTGTATCTGCTTATTCAAGTCCTTGGCAGCGCCGGAGATTACTTTTATATCTTCATCAACCTTTTTCAGGTTTGTCTTTTCAACATCAAGCCCCTTCAGCCTGTTTTCAATCTCCAGGATTGACTCGGACATATTCCTGGCAAGGGCATTCGATTTTTTTATAAGTATATCGATCTCAATTGTTGCATCCTGAAATTTACGGCTTTCCTTTTCACTCATCTTTTTAAAATCATCGAAAACTCTGGCCGAATACCTCCTGAGTTTTGCCATGCGGAGATTTGCCCTGTCGAACCTCCTGAAAATGACAAGCATCAGGAAGCAGGCTGCAAATGTTATTAGGTTTAGTATCATCCCGGGTTCCCTGAGTTATAAAAATTTATAATATGACATAATTATTTTAAAGAATTAATCATTTTCTGTCAATATATATTTTATGTCACATTAATATATGAAGTATTTTAATTCATGTAAGGAGTATGGGAACTATTTAATTCCCCTGAAGATAAAACTGTTCTCCCCTAGCCTGATTTCATCCCAGTCATGAAGAAGTTTCGGACGAAGAAGCTTTCTGCCATTAAGAAAAGTCCCCTTTTCAGAGATCAGATCGTAGAGATAATAACCACCCTCAATTCTCCTGATCCTTGCATGCCTGTTTGAAACGCAGACATCCTGTATCTGAATCGTATTTTCTCCACCGGAACCTATTGTAACTTCAGGTTTCACCAGAGCTATCTTTTTCCCTACGCTGTTACCTTCCTTCTGATGCAACCATACCTGCGAATACATGACATCAGGGATTTCACGCGATGCTTCTGCATCAAAAGGCTCCTCCCGAAGTAAAGATTCAGCCGGTATATTCTGAGGATAGCTGTACCCCGAACCTTTATCCTCACTGCCGTTAAGCCTTGTATACCTCTCCCTGCTCCTTCTAAAAACAACTGCAAGCAGGATAAACAAAACAACAAGAAGCGCCAGAATCAGAATTGAAATTATGATATAAGAACCGTCTGGAAAATCAAGCCTGAAAAGCTGCTTATCAGTTGTGAATGTGGAGATATCCCTGTCCTTTAAATCCCCGTATCTGAGCCTGACCTCAAGATCATGTTTTGAACTGTCCCTCTTCACAATTGAAAGGTAATTAATTTCATACAGATTCCTGATACGTGAAAGTATTGTCCTGTAAAGGCCCGCAACATCCCTGCATCCATCAGAAATAAGTACTCCCCCGGTAAGCCTTGCAATCCTTGCTATCTGTATGGTTCTTTTTGCGGGAGCGGAGGTTATAAAATAAACAGGGACTCCCATATCCCTGGAAAATTTGATCACGTCATCGGGATTTATACTGCTCCCTTCATCCTTACCATCTGTAAATATTACGACGCCCTTTCTCACACTTCTGGCACTGCTCACAAGCTCTATCGCGTCATAAATAGCATTATAAAGCATTGTCTGCGTGCCGTGCCTCTGAATACTCTGAATGCCCTTTATCAGATCTTCCCGGTTAGAGGTAAAATTATTTAAAAGAATTACCCTGTCATTGAACCTGTAGAGGGCAATTCGATCCTGACCTCCCGCAGAATCAAGTATGCGGCCGGTATCTTTTTTAATCTTTTCAAGAAAGGGCGCACTTATACTTTTGCTGGAGTCAATGGCAAATATGAGATTAAGCCTCTCGGCAGATGAAGAAATATCCCTCACCTTTACATAATTCACCATATATCCGTCTTCATATACCTGGATATTCCCCTCATCCAGCCCGCCGATCCCCCGACTCGCGGGATCAACAACAGATATATTCACCTTTATTCTGGGGAAATCTGTATTTGAATCTATACTGTTTATGTTGATGAACGGACCTGCCTGGCCGGGGATTACTCCGCAGGCAATTACTATGCCGGAAATTATTATGTATATAAATAGCTTTTTCATTCTGCCGTTTCTTGTAGATTAATTTTTATATTAATCGGCATTTCCCGGAAATAAGACAAATAAAAAAAGAAAGCAATGCACTTAAACTGAAAGCATCTGACAATCATGCGGGGATAAACATCCTCTGCTTCAATTACTTACCTTACGCTTCAGCCCTTTATTTATCGCATCCCCAAGTTCAATTGATGTAAATGGCTTCATAATAATTTCATATATACCGGAAGATTCTGCTTTCTCTTTTGTAAGCTGTTCATTAAAACCTGTACACAGGAGAACAGGTATCTTTGAGCAGAGCTTCC
>CAZVFJ010000050.1:0-1488 GCA_964625825.1 uncultured Leptospirales bacterium | reverse complement strand
TATTTCCGAGGATAACTGAAGTCCTGTCATTCCCGGCATGGTCATGTCTGTTATAACCATGTCTATAGTCGCGGCATTTTTTCTGAAGATATCAAGTGCATCCGCTCCGCTGTTGCAGGAAAGAACATTATACCCCATAGATTCAAGTATCCTGCTATTAACTTCAGTGAGAACCTTTTCGTCATCAACAAGAAGAATTGTCGCGTTCCCTGTAACTGTTTCTGTTTCAGGAAACTTTTTCAGTTCATTAATCTTATCCGATACAGGTATATAGACCTCAAAAGTTGTCCCCTCATCGAGTTCGCTGTAGACTGAAATTGAACCTCCATGATTTTTTATTATTCCGTGTATAACCGCAAGACCAAGCCCTGTCCCTTTGCCCCTCTCCTTCGTAGTAAAGAACGGCTCAAATATCCTTCCTATAACATCAGGACTTATTCCTTCACCGTTATCCTTTACCTGGAGTATAATATACCACCCGTTTTGAAGCTCAGGGTGAGTGTCGGCGAACTGACGGTCAATAAACCTGTTGAAAACATTTATTTTTATTTCACCAGCCATAGACGGCATAGCCTGTGCTGAGTTTGTGCACAGGTTAAGTATAACCTGGCTTATCTGTGTCTGATCTGCCAGAGCATTATCGAACTCAACATCAATAGTTGTGTTTATAGTCACGGTAGAAGGGATTGTGGCACGTACAAGCCTCACAGCATCTTGTATCACAGGGATAAGATTCAAAGGCTGTAGTTTTTTTTCTCCCTTGTAACTTATGGAAAGGAGCTGGCTAACGAGGTCACGCGCCCGGCAGCATGACTCAAGGATCTGTTCAAGGTGCCTGTATAATTGTCCACCCGGTTCTGTTTTATTCATAGAGAGCTCCGCCAGACCCATTATTGCGGTTAATATATTGTTAAAGTCATGGGCAACTCCCCCTGCAAGGGTCCCGATAGCCTCCATTTTCTGCATCTGGTGGAGCCTGGAATCAAACTCCATTTTTTCTATAGCAGCTTTATGAACATCTGTCATATCTCTGAAAATAGAAATAACACAATTCCTGTCATTGATTGTTACCGGCGTTCCCCCGATGTCAGCATAGAGTATTGAACCGTCTCTTCTTTTAATAGGAATATCCCTTACCACTTTCAGCTCGCCTGCCGCAATTTTATTAAATTTTTCAAGAATACCCGGAAGCTCCTCCTCTGGATGTATATTATAAACTGAAAGCTCAACTGAAGAATTTTGCGCATATCCCATCATTGCTAAAGCTGAGCCATTCATGAGGGTAATCTTTTTTGTTTCAACATCTGTGAGTAGAATACCGTCTATAAGGTTATCAAAAAGAGCACGTAAAAGATTTTCATTAGTTTCAGATTTTTTTTTAGCCTTTTCGAGATTACCCACCTGTTCCTGTAGCTGTGTATAATAACTCTTTCTAAGTGAACAGTCTCCAAGGCCGATAATTTTCTCCCTGAGAAAATTTTTATCTTT
>CAZVFJ010000049.1:0-16391 GCA_964625825.1 uncultured Leptospirales bacterium | reverse complement strand
CGCCCCCTCTGGCCGATGGCCATCTCCCCCTTGTGAAAAGGGAGAGAATTCACACAGAGTATTCTGCATAACCCCTTTCCCCATCTTTTCATGGGGAAAGGTGCCCGGCGGGCGGATAGAGGCGGAAAGTGGAATTGTTATCTGTTATATTAGTAAAAAAGGTTAAACATGAGAATAGTAATAATAGGTTCCGTCGCAGCCGGAACATCCGCTGCGGCTAAAGCGCGCCGCAACAGTGAAGAACATGAAATTGTAATATATGACATGGATAAAGATATATCATACTCCGGATGCGGGCTACCGTACTTTATCGGAGAAGATTATATTTCCCGTGAAGATCTCGCTCCGCGCGACTCTGCCTGGTTCAAAAAAAGATTCAATATAGATATATTCACTGAACATAAAGTGACAGATATTAATCCTGATAATAAATCATTGTCTGTAAAGAATCTTGTAACAGGCAAAACCTTTACTGACAGATATGATAAACTGGTTATTGCCACTGGAGCTATTCCATTTATTCCGGATATCCGGGGCATAGATTTGGATAATGTATTCTCTGTACGGAATGTCCGCAATGCAGACATAATTAAAAAGTTTTTAACTGAAAAGAATCCCAAAAGAGCTCTGATTATCGGCGGAGGTTTTATCGGCCTTGAGATGGCTGAGAACCTGAGCCTGAAAGGAATTGATATAACCCTGATCGAATCAGCTCCTCATGTAATGCCATCAATGGATGCTGATATGGCTGTTTATATCGAAGAACACCTCAAAAAAAACAGAGTGACTCTTTATACCGGAGATCAGGTTAAAGAGATTACAGATGACGGGGAAACAGTAATTACGCAAAAGGGTTCTGTAATAGAAACTGATATGATCATACTTGCAACAGGTGTTAAACCTGCAACGGAGCTTGTAAAAAATCAAAATATAAAATTCGGCCCTCATGGCGGAATAATCGTGAATGATCGTATGGAAACAAACATTCCTGATGTTTATGCTGTAGGAGACTGTTGTGAGGTAAAGTCAACTGTCACAGGTGAATATATTTACAGGCCTCTCGGTTCAACAGCCAACAAGATGGGGCGTATCGCAGGGGATGTTATTACCGGCGGTGATCTCCGGTTCAGGGGAGTGCCGGGAACCGGGATTTTTAAAACATTCGGCCTTGCTGCCGCTCAGACCGGACTTTCGGTGAAAGAGGCAAAAGATCGCGGAATAGATTACCTGGTAAGTCATAATATAAAGGAGAATCAGAGCAAGTACCTTAAAGAGAGCAGGGAACTTGTAATAAAATGTATTGTCGAACGTGAAACAGAGAAAATACTTGGTGTACAGATTGTTGGTGAAAACGGTGTGGATAAACGTATTGATGTATTTGTAACAGCTATGGCCTTCGGCGCAAAGATAAGTGACCTCTTTCACCTTGACCTTGCTTATGCTCCACCATTCTCAACTACAAAAGATCCGGTAATGTATAGCGGTATGATTCTTGATAATGCCCTGCACAGGGGGAGAAAAATTATTACTGCCTCAGAGCTTATTACAAACCGTGAGAATTTTATCATAATAGATGTCAGGAGTAAAACAGATTACGATAAGGGACATATTGATAGAGCAATAAACATTCCCCATGAAGAACTTAAATCTCGCACACCGGAGCTTGATAAAAAAAAGAAATATGTTGTTCATTGCAACAAGGGTACTACCGGGAACGCGGCGCAGAACCTTCTTCTGAATCTCGGCTTTAAGGAAGTTTATAATATATCAGGGGGATACAGTCAGTATAAAATGGAAGCTGGGGCCAAATAATTTCAGCAGCATTTTCCCGAAGGCCCGCTGCAGTCGCATGTTGGCTCTGTCCTCCTTATGATGCCTGTAATTACAGCAGCAGCACATCCAACTCCAGCCTTAACAGTCAAAGCGCCAAATTCGCAATTTTTTGCGCAGGCACCGCACTCCATACATCTCTCAGCATTTACAGGAACCACCCTATGGCCCTCCATTTTAAATACATTATGAGGGCATACTTCTATGCATCTTCCGCATCCTGAACATTTATCCGCATTGAAACTGAAAGTATCTGAATCCCTGAAGTATTTCATAAATAACCCCATTCTATAATCTTAGATAAGATAAGAAGTACTGTTGATACAAAAAAACCGGTTATATATATAGGCAGAGAATATTTTATCTCCCTTTTAACTCCGGATAAACTTGTAAAAGTAGTTGCACCAGTAAATTGAAGGGCCAGATACGATGAGATAAGTGTGAAAAGTATCAGTATTGCTGCAAAGAGATATTCGCTTCCTGAGCTGAATAACCCGGTGAAATATTCAATTATGATAAGAAGAAATGCTCCCGTAATTCCTCCTTTTATAGCAAAAGATCTGAACGGTATAAAAGGCAAAAGTATTGGCGTTAGAACGGTACCCGCCAGAATTGATGTAATACCTGCAATAATAATAGGAAATCCCGTGGTAATTGATTCCCTGAATATAATCCCTTCGGGCTGAAGAGCTGAATAAAGGAGTGCAGCGAGTATAAAGTTCAGGAACCTCCATTTAATCGCATTGATTTCTATGGGAACGAGAACAGCTCTGTCAATAATGTTAAATCTTACCAGACGCATCTGCTCATCTGCTTTGTATCCGTTCGAAATATATTTTTTTATATCATCAGCTCTTACAGGGCCGTAACTGATTCTGAATCCTGTAATTCGCCTGACGTCGCCTGAGTTTATCCCCGGGGCACTGAGTTGTGGCAGGATGATTCTTCTGTGATCTACACATTTTTCTATCCCGGTTGTTTTTATCCATTTAACGAGTTCTTCAGTGCCGAAAGCGCCTTTCCCTGCCGCACACCAGACATTGATCCCTGCTGTATCAATAACGAGTATCCATGCATCCATTCCTGCAATTGCCCGCCTGAGATGATCAAAACTGAGCCTGTAATTTGCTGACACGAAAATGTCTGATGATGTAGCAGGATTCCCGACTGCGTAAAGTCCCGGTTTCAGGGAAAATTTCATCCTGAAACCGGATGTTCTTGCCCTTATGTGATCCATCCGCTCAGAGAAACTTAGTACGGTTGAAACCTGCGGAACCGGGCCTGCCGGTGTTTCAATTACACCAGCAAACCATGAAATTTTTTTAAATTCTTCATGAATATCATCTGAAGTTTTTGTTTTCAGTGGAACGTATCCGCATGAACTTGAAGGATTAAGAGGCCTGAGAATATTCTGTTTATTTTTCAGAGGTTCAAATTCCATTTAACAGCACCCCTTGTCTGAGTTTTTATTAATATTTCCTGATGAGAGTTTTTTAAGTAATTCCAACATTTCTGTGAATTTCTCCATGTTTATACAGTAACATGATCTCGGGCCTTCGATTTCTCCTGATATAAGGCCTGCGTTTTTCAGCTCTTTCAGGTGCTGTGAAACTGTGGATTGTGCCAGAGGGAGTATGTCGACTATTTCGCCACAGATGCATCTCTTCTGTTCTGCCAGGTGCCTGAAAATTGCAATTCTTGCAGGATGGGAGAGTGCTTTAGCGTATTCCGAAAGTTGAACATCCGAAGATTCAAATATAAATTTTTTATTCTGTGCCATATTTACCGTATATCGTAAATTTACGATAAAGTCAAACATTTTTCCATACCGGAATTAAAAGTTTCTTGTTTTAATTTGATTTAAATACTCGTAAAAACCTGATTTATGCCGAAAAAATATAATAATAATCGGTTCAGCAGTTTGATCAAAAGACTTGGATTTATTACAGCGATATTTAAAAGGAGATTTTTATTATGGAAGTTGCAATTGAAGATCATAAAAATCTCACGATAATACATCTTGATGGTAAACTCCATTTTGAAAGTCTTAATGATCTGATTGAAATTTGGAGAAAGATTGTTTCAACTAATCCTGAAGTTATTGCAATGGACTGCCGGGGACTTGACGGAATAGATTCCACCTCGATAGGTACACTTGTCCAATTTTTTAATGAAGCTATGAAGAAAAAAATAGAACTTGTATTTTATGACCTTAAACCGGCAATCAGGAAACTCTTCCTGACGATTCACCTTGAACAATTTTTTACTGTAACAACCGGTAAAGAATTTATGTTGAAATATTTTAACATTGTGTGAATTTTATTTAGCCATATTGTTAAAAACAGATTCTTAAAATCATAACCTGAAATATTCATTAACTCCGTCTTCATCTATATTTTTTCCGATTAAAACCAGAAATGGTGATTCAATATTACCCGCATGTTGTGAAATTTCATATCTCCCTACGACAGATTGGAAGACCGAAAAATTTATTTCATTATTAAACTTTAGAATCCCTTTTATTCTGAAAATGCTGAAGGGAATCTGCTCAATTTTTTTTATGAATTCTGACCTATCAAAAGAATCCGGTAGTTTTAGAGTTACGCTGGATATATTGTCATCGGAATGAGTTTTATGATTATGATGAATGAAAGTCATTTCAGGATTGACATTAAGATCATCAACATCGATGTAATAAATAAGTGAGGGGTTTATCCTTCCAAAATCGGATATTTCAATTATAGCTCTTTTGTTCACCTTCTCAATTACTTCTATAGTTTGTTTAATTTCTATTTCTGAAAGCCGGTCTGTTTTGTTCAGGATAATAATATCCGCAGATTTAATCTGTTCTTTTGCAATATCGTAATCCTTCAGGGATTGAACAATATTAGCCGCATCAACAATTGTTGTAACCGAATCGAATTTTATCAGATCTTTCAGTTCATGAATTTCTGATATCAGGTTGATCGGGTTTGCTGCACCGGTTGTTTCAAGTATAATAAAATCGGGAGTAAATTCAGAGAGAATGCTCTTTACGCCTTTACGTAAATTTCCTGACAAAGTACAACAGACGCATCCTTCATCCATCTCCACAACGCGGCATTCATCTGATATAATTTTTCCGTCAAGTCCAGCTTCGCCGAGTTCGTTCTGTATTACCGCTCCATACAAATATTTCTGGGACTGAAATTCGAGAAAGTTTTTTATAAATGTTGTTTTCCCTGCACCGAGAAAGCCTGATACAATATATAGTGGAGGCCTGGTTTCTATTCCGAGTAGATTTGTGTTGAGAGAAGTTGTATTTTTTATATCCCCTGATTTCATAAAGGCGAATTGTGAAAATACATCAGGGAGAGACCCTGCGCCTGCTGACCATAAAATTTCATTTAGCTCATTATGTTTTTTATCAGAAGAAAGAAATTCTTTAATTATTTCAGATTTAATATCAGAAAAAAGAACAGCAAGAGAATTTAATGTAACGTCGCCGGAAACTCTTTCAGCGCGTATGATATCTCCTTTTAAATAGCGTTTTTCAGCGGGATATTGTCTCAGCCTGACAGCGACCGGAAGACTCTTAAGATGGAAGCACAGTGATGATACAAGGAGATCAAAAACGGCTGATGCCAGTTGATATGACGGGATAAGCTGTTCAGGCTCTCCTGGAAGAACAAGGTATTTTTCTTTACCAGAATTAATGGCAATTACACCATCTTCAGATATAATAATATCTTCTGAAAGAGATTCTATTTGTATTACAATAGCCTGATTTCCGGGTTTGAAAGTAATAGTCATTTTACCTGTGAAAAAGTAATTGTAAAATTCAGGAAGCTCAGGAAATTTTCGAATCAATTCTCTGTAATCATCCCTGAAAGCATAAACTGCGCCATTTATCGGAAATTTTTCGATAACCTCTTCATCAGGATCAGGAAAGTAGTATAAATTAAATAAGGATATAAGTGAGCCGTTTCTTTCCTCTGAATCTATGTAATCTATGCCAAAAATACCATCAAAGCCGGCAGCTTTTAAAGTCCATGTTTCATCTTCGTAGGGAATCCGGAATACGCCTCTCCATCCAAGGCCGGTTCTTACTCCCGGGAGATAATTGGTGATAGTTATTATATTTTTAAGAAGCTCCTGGACCTGTTCCGGTGACTCAGGAGCTCTCCCTGCGGAAAAAATTCTGTTAACATTCATGCGTTCCTCTTTGTCTCGGAACTACGGTAAAATTAGTATTCAACCTTACCGCTTTTAGGCCCATGCCATTCAAATGAAACAATTTTTCCATTTTCCCAGCCGATATCAAATATCCTTATTGTACCAACAGCTGTTTCAGAATTTTCGCATTTTTCAACAACTGCCTCAGCGGTGTAGACAATTACGTCCCCCTTTTTTTCTGTTTTTGTAATATTCGGTTTCCCGAGATTACATGTCTGAATAGCTTCAGGAACAATTTCTTCTTTACTTGAGTATTTTTTTATCACTTCTGTCATCTTATCTTTTGAGCCGAAAGCGCCTATGAACTCTTTCATTTCAGGGATTACTCCCTGAGAACCGCAGGCCGTGAAATAGAGAATGACTGTGGAAATTAATATAATTTTTTTCATTTTATCCTCCATATAAATAACGGGGGCATTCCCCGTTATCAGAATAGTTAATGATTAAACATTACCATAAGTAATTGTGTCACCGTTTCCAAGATAAGCTGTATCCTTGGATCTGAATCTCGCTGTCCCTTTAATTACAGGATATCCGCTTTCGATAAATTTCTTCGCGCAGAGAATGCCTGTACAGTGGTTACAGCCGATCTTTTCAAATCCGTACTTGCCGAGAGAGAGTACAAGGTCATCATATTTCGGATCCCAGTCTTCAAATGGAGAGATGTGGAGTCCTCCATATATCCCGTGAAGCTTGTCCTTTTCATACTTCATCTCTTTGAATGCGGTATCACAGAACTGAATGATCCCCTGGTGGCAGCATCCTGTTACACTCACCATACCTGTATCTTTTACATTAAAGTACAGTGACTGCTCCCCGAAAACCCTGCATATAATAGGAACATCAAAGGTATATGTTGCAAAACCGGGTGCCATTTTGTTCAGCCCGTTTTTATTGGTAATCAGCTTACCGGTATGTCCGGCATCTTTAATATACTGAAGTCCTTCTGAATAGAAGCCTTGCGGGATATAAGTTGTTATATCCGGCCTGTACTTATATACAACCGGAAGTCCCCAAAAATGGTCAAAATGTTCATGAGAAAGAATAAATGCTTCGATTTCTCCATTTGCCAGCATTCTATCAATACCCTCTCTCTTAAAACATTCATCCATCCACATGTAGTTCCAGCCTGTATCGAGGAGATATTTTGTCTTTTTACCATTCATAGCTTCAATTTCAACAAGGCATGAGAAACCGCCTGCGTTATCAACGCTTACGCAGTTCTTTTTGACTATTTCCCATGCTTCTTCAAGCCTGTTAGGAAGAAGATGTTTGATTTTTGCTATGCCGTCATTATATGAACCTTTTCCTATACCTTTGCCATTTCCAAAAGGGGGCCAGTTATACTCATACTGGTTTACAAGAAGACCGCCGGCTTTTTTTATGTCACCCATTAGAGTTGCATTAACAAACCAGCTTGTTTCGCTAATGTTTGTAACCTTGATGCTTTTACATACACCGAAGTCCTGAAGCTTCCTGGTTTTAGCTTTAAACTGGCTTTTTCTGAACGGGGAGTATGAATAGAGGCCCATAGCGGCAACTGTACTGCCAGCGACTCCCATTGCAGCTCCTTTTAGAAAATCTTTTCTGTTAATTTTATTATCAGACATTTAAGCCCTCCTTAACCTTTTGGAAGTACGTCAATAATATTATAGAATACAGGGAGAAGCTTTATTGTGATAAAATAAAAAACCAGACCTAAAAGCGCTCCTGCTCCTATGCCGAATCCCAGAGACGGGTTCCATTTAATATCAGCAATCTGTTCCTGATGTGCTTTCTCCTCAGCAGCCATCTCTTCAGATGTTTTCGGAACCATCTTCCAGCCCGGCCAGTTATCCATAAACCAGTGATGTACAAGCCAGATATTGATGAGCCAGATTGTCGGTATCATCGGGAACTGCTGTGGATGAGAAAAACCTTTCTGAGTCCCCAGAACATTGTGACCGTATCTGTAGTAAACATAGTAGAGAACTATACCTGCGATTGCTGCTATAACTGTTCTTAGCAGGACATTGACAGGCATACTGAATTTTGTCGGCCAGTTCTCTGCATAAAATTTCAGGAAGAGAGCCGGTACGAGGAGGAATATTGCCATTTCGCCAACATGGAGCCATCTCCAGTCAGGGGCCGCATCCCTTCTTGTCCCCCTGATTGCTTCACCATAAGTAATTTCCTGTACGAAGTAGAAGAAGAAGTGCATTGCAAAAGCAATTGCGATGATTCCAAAAAATGCTGAAAGTCTTCTTACTATCGGATTCTTAATCATATTGAATGGGAACCTTTCCCAGATAGTTTCAAGAAGCCATACTGTTACTGTGCAGCACATGATCCATGAAACATGAAAGTTACCTGAAACAGTATCAGCAAAGTGTTCCCAGTAGGGAGGCGCTATTGACGTGAAGTATTGCCATGGATAGTAAAGTATACCCATGTGTGAGTGCATTGTGATAAAATAAACAATTGTACTCAAGAAGAAAGTAACCACCCACATGCTGAAACCTTTTGCCGGTTGCGGCAGTTTTTGCCATGGAGCCTCTTCACAGGCCACTACCCAGGACGGACTCAGCCATGATGCTATTGCTGCGAACATGAGACATGCAAGCGCTGAATACTCAATAGCAAAAAATTCAGTTACTCCCGGCAGTCTTGTCAGCTTGGCCGGATTAAAATAAGCTAAGCCGTAGTTTCCCAGAATGCCTTCAAAAAATACCTTGATCAGAACAATCAGTACAACTGCTGAAATAGCGGTGAGTACCACTCCCTTTATAACCGGGTGTGTTTTAAAAACCCATTCTTTTTTAAAGGGCCAGTAGTTGAAAAGGTAGACCATCCAGATGAGTACAATAAGCCACCATCTTGTGTACATATAACCCACATAAGGTGTGTACATCCTCAACCATCCACGCGGGTCCTGAAAAATCCACCATGTTATGTAGAATAATGCTAGGGTAAACAGAAGGCCGACAATGGCGGGGATCGGCCCTTTCCATCGTTTAACCAGTTTCCGTTCCTCCAGGTAATTTTTACCATAATTTTCCATGGTAACCTCCTTTAAACTTTTTTTATCCAATAATAAAATTACTGGATTTAGTAGTGCCGGATTCTGATGGAGTTTGTTCATACATTGTATTTTTTATTTGCATATTCACTCTCTTCTGTAATTCATCATAAGGTATAGTGGCTGGATCGATCCCCAGTTCCATTGCCTCGAAATAAAGCATTTCACCTGTGAGTTCAGAAATTTCATTAGCTTCTTTGCCGGCTGGAAGTTCTACTGGCAGAAATGAATCAATGATTTTAACCAGATTTTTTTTATTGAAAATAGATGTGATAAGTTCTTTACGGTTAATCATAGAAAACCTCTTTTGCAGGGAGTGAAGGGGTTTCTGTTCCGGGAAGCCTTAGTTCTAATGGTATAGCATTACAATAACGGATGTTATTTGCGGGATTATATCTGATTATTTTCTGTATAAGCCAATTAATGTCTTTTATAAACATTTAACAAATTACCCGATTTATCCAAAATATTTTTTATAATATATATAAAATCAGGTAAAAAAATTTTTTATATTTTTAATAAAAAATTATCAGTATTTATTACTTAAGTTATTTATGGTAAAAAATGCTCAATTACTACCGCCTTCGACGGCGGCCGGCGTATATATTCAGGAATTATTATTGAAAAATTATTTTAATTACAGAATTGAATCTGTAATTAAAATAAATGAAGAGGAATCTGGATTAAAATATCAAGTGGTTATATAAACAACTAAAAAGTTTATATAATGTTATATATTAATAATAAAAACGGACGCTTGTTAAACATTGAAGAAATCAATCGACTTCTTCAGGTTGTCAGCCATGACAGCTACACTGCGTGAATTATCAGCCATTTCTTCTGCTCCTTCAACACTGTTCTGAGTAAGGGTACTTATACTTGTAATTGAAGAAGATATCTCCTGAATGGCGATTTTATGTTCTTCAATAGCTATTTTTACTGATTCTGACCGGTCCCTTACTTTCATAACCTCTGAAGAGATTTCCGAATTAGCATTTATCTGCTGCTGCATAAATGTATAAATACGGTTTATTACATCAGTAATAGACCCGATAAAGCTGATGATCTTTGTTATCGTGGAAATTGATTCTTCCACTATAGTTAAACCTTTCTTTATTTCATTATCATTCTGGCCGATGAATGTTTCAATATTTTTTATACTGGAAGCTGTTTCGTCGGCAAGTTTTGATATTTCGTCAGCAACAACTGCAAAGCCTCTGCCTGCTTCTCCGGCCCTGGCTGCTTCAATAGCGGCATTCAGAGACAGGAGGTTTATCTGCTCAGAAATACCTCCTATTATATTTACGATATTTGTCATTGCTCCTGAGCTTTCTGTAATTTTCTGCATACTATGATTTATATTATTTAAGGATTCGTTTCCGGCTTTTGCTTCAGATTCAATTTCAATAGTCAGTTTCAGGGAGTCTTTTGTTGTTTCCCCCATGAGATTTGTTGTTTTTGTGAAATCATCAATTTTCAGTATGAGGTTATTCATGCTGGCGAATTGTTCAACGGTACTCTGAAAAATACTGTCCATGCCAGCTGAAATTTCTTCCACAGTTGCTGTTATCTCCTCAGCTGAAGCGGCCTGGTCCTGTGAATTCCTCGCGAAAGATTCAGAGGATGCGGACATCTCTTCAGAAGAGGAGGCAAGGTTAACCGTAGTCTTCTGAATTTCACCTACAATTTTTCTGAGCTGCTGAACCATATTACTCATAGCCTCAAGCATCTGCCCTGTTTCATCATTATTTTCTGATTCAATATTAACATCCAGATTTCCTTTTGACATTATATTCGCTACATTAAGCACATCATTCAGTGGTTTTACCATGATTTTTTTTGTCAGATAATATATGAAAGCAATCAGAATGGCGCTAATGATAATAATAAAAATTATTGTAGCAAATAAGAATCCTTTGGCCTGTTGAATAATTTCATCTTTATTCTGTGTGAAACTGATATACCAGTCATATTGAAGAAACATGTCCTTTGAATCAAATTTCGAAATAACAAATACTTTATCCGCTCCGTCAAAGTATTCCGTGAAATAATGGGTGCCATTAAGAGCTTTAGAAAGAACAGAAATATTACTATTCTTTATTTTATCATTAAGAATTACCTCTTTTTTATGATGGGCAATAATCATTCCTTCTGAATCAAACATTGACATACGCCCTGTTTTCCCCAGCGTATTGACATCAACAAAACGTTTGGTAAAATAATCCATCTGGGGAGCTATAATCGCTGCTCCTACCACTTGTCCGTTTTGAATTACAGGTGCTGCTACAACGAAGATCGGATTTCCTCTGAGTATACTCGGGTAAACATTGCTGATATAGTAGGGCTTACCTTTAAAAGTCTCCTGTATATACTGGAACTGCATCCCTGCTTTACCGATGGTATTACCCTTGACCGTATCGCTGAAAAATTGTCCGTTTTTTATAACTCTTGGCTGGCCGTTAACCATAACAGTAAAACTCTGATTCTCCGGTATTTTAGCAGCAAGGGGGAGATTTTCATAATGTGGATATCTTTTATGCAGTGATTCAAGATAGTTATCGGCTTCTGCAACAAGTACCGGGTTTGACGGATAAGCGCAGGCTTTTATTACCCTGGGTTCGGACGCTATAGTCTGCACGATGACAATCTGATCATCAATCCAGTTTTTAAGGGCAGCATTAGTCTGCTTTGTGATAATTTTTGCCGTTTTACGGTAAGATTCTTCGTTATCATTTCTTACAAGAAAATATGAAATCAATCCGAAACATATAAAAGCGAGTGTTGTTACCGGTATGATCTGTCTTAGATATTTTGTGGAGATTTTAGTATATTTTTTTTTGCTCATTATTACTCCTTCCTAATCTTTCAATAAAAAATTTTATCTGCTTATTATATAATATATTTCAGTAATAATTATTAACAATATTATTCAGTGTGTAAAATAAAATTGTATATTCCTGTCACAAGAGAGAGCGTGGATAAAAAAAGTCAGAGAATAATTTCTGAATTTATATAATAAAAAGTTACAGAATGGGGGATGCAATAAAAAAATTTTTTTGAAAATATTAATTAAGAATAGGTTCTACCGGTTGATTATACTTTCTGTTTTTTTAGAATTTCGAGGTTGTTTACAAACAGGGAATAAATTGGATCATATGATTTAATATTGTTTTCATTAAAAACGGATAGTTCAGTTGAACAGAATATAAGCACCGTGACAAGTTCTTCATTGTTGTAGAAAGGTTTTGCGAAATAAGATTTAATACCGCTTGGAATAAATATAGCCCAGTCAACCGGTTTAATGCTTTCAAAAGTATTTTCAACAATAATATAATCAAGGTTGAATTTTAGAATATTTTCCGCGATTGTTCCTTCAAAAGAGTATGTGTAAGCCGGTGGCAGTGAATTAAAAGCTTCACCGGCACCCTGTACAATAACTTTCCCTTCACCAGCATGTATATCCGAATAGAGTATGGCATTTGCCAGTCCTTCTATCGGTTGATTCTTAAGAATTACTTCAAGTAGTTGGGTAATATTTTTTTTTCTGGCTGCTGCAAGGGCTTCACGGTTTATTGATTTAAGGTCAAGCTCTACAGTCTTTTCTGTTTCTGCAGGAGGAAATGATTTGAGTGGTTTTTCAGGGTTATTGTAAATGGAAATCCAGAGAAGATTTTTACCTTCAATATGTATCGGTCTTATTGAAGTATCAGATAGAAAATTTTCACCCGAAAGAGTTTTGAATGACAGTTCTCCCCTCCATCTGCCTGAAAAAATAATTTCTTCATATATATTACTTAGATATTTAGTTGAATTTTCTGAAATAAAATCTAAAAGAGATATAGATTTGGACTGTTCATCGTTTAGAGAAAAAAGTTTTTTAAAATGTTTATTGCAACCGATCATCTTTTTGTCATCAAAAATAAAAAGAGCAACAGGATTATCAAAAAGGTTAATTCTTTTAATTATTCTTGCTTCAGAGTTATCGATAGATTTGATAAATACAGCTGTTTCGGTTATATCCATAATATAACCTACGTAAAAGTTTGTTTTATAGACATCCTGGTTTCCGACAATTTTCAGCCATCTGATTGTTCCGTCATATAGTTTAATTCTGAATACGGCACGCCCGGCTTTGTGTTCCCTGATGTTCTTTATGAATCTTTCAAAGATGTGCCTGTCCTCGTTGAGTATTATACTATATGTAAAATCGGGATTTTTTATGATTAATGTTGAATTTTCACCAAGGCCCGGCAGGGCATATTTGTTCAGGTATTCAATCCTGTTTTTAACAACGTCAATACTCCAAAATAGTGCTGGAATTGCATTGATATAGCTGTACAAATCTTCAAATGAATTTTTAAAGTGCTGGTTATTGTTTGTATCTGAGTCAAAAAATCTGTCCATAAGATCCAATTAATTAAATTACAAAAGTAGACAAGTGAAAAATTACTTTTAAATATTTTTTATTATATATTTTCAATCTGTTGAATGTTTTCTTGATTCTAAAATGTATTGACAGCATCAGCCATATCAATGATTTGTCATATAATGCACTTAAAACATCAGACTTTTTATCATCGGTAAATCCCATTCATTAAGATTGTCTTGGAGAGCTTCAGTGCAGATTGATCATATAAATCAATAGAAAATAATTAAATCAGAGCAGGTGCAATGTTATCAGTAAATAATTTAAAACTCGCATTTGGTAAGAGAATTCTCTTTAAGGATGTAAATATCAAGTTCAGGCCGGGGAACTGTTACGGTCTCATCGGCGCGAATGGTTCAGGTAAATCGACTTTTTTAAAAATCATCTCAAGAGAGATTGAGCAGACTGAAGGGGAGGTGCTTGTAGACCCCGGTGAAAGGATTGCGATTCTCAGGCAGGATCAGTTTGCATTTGATGAATTTGAAGTAATAGACACAGTAATTATGGGACACAAAGAACTGTATGATGTCCTCCGTGAAAGGGATGAAATATATACAAAAGAAGATTTTACTGATGAAGACGGGATGAGAGCCTCTGAGCTTGAAGAGCTTGTGGAGAAGTTTAACGGGTACGAAGCTGAAACGGAAGCTGCAACACTCCTGTCCGGCCTTGGTGTAACCGAAGACCTTCACAGAAAGAAAATGAAGGAGCTCGAAAGCGGTGACAAAGTCAAAGTTCTCCTCGCCCAGGCGATATTCGGCAGTCCGGATATACTCCTCCTTGACGAACCTACAAACCATCTTGATATAGAATCGATAAACTGGCTCGAAAACTACCTTATAGATTTTAATAATACTGTAATAGTTGTAAGCCACGACAGGCATTTTCTTAACAATGTATGTACTCATGTTGCTGACATAGACTTTGGAAAAATTGCTATATATGTAGGAAACTATTCTTTCTGGCTTCAGGCGAGTGAGCTTGCGATGCAGCAGAAGCGTGATGAAAATAAAAAAATCGAAGATAAGAGAAAGGAACTTCAGTCATTCGTTGAAAGGTTCAGTTCTAACGCATCAAAGGCGCGACAGGCTACTTCAAGGAAGAAGCTCCTTGAAAAACTTACTCTTGAAGATATCAGGCCTTCATCAAGGAAATATCCATTCATTGATTTTAAACCTCTCCGCGAAACAGGGAAAGTAATCCTTGAAATTGAAAATCTCAATAAAACTGTTGAAGGTGAGCATGTACTGAAGGATTTTAATCTCCTTTTGAATAAAGATGACAAGATAGTCTTCCTTGCATATAGTCACATAGTACAGACAACACTCTTTCAGATCCTGATGGGAGAGCTGAAACCCGATTCAGGCACATTTAGGTGGGGAGAGACAATCACAACATCATACTTCCCGAAAGAGAACAGCAGCTATTTTGAGGATGATAAAAGCGTTCTCCAATGGATTAAACAGTTTACAACAAATCCCGATGAGTCTTATGCCAGAGGATTTCTCGGGCGTATGCTATTTTCGGGAGAGGAATCGCTGAAAAGTGTGAAAGTACTCTCCGGTGGCGAGAGGGTTAGATGTATGCTCTCCAGAATGATGCTTTCAGGAGCGAACGCGCTGATTTTTGATGAACCTACAAACCACCTTGACCTTGAAGCTATAACATCCCTCAATAACGGGCTTGTCAAATTCCCGGAGGTAATTCTGTTCACTTCACACGACTATGAATTTGTAAATACAATAGCAAACAGGATTATTGAAATTACACCCGACGGAGTGATTGACAGGCGAATGGCTTTTGAAGAGTATGTTAATCATGAAGATATAAAAAAACTCCGTGACAGTATGTATCACGGTCATAACAGGATTGCTCTATAATATATGGCACTGATAAATTTTCAGGATGTTACACTCTCATTTGGCGGACCGAATCTGCTGGATAAGCTGAATTTTCAGATACATGAAGGTGAGAAGATTACTCTTCTTGGCAGAAACGGTGCCGGTAAATCCACATTGATGAAGATGATGAATGGTATGATTGAACCTGATTCAGGTGAAATTTTCCGTGAGAAAAATCTTCGCACAGCTATGCTTCAGCAGGATGTTCCTGATTATATATCCGGCACTATTTATGAAATTCTTACTACGGGGATAACCGATAATCCTGACGATATACATGACGCGGCTCTTGAAAAGAAACATATTGCGCAGATAGATAAAGTGATATCTCAGATGTCTCTTAATCCTAATCTGCAGTTTGATTCACTCTCCGTGGGAATGAAGCGAAGAGTACTCCTTGCCCGTGCGCTTGTAAATGAACCTGACATACTCCTCCTGGATGAACCTACAAATCATCTTGATATAAATTCAATCAGATGGCTGGAGGATTTTCTCTTCCGTTATGAAGGGACTCTTTTCTTTGTAACTCACGACAGGGCATTTATGCAGAAAGTTGCGAACCGGATACTTGAAATAGACAGGGGGAACCTCTTTGACTGGAAGTGCGACTACAAAACATTTTTGAAACGGAAGGAGGCCTGGCTTGATGCCGAAGAACAGCAGAATAATCTGTTCGACAGGAAACTCGCGCAGGAGGAGATCTGGATTAGAAAGGGGATTAAAGCGAGGCGTACAAGGAACGAGGGGCGTGTGCGGGCGCTCAAGATGATGCGGATTGAGAGGAATAAGCGTATTGAACAGCAGGGGAAGGTTCGGCTTGACCTGAACCAGGCGGAACGCTCCGGTAAGCTTGTCATTGAAGCTGAAAATGTAAGTTTTGGATACGGCGATGAGCTTCTCGTAAAAGATTTTTCCACGACAATAATGCGTGGAGACAAGATTGGTATAATCGGCCCAAACG
>CAZVFJ010000048.1:12430-16524 GCA_964625825.1 uncultured Leptospirales bacterium | reverse complement strand
GAAAAATAATATTATCTTTATTATTTGCTGCAATTTTTATAAATCTACAGATTCCGATTTTTTCACAGGAGAATTTAACAGTATCTGAAGAGAATAAAATTTCAGAAAGCACGGAAACTTCAAGTAATAGTTCATTCAAAAGAAATCTTACATATGGGATGATTTTTGGAAGCATTGCGGTTACATATTATTACGGTTCTGAAGCCTGGGATTGGGGTGAAAAAGGTTTCGACGCTAAGAATGAAGGCTGGTTCGGTGCGGATACTCCATCAGGTGGTGCAGACAAACTAGGCCATATGTGGGCTCATTATGTTTTGCAGAGAGGCTTTAATAATCTTTTTGAATATACACTTGAAAACAGGAAAGAAGCTCTGATAGTTTCGACGGCTACAGCTGCCAGTGTGGGTCTTCTTATTGAGTTAGGGGATGGTACTTCAAGTAAATATGGCTTCAGCACCCAGGATTTAATATTTGACTGGATGGGAGTTGGACTTGGTACTGTTCTTGAGGCTTTCCCGGTTGCCGATGAATTTATCGGTTTTTCATGGGAATACTGGCCTACAGATAATTTTCTCGATGAATCAAGGGGACGGAAAAAATTTCATGTAACAGGTGATTATAGCGGGCATAAATATATGATTAACTTTAAGCTTGCGGGTTTTAAGGCAATCGGATGGGATATTCCCGAGTTTATGAAATATGTAATGCTTGATTTCGGTTATTATACACGCGGTTATACTGATTATGAAGATTCCGGAAGAGAGCATACAAGGCATCCATATGTAGGAATTTCTCTTAACATGATGGAAGTTATTAAGGATTTCTTTGATGAGTCAGAACGTAACAGCAGGCTCTGCAAGGGACTGCAGCAGCCATTCAAATATTTGCATGCTCCTGTCGGTTATGAGATCGATAAGACTCTTCATTCGGGAGATTACGAAAATTAAGGATGGCAGGAATTTTATAATTGCTGGAGGAATCCTCCGTGGCTAACAGAAAAAGGCTGCCATTTCAGGTCAGCCTTTTTTCTTTTATCGTAAATACTGGTTCTGTTATATTTAATTCGCGGGCGATATTTGCCTGATATGAAAATCAGATTGCGTCAAGTTTCTTCTGAAGGTTTTGAGACATATCTTTTATATGCTGATAATTGTTAACGTCGTCAACAAAGAGGTATATCGCCAGGTTGTCCTTTTCCAGAAGAATTGAGCGGTCATTATTATTATTTACAAGTTCTCCAAGCTTTGTAAGCTCTTCAGAAGCTGATTTTTTATCTCTGAAGATCATTACATAACAGACTATATCATCTCTGAAAGGATTTTTCTGTTTTGCAAGAATTGTCATATGAATTCCGGATACACGGCTGTATTCACCACCGGGATAAATTCTACTGGTCATCTTTTTTATTGCGTCGTAGTCAAAATTCCATGGGTTGGATTTTAAAAGATTTTTTGCAAATCCGGGTATCTGTCCATATACAAATCCTGCCGGGATATCTTCGTCAGAGGGTTTGACCTTATCTATTACTGATGAACTATACATAGCCCTTGAACTTGCCATAAAAATAAAAACACAAAGAGAAATAGTTGTAATTACTAATAATTTTCTTTTCATAACCGACTCCATCTTGTTTGTCCATTTAGGCAGATAAATTAAATCTGTCTGCTTATATTATCGGTAGATTCGGAAAATTTATTATATTTTTTCTTGAGACATAATATTTTTGGTTGACTTTAATGTTGAATCAGATAAAAATATAATTAATTAAATAAGTGCACTTACAGCATGACCTGCGGTAACAGACAGACAAACAATCATAAAAGCGCTATCTTCTTCCTGAAAATATGAAGATGTGATGCATCTTGTGTTTATGGTATTTTTTTACAATGAGGTTCAATCCTGATGAAAACTGATTCGGAAATCCTGTACATACGTAAAAGGGATGGAAGGATATCCCCTTTTGACGCGGATAAAATTACTGACGCTGTGTTCAACGCCGCAAAAGCTGTCGGCGGGACAAGTCGTGAAATGGCAGAAACAGTCTCAAAATCAGTTGTAGATATATTAAATATTGTATATAAGGATGGAAGGATTCCTACAGTTGAAAATGTACAGGACCTCGTTGAGAAAATGCTCATTGAAAGAGGTCATGCCAAGGTTGCAAAGGCATATATTCTATACAGGGAACAGCACAGAAGGATAAGGGAGAGCAAAGATCTTCTTAACGAAGGTCTTGAACTTATTGACAATTATCTCGACAGGTCAGACTGGCGCGTAAACGAAAACAGCAATATGAGCTATTCTCTCCAGGGGCTGAATAACCATATCTCAACATCTATCACAGCAAAGTACTGGCTTGAAAGAATCTATCCCCCTGAGATAAGAGAAAAGCATGTGAGCGGCGACTTTCATCTTCATGACCTGGGACTGCTTTCGGCTTACTGCGTGGGGTGGGACCTGAAGGACCTTCTGGTTAAGGGGTTCAGCGGAGTGGCTGGAAAAGTTGAGAGCAAACCTGCAAAACATTTCAGGAGCGCGTTGGGTCAGGTGGTAAATTTTTTCTATACACTTCAGGGAGAATCAGCCGGGGCGCAGGCATTTGCTAATTTTGATACATATCTTGCTCCTTTTATCTACTATGACAAGCTGAACTACGATGATGTGAAACAGTCACTTCAGGAATTTGTATTTAATATGAATATACCCACAAGAGTGGGATTTCAGACTCCATTTACTAATGTAACTCTTGATCTTAATCCTCCATCAACTGTTGCCAATGACTACGCAGTTATTGGCGGAGAATTGATGGACAAGACATATGGCGAATTTCAGAAAGAGATGGATATGTTTAACTCGGCCTTTGCGGAATGTCTTTCAGAAGGTGATGCAAAGAACAGGATATTTACATTCCCGATTCCTACATATAACATATCTAAAGATTTCGACTGGAACAACCCTAAACTCAACCGGGTGTGGGAGATGACAGCCCGCTATGGCATACCATATTTTGCAAATTTTATCAACTCAGACATGGACCCTGAAGACGCGCGCTCAATGTGTTGCCGCCTCAGGCTTGACAACAGGGAACTCCGCAAAAGGGGAGGGGGGCTCTTCGGGGCAAATCCACTTACAGGAAGTATCGGTGTTGTCACTATAAATCTCCCGAGGCTCGGGTATCTTTCAGAGACAGAGGAGGAGTTTTTCTCAAGCCTTGAAAAACTTATGCTGCTTGCAAGAAATTCTCTCGAAATAAAGAGAAAAGCCCTTGAAAATTTTACTTCAAGTGATCTTTACCCTTATACAAAATTTTATCTTTCAGGAGTTTACGAAAGAGATAAAAAATTCTGGGGTAATCATTTCTCGACAATCGGACTTGTTGGGATGAATGAGGCGTGCCTTAATTTTCTGAATACGGATATATCCTCTGTTGAGGGTAAAACTTTTGCTATAAAAGTCCTGGATTTTATGAGAGACAGGATCATGAAGTTTCAGGAGGAGACAGGCCATTTTTATAATCTTGAAGCTACTCCGGCAGAGGGAGTTACTTACAGGTTTGCACGGGCGGATAAAGAGTCCTTCCCTGATATTATAACAGCAGGGAAGAATGAGCCGTATTATACAAATTCAGTTCATCTCCCGGTCTCTTATACAGATGATCTTTTTGAAGTACTTGATCATCAGGATGCACTTCAGACTAAATTCACAGGGGGTACTGTTGTTCACCTCTTCCTTGGCGAAAAGATCGATGATATAGAGGTGGTAAAAACCCTTGTTAAGAGGATTGCAGAAAACTATGCGCTCCCCTATTTTACTCTGACCCCGACTTTCAGTATTTGTCCTATCCACGGCTATCTAACCGGGGAGCACAAATACTGTCCCTACGATCATTCCCCGGAAGAACTTCTTAAATATGGGATAGAGGTCGATATATAAAACAAAGAAGCTTTATGCGTTAACTTTTATACACGGTCAAAAGCGGCGTGTAAAATTTATTTTAAACTATTTACAGGAGACATAATATGGAAAAAAAACGTCTGGTGGTTCCGGTTGAGGTTTATTCGCGTGTTGTCGGGTATTTCAGGCCGGTAAATCAA
>CAZVFJ010000048.1:0-12420 GCA_964625825.1 uncultured Leptospirales bacterium | reverse complement strand
TGGTAGATCCCTGTGAATGTATGAAAACCGTGGCTTATGATGAATATAAGAGGGCTGTCTAAAACCTCCCTTGTGGATTATCCCGGCAGGGTGACCGCTGTAATCTTTACCGGAGGATGCAACCTGCGGTGCGGATACTGCCATAACCCGGCTCTCGCTCTTAATTCAGATGAATTTGAAAAAATTGATGATGAAGTTGTTTTTCAATTTCTGAAGAAGAGAAAGGGTCTCATTGACGGCGTAACCGTCAGCGGAGGGGAGCCAACACTTGACCGGGATCTTCTGCCATTTCTCGCAAGAATAAAAAATGAAGGCTTCCTGGTTAAGCTCGATACAAATGGATTTTTGCCTTCGGTAATTCGGGAATGTCTGAAAGATAAGCTTGTTGATTATATAGCGGTAGATGTAAAAACCTCTCCCGGGAAATACAGTTCTCTTACGGGAGTTGATGCTGACTTTAATAAGTTAATCTCAACCCTGGATAGTATCCGTTCCTCAGAAACTGATTATGAAATAAGAACCACATGTGTCCCTGGATTTGTTACTCTTGAGGATATAACTCTAATAGGAAATTCAGTGGGGAAAGTAAAAAATTGGTTCCTCCAGCAGTTTGTCAATATACATACTCTCCTTGATCCTGATGCTGAAAAAATTTCCCCTTACCCGGTTCCATATCTTCATCTTATGAGAGATGAAGTCCTTAAATTTGCCGGGAAATGCACAATTAGAGGAATATAGGCTAAAATGAAGTGTCGTATCCCCTTTACTGCCGGTGATTTTTTTAAAAAAAATCAGGCACTCTTTCTGCTAATATTATTTTTTCTCCTGTTCCCGGTTGAATCCTCATCGGCTGAAATCAGGTTAAGCTCGCTATTTTCTAAGCATGAGATCGAAGCTGTAAAAAAGGGCGTAATTTTTACATATGCCAGAATCGAAGAGAAGGGTGTGGTATCACTTCATGGCATGGTAAATCCATTTAACAGATGGAGCCCGGTACCTCCAGTGAATCCTTCAGACTTCAGTGTAGTGGCGGTTGAAAAATGTTTTTTCAGAGATGATGGAGGGGTGGGCAAAAAGGCTTTTAATGCTCTTGTTGATTTTGGCAGATTACAGGGGATGAAGTATTACTCACGTACTGTATCCGGGAATCGTGTCCTTATAACAGAAAGCAGACTTTTAAGTAGTCAGGTTATAGTCAGGGATTCGGCAGGTGAAAGGATTTCTTCAGGTTTTCTTATAAGGGATAACAGGCTTGGTCTAATCCCGTTTAAAAATGATACCTGCCGGAGGGGAAACATTATTTCATCTGTCAGTATCTCATCATCTGCTGTATCAAGGTTCGGCCTTAAGGTCTTTGAACCTGGTGATTATCATATTTACAAATACCTGATATACGATAGAAATTATGGCGGATGGTTTTATTATTCCGCGCAGTTCATGCGGGTACGCAGCAATATTATGATGGACCTTGATCTTTTAAAGCCGGAAAATATCGGGAACCGATTAAGGGCTGATACGGTTCATTTTATGAATATGATTGGAAAAAACAGAACCGGAGAACTTGCGGCTTTCAGATAATTACCCCCCGATGCTGGACATTGCTTTTGTTCCCGCGGTGAGAGAACGGCATCCTCTGTTGTCAGCTGTACATTCAATGTTGTGGTTTTTCCATTTCTCCTTAACTGCGGCGGAGATATAATCTATAATTTTATCTTCTGATACATTTTCTCTTATAAGATTTCTAAGGTTATACCTTGCCTCTGAATGCAGACATGTCATCATGTTCCCTTCAGAAGTAAGTCTGAGTCTGTTGCAGGAAGAACAGAATTTATGTGTAACAGGCGGGATTATTCCTATCTTAAGAAGCTTTCCTTTATATTTAATATCGTATCTCGTTGAGACGTCAGATTTTTCTGTTTCACGTTTAATCAGTTCACCCTTCGAAGCCAGAACTTCAACCAGATCATCAGATGGTATAAATTCATGCCGTTCATCTTCAGTAACCGGCATCCTTTCAATAAAACGCAGAGTCATATTCCTCCCCGTAAAATATTCAAGGAAGTTATCTATCTCTGAAAGCGTTTCTTTCAGGAGAACTGCATTGACTTTTACATCGAGTGAGTCATCCTCGAGTGTTTTTTCTATATTGGCAATTACTGCATCAAAGTAATCCCGTCCGGTTATATCAATAAATCTCTGCCTGTCCAACGTATCAAGGCTGATATTGAACTTTTTCATTCCGCATTTTTTTAAATCATCAATATATTCACCAAGAAGAATGCCGTTTGTTGTAAGGCATAAAATTGTTTCCGGGTTTAACCGGTGTGTATCATATACTATATCCATGAATCCTTTTCTTACAAGGGGCTCCCCACCGGTAAAGCGGACTTTATTTACACCCGTTTTGAGAAAAATCCCGATAATTTTTACGAATTCCTCATTCCTTAAAATTTCATCATGAGGGAGGAGCTCTACTCCGTCAGGGGGCATGCAATATCTGCATCGCAGATTACATCTGTCTGTAACAGATACCCTGAGGTATGTATGTTTTCGTAAAAAATTGTCTGTAAGCATCTAATTACCTTTTCTTTTTTTTAAAGATTCTTTCTTTTCTTCGTAATTTTGATTCACAAATAAAAGAAAGTTTCTTTTTAAATTATTATTATCAGGTGCAATAAGAATAGCCCTTGAGTACATACAAAAAGCTTCATCGTATCTTTCTGAAGCCTCATAAACAACAGCTAAGTTGTTCTGGATAGAACTATCAGATATAAGGTCGCCTGTTTCTTTGAATAGAAATTCTGCTTCAGTAAAATTCCCCTGAAGTGCTTCCTCAATTCCTTTTTTTATAATATTACCTGCGGGACCGGTTATCTTTTTCCCTGTTAAATATCTCTCTGTCCAATAAACGTGAGATGCATGGACAGTATTTTTTTTTGTTAAGACTTTATTCTTTTCGGTATAAAAAATGATATTGTATCCGCTGTTTGTATCTGTTTTGATTTTTCTCTCGATTGTCAGCACATCATAGGATCTGCATCCCGAAAGGAAGATCAAAGAGAGTATAAAACTATTAATCAGGTGAAATTTTATCACAGATTTTTTCCGTTACACCGGCTATACGTAGTATCTTCTCCTCCTGAAAATGGTTTCCCATTATCTGAAGCCCAACAGGAAGACCTTTACTGTCGATCCCCACGGGTATAGAAAGTGCAGGTATGCCGGCAAGGTTCGCCGAAATAGTCAGTAAATCAGATATATACATCTGAAGTGGATCGCTCAACATCTCTCCAAGTTTAAAAGCTGTTGTAGTTGTCACAGGAGATATAATAGCATCAACAGATAAGAAAGCGTTTTTAAAATCCTCAATAATCAGGCGTCTCCCTTTAAGGGCCTTAAGGTAGTACGCATCATAATAACCTGAACTTAAAGAGAATGTACCGAGGATAATTCTCCTTTTGACCTCCTTCCCGAATCCTTCGCTCCTTGTCATTGTATAAAGTGAAGTGAGGTCTTTTGCTTCGGGAGATCTGTAGCCATATCTTATTCCGTCGTAGCGCGCCAGGTTTGATGAAGCTTCTGCGGTTGCGATAAGGTAATAGACCGGTATCGCATATTCTGTATACTTCAGGCTGATCGGAATAATCTCGGCACCGAGTTTTTCAAGTTCTCTTATTTTATTTTCAATAATATTTTTTATATCCGGGTCTATTCCTTTGAAGTATTCAGCAGGCAGTCCGAGCTTTATTCCTTTTATCCCGGAGCTTAATTTATCTGCATCAATATCAACAGGACGGTTAATTGATGTTGAATCCTTTGGGTCATACCCTGATATTACCTGGAGGAGGGAAGCCGCATCCTCAACACTCCTTCCGAATGTTCCGATCTGATCCAGCGATGATGCGAAAGCCACTAGCCCGTAGCGTGATACTCTTCCGTATGTCGGTTTTATCCCTGTTACGCCACAGAAAGCTGCCGGCTGTCTGATGGAACCGCCTGTGTCAGAACCAAGTGCAGCCGGAGCCATAAAATCTGCTACAGCGGCAGCGGATCCGCCGGAGCTCCCCCCGGGAACTCTTTCGTAATCATATGGATTTTTTACCGGGCCGAAATATGAATTTTCTGTAGATGAGCCCATTGCGAATTCATCCATATTTGTTTTTCCAAGAAGGAGCATGCCCTTACTGAGCATCTTTTCATATACAGTGGCGCTGAATGGAGGGATGAAGTTCTCCAGAATTTTTGACGCGCAGGTTGTCCTTACACCTTCTGTATTAATGTTATCTTTAACAGCAACAGGAATCCCGTCATATAGTGAGAGAGTTTTACCCGAAGCTCTTCTCAAATCTGATTCAGCCGCCTGTTTTAAGAGGGTCTCTTCATCAACTGTTATATATGCGTTAAGTGTTTTATTCTTTTCATTTATCCTTTTAATCAAGGATTCTGCAATCTCTTTTGAGGAGATCTTCCCTTCAATTAAAAGGATTGAAAGTTCTTTAAGGCCGTTTTTATAAAGCATTAATTCCTCCGGGTAATAACCTTAAAAATGTCCCCGCTGGAACGGGTGTCAATAAAAAAATAACAGGTGAACTATTCAGGAGAACCATTAAAAAATACCTTGAAATTTTATTAAACTTATTTATAATGATGCGTTATTAAAGAATAACAGTGTCAACTTAATTACCCTGGCTTTAATATTAAATTTTTTAATATACAATTCTCTCCCGGTTATAATGATCTGCATCCGGAGTATTTACCGGACAGGTATAGAACCTGCTCGAAATTTTTTTTTCAGGAGTTTTTAATGTTCAAAAAAGGATTAGTACCGTTTCTTGCTCTGATAATTATATTTTCATGCTTTAAAAAATCAGAGGGCCTTAAACAGACTGATATGCAGTACCTTATCAATCAGGTCCTTGCTGTTCATGCCCACTATAATACTCTTGATGATAATATTTCAAAAAGAATATTCAACAATTATATAGATAGCCTTGATTATGGCAAATACTACTTTTATCAGTCAGACATCAGGGATTTTTCAAAGCATGAACTTATGTTTGATGATTATATTGCGCTGGGTGATTACAGGGCGGTTTATGATATTTATAAAGTCTATAAAGTCAGGTATGATGAATCCATGCTTCTCTTTGATGAATTAATGAAGGAGAATTACGATTTTACAAAAGATGAAACATTTATCGCGGATAGGGAGAAGGTCCCTTTTGCGGCGGATAAAGCTGACATGACCGAAAGGTGGAGAAAAAATTTAAAGCTTCAGCTCCTGAATTATGTAAGCACAGGCAAGAGCCTTGAAGAGGCAAAACAGAAACTTGAAAAGAAATATCTCCTTTCCAGAAAAAGGATGGAGGAGATTAATGAAGGAAAGCTTCTGGAAATTTTTCTGAATTCAGTTACCACTTCTCTTGACCCTCATACAAATTATCTTTCATATGAAGAGAGTCAGGACTTTGATATATCGATGAAACTCAAACTTGAAGGTATTGGTGTCAGGCTTAAATCCGAGGATGGATTTGTTATAGTGGAATCGATTATTGCCGGTGGAGCTGCATATAAACTTCCTGAAAACATGCAGCTTAAGCCCAATGATAAAATCATGGCAGTGGCACAGGATAAGGGTGATGCGGTTGATGTAATAGATATGGACCTGCGTGATGTTGTGAAACTGATCAGGGGAGAGAAGGGAACATCAGTAACTCTTACTATCCACAGGGATAGCGTCAATGGAGTTAAAGCTGAGAGAAAAACCGTAACAATTGTCAGAGAGGAAATTAAACTTGAAGATAGTGAGGCAAAGTCTTCTATCCAGGTAATGGCAAGAAGTGGCAAATCTTATAAAATAGGGTATATCAAGCTCCCGTCATTCTACAAGGATGATGATTCCGGTAAGAGTTCAGCGGGTGATGTAAGAAAACTTATAGAAAAATTGAAAAATGAATCTGTAAGTGGTATAATAGTTGATCTGCGTGGAAATCCCGGAGGGCGTCTTGACGAGGCTGTCGATATTGCCGGGCTTTTCATTGAAGAGGGACCGGTTGTCCAGGTTATGAGCAGGAATAATCCGCCGAGAATTTATTATGATAATGATCCGGAGATATATTATTCAGGGCCACTGGTACTCCTCATAGACAGGTTCAGCGCAAGTGCATCTGAAATTCTTGCCGGAGCGCTGAAGGATTATAAAAGGGCACTGATTATAGGGTCAAGCAATACTTTTGGAAAGGGGACAGTTCAGTCATATAATGAACTGAGAGGCAATCTCGGAGCAATAAAGATCACTACGCATATTTTTTATCAGCCCGGCGGCACTTCAAACCAGCTCACAGGGATAGCTCCGGATGTTGTTGTGCCTGATCTTAGTTCTATCTGGGATATAAGTGAAGGTGAAAGCAAGTATCCACTTAAGTGGGAGAAGATCGATTCAGCGCAGTTCAGGAGATACCGGATGGTAAATGATTCGGTAGTAAAAAATTTGAATTCGGTTTCGAACGAAAGAACATCAAAAGGCGAATATGCCGGGCTCAGAAAAAAGATTAAAGAATACAGCGCGAAAATCAGGAACAAGACCATAAGCCTTAAAGAGGAATCTGACATCTCCAGGAAAAAAGAGAAGGAGATGGAGCAGAGCATGAGGTTTGACCATAACGGGAACCTCGTTGATCTTAAAAAGGATCTATTTCTTAAAGAGGCATTTAATGTCAGTATGGATTATTACGAAAATGCGGGGAGATAATTATATTCTCCTCATATAGTTGTCTATCTCTTCAATATAATTATTGTTGTCAATTACCAGCGGATCAATCCCGTCTCTCATCATCCTGATCCGCAGGTAACTGATATCTCCTGAAGATAATCCGCAGATATCATCCTTATAGAAAATCAGAAGATTTATCCCGTAATTTCTAAGTAGTTTATACAGGAGTTCATACCGTTCTTCAACTTTTCTGACACATGGGTACATAGGCCTGTAGCTGTATGCATCAAGAAGTTCATAGAATATAAATTCCGATGATGAATTGAGTGATATATCAAAAAGTCTCCTTCCTGTACATGTGTCATCTTCCTGAAGTTCAATACCGCTCTTCTCTATGAAATCGGTAATATGAGAGGGAATTTCTCTTGCTCCGTAAATAAGGGCTTTTACTTTCTCCTCAACCGGTTCAACATTTCTACTACGCAGTGTGTCGAGGAGTGGAGTTATAAGCTGTAGCGCAATATCAGGAGGAAAAATCGTTGATACTTCAAAAACAAGGTTAAGCTCCCCGTTTGTTATAATGCCTTTCATTTCATTGCGGAGAGAAGACAGGCTCCTTATACTCCTCCTTAATGTTTCAAATGTTTCACACTTCTTCTGGAGAGTCGGTATATCTATGTTTTTCAGTTCGATGTCAAAAATTTTTTTAAGCATAGCGGCTGTTTCATTGTGGAGAGAAACAGACGCATCCTCTCCATACCCTGAAGGATATTTTACTCTGTAAACTTCAACTGATGATAAATCTACCGCACAGCATGGCATTGGAGATTCAGGAAGAATAACAGCACTGTAAATTTTTTTTAACGTAGAGAACGGAATCCTTCCGGATATAATCGTTTCAGGGAGCTTAACAGTTTCAATAACAAAAGCAGATGTAATTTCAGGCGGAATAAGGGGAAAAATTGTGCCAACTATTCGTACTCCATTTTTTGAAATATATTCCATTAATATATCTTCATAACAGGATACAGCGTTTTTCAATGGTTCAATTAATGTAATAATTGCCTCTCTACTCATAAATCCTCACTTCTTATAGTACCGGTAGAACTGGATATTTTTAATTATAAAATTTAAAAAATCAATAAGGCTTTTTATCAATAAAATTATTAATAATCAGTATTTATTCTTTAACTTGTTTAAAGTAAAAAATACTCTATTATTGCCATTGTCAACGGGGCAGTGTTATATAATATTTCATTTTAGACTGAAATATATGTTCAGTAATTAATAATGATTAATAATTACTCTTGAAAAAAAAAGGTATCTATAAAAATATCTACTCAACCTGAATACCTTTGGAGAAAACGGATGGCAGCAGTTAAAAAAAATACGAAAGCAGCAGCAAAAAAAGTACCATACCTATCAGTCTTACTCCCTGTATTTAACGAGGAGGAAAGCCTTGAATTACAGTATAAGGCTATAACAGATGCTGTTAAAAGACTGGGCAGGACCTATGAAATAATTTTTGTTGATGACGGAAGTATAGATTCATCTTATGAAATTTTGAAAAAAATTTCTTCAAAAGATAAGCATGTAAAGCTTGTACGTTTCAGAAGAAATTTTGGCCAGACTGCCGCAATGGCTGCCGGGATTGACCATTCCATAGGTGAAATTATAGTTTTTATGGATTCAGACCTCCAGAACGAACCTGAGGATATAGAGAAGCTCCTTGAAAAGATTGATGAAGGGTACGATGTTGTAAGCGGCTGGAGAGCCAACAGGCAGGATAAACTCTTTTCAAGAAAAATACCTTCCAGGATTGCGAACTGGCTGATAGCAAAAGTTACAGGGGTAGCCTTACATGACCTTGGATGTTCATTAAAGGCATACAGGGGTGATATTCTCCGGCAGGTTAATCTTTACGGCGAGATGCACAGGTTTATACCTGTTCACGCCTCATGGATTGGAGCAAAGATAACTGAGGTTCCAGTAGGGCATCATGCCCGGCAGTTCGGAAAGTCCAAGTATGGGATAAAAAGGACGTTTAAGGTCCTGCTTGATCTTATCACCGTAAAGTTTATGGGATCATATTCAACAAAACCGATATATATCTTTGGCGGGACAGGAGTGGTGATCCTTATCCTCGGTTTTATAACGGGGATATCCGTGATTGCAATGAAGTTCATCCTGCATCTCAATATGATACGTAACCCGCTCCTTTTAATGACTGTTATGCTGGCAATAATTGGTGTACTTTTTATACAAATGGGCATTATCGCTGAAATTATGATAAGAATATATCATGAGACAAAGAAAATGCCTCCCTACAGAGTAAAGGAGACAATTAATATCGACTGATTTTATTCCGGGGCGGCAGCATTGCCGCTCTCACCCTTTTCATCATCCTTACCTTTCATAAGAAATTTTACCGGATGTTTTTTTAACTCAATAGAAATCTCCTGCATTGTAATAGCAGTCTCCCTGAATGACTGGATAATTGCCAGTATATCTTTCTGGGAATTGGTAAGTATGTTGTTTACATTTGCCGCGCTGCCGCTCATATCCGTAAGGAGACTGTGAATGTTCTGCCTGCTCTCAAGAGATATGTTTTTTACAACTCCAACTGTGTCATTTACGGTATTAAGAAGAGTATGGACGTCGGTGAGAACAGCCTCAAGATTTACATATTCGAGTCCTTCTATGACATCTCTATCCTTGAGCGGAGATCCCTTTATTTCGGGGTTTCTCATCTCAACAACTGTATCACCTATGATATTCTGGTTAAGAATAATCGCAGTACAATTCTCGTGGAGTTCTATATTTTTTTTAATCCTCATTGTGGCAAGAAAATGGAGTGATGGTTTGTAAACAGGTGTAAGTTCCACAACTCTCCCGATATCGTATCCTTTTAGCTTTATGGCTGTACCTTTTTTAATAGCGGAGATATTATCTATCTTCAGATATACATCAATTGTCGAACCTGAAAGTGAGTATCCGAGTTTGAGTATGATGAAAAGCAGGAGTATAACAAGAGAAGTAAGAATGAATAAACCTACCCGGAATTCATTCGGATTTTTTAATGTCAGAAAATTTTTCATAGAATTATCATCGGCCCTTCGATTGAATTAGTTTTGTACTGCACAAGATAGGGATTATCTGAATTAATAAAATCATCCCTCGTCCCGCTGAAGACAACTCTCCCGTTAAAAAACATAATAAATACGTCTGAAATATCAATAAAATTTTGAGGATAATATGTTATTATAACCAGTGATTTTTCTGGATGTTTTGACCTTTCAATGAGTACGTCAATAAGAGACTTTATATTAAGAAGACACTGGTCCTCAAAGGCATGTTCTATATAAAGCAAATCTGGTTCATGAACTATAGCTCTGCCGAAGGCTGTTTTCAGTATTTCTGATCTCGTCAGATCAAAAGGGCGGAGTTTACGGCAGTGATCAAGGTTAAGTTCATATATTATCTTCCCGACATGTTCTTTTATTTCAGGGGCGGATAGGGCAGAATGGTAATCAAGTGGGAGCGAAATATTCTGTTCAACAGACAGGTTGCTGATCAGGCCGTAATCGCCATGAATATACCCTACCTCTTTTTTATGGTTCATAAGTCCGAAGTAATCAAGATTCTTTATGCTTGAACCTTTATACAGGACATCACCCTCAAACTCGGATGAACCCCTGATTATTATATCGAATAATGACGAAATGCCTGATCCTTCAGGCCCGAATATTGTCAGGTTATCGCCCTGTGCCAGTGAGAATGAAACATTGTCAAGGAGTGTGATCGTCTCTCTCCTGTAAGTTACATTTTTCAACTCAAGAATTGATCTCTCCAACTTTAATCCTCATACCATATAGAATATAATTGAAACTGCAATGTTGACAATGATAGCTATGAAAAGTGTTCTTATAACAGCTTTTGATACATATATTGGTATTTCAAACTTTGAATTAGGCTTGAGCCCGTAGTAGCAGCATATAAGGGGGATGGTTATTCCGAACATTATACTTTTTAAAAGAGCGGATGCTATATCCTTAAAAGTAAAAGCATCAATAAGAGTCTGACCAAAAACATCCATAGGAATATAAACGACTGTCTGTGATATCAGGTAACCTCCAAGAAAAGCAACAACATCAAAAATTATTATAAGCCCCAGGATTGAAAGTATAGAAGCAACAATCCTCGGGAAAACTATGAAAAGTTTAGTATCAATTCCCATAAGTTCCATGGAAAGGATCTCCCTTGACCATTTCTGTACCGATATCTCAGTTGCTATCGCAGATCCTGACCGTGATATAACAATTAAGGCAGTCGCGAGAGGGCCGAGCTCTCTTGCTATAATTATGACAAGAATGTTTCCGAGAAAGCCTTCAACGCCAAATTTCGGTAGAGATGTAAGGGCCTGGATTATTACAGTACCGCCAAGTAGCAGTGCTATAATCATAACAATGGCCAGTGCGTCAACGCCGGTAAAACGGGTCTGGTTTATAATAATTGTATATATTGATCTGAACCGGAGATATCTCAGTGATTTGAATGAGATAAAAATTGATTTAACAAAAGAGAGAAAATCAATAACTCCGTTATATATTTTAATAGCTTTAAGGCCGATGGTTATTATAAGTTTATTCATTATTTTTCTATATTATAGATGATCAACACCAAGGTATATAAAAAGAATATATAATCTGTTTTATTTTGTTCATGATGCTGCATTATTCAATTATTTTTTTCTTTACTCAATTATTATTTCGTTTGTAATAAGGGAAAAATGGAAAATTTATGTCAGTAAAAGTGAAATATTTCCTCCTTTCGGGAATTGTTGTTTTATTTATAATCTTTATTGTTGCTGCCGGTTACTCAAAAGCTGTTTATCTCAGCGATTTTATGAGATCGTTTGCCATAAGAACTTTTAATCTTTATGGAAAACCCGGTAGCGGAGTTTCTCTCATAAGCGGTGAAAGATACAGAAAGTATGCAGCTACTTATGCAAACAAACCGGATGGCCTTTTCCATTTCAGCAATATACTTCTCTACAGGGCTCCGAAAAACATCAGGATCTCTGACCTGGCATTTAATATAATAGAATTCACTGATTTTTATAAACTCAATGAATTTCGTGAGGCTCTCGCCTTATCAAACAGTATAACAGCAGGAATTGTAAATTCAGGTGAGATTGTTTTGATAGATAAATCCATACCTTTTTTTACACCGGATAATATCTCGGGAAGAAGTTCATCTGCGACATTCACCAGGGGGATTTACTTCTCCGGATATAGTGTGGGGAAAAACTCCTTCCTTTCAAGACTTCCATATTTCAGGAGTATCGGTATTAATGCCGTTGTTTTCGACGTTAAGGATATTACAGGAATAGTACATGTAAAAAGTAGCAGGGTCAGAGAGGTGAGAGAGTTCAGCCTCGGCAGAAAAGGAGGAATCGATAATCTGCCGAAGCTTGTGAGAGAGTGCAGAAAAAACGGGATATACATGATTGCAAGAATTTCTGTTTTCAGGGACCACCTCCTTTATGAAATGGATCCCTCTTCAAGAATTAAATCAGTTAGAACCGGTGGTGACTGGAATGAAGGGAGCAGGGAACTCTGGTGTGATCCTTCAAATAAAAAAGTTCAGGATTATAATATTGCCCTGGCAGGGGAACTTGCAGCAGCAGGAGTGGACGAAATTCAATT
>CAZVFJ010000047.1:0-16621 GCA_964625825.1 uncultured Leptospirales bacterium | reverse complement strand
AACAGGCCGCCTGATTTTGAAATATCAGTGACCTCCGATGATTCAATATCTACACCTAGCCGCCTTGCCTGGTCCTCCATGTCTGCCATCAGTTTCCATCCCGGCACAGGATCAACAAAACCGGGAAAATTCTCAATTTCATATGAGTTTACCACCTGGCCGCCCGGTGAGAATTTCTCAAGCAGGAGGGGTTTAAGTCCCGCCCTCATTCCATAGATACCTGCGGTGAGGCCTGCCGGCCCACCTCCGACAATAACAAGGTCCCTGATATTTTTTTCCATAAAAATAAATTATTCTCTGTATAAATTTTATTTATTCACGAAAATTATAGATAATTTCCGCAAGGAGCCAATTCCCAATTCATTAAGTTTTGACTTACTATACTCTGTAAATCAACAATCTTTTCAGCAGAACTATTTCCCGCTGATAAGATAGACCGCATCCTCAACATTGTCTGTATCAGAAAGCTTCACGCGGACTATATCATCTTCTCCTGCTTTCACTTTATATCCGCAATAGTCGGGCTGAATCGGTAATTCTCTCCCCCCTCTATCAATCAGCGTGAACAGCCTTATAATATAAGGCCTCCCGAAAGCCATTAGAGTCTCGAGAGCGGCCTTAGTTGTCCTCCCTGTAAATAAAACATCATCAACAAGGAGTATGTTTTTCTTGTTAATATTAAACTCAATCAGGGTCTCCTTTAAGACAGGGAGTTTACCCCTTGTAGCGAGATCGTCCCTATAAAAAGATATATCAAGAGTCCCATGCTTTACGGGTTTACCAGCAAGGGTCTCTATTTTAATCCTTATCCTTTCTGAAAGCTCCACGCCACGGGTATGGATCCCGATAATTGCAAAATTGTCGATATCCCCTATATCCTGAAAAATTTTTTCAGCAGTTTCACTGATAATTTTCTCTATCTCATCCCTGCCAAGAATTTTTATTTCAGAAGACATCACTCCACCTCCCTGTAATATTCCTGTACCGGTTTAACAGAGAGTTCTTTCTTTTCTTTAACATAGAGTAGCCCCCTTACCGCAGCCTTCGCAGCTGAGACTGTTGTAACAGTCGGTATATGATACCTTATCGCTGCCTGCCTGATAAAATATGCATCATCCCTTGTCATTTTTCCTATGGGAGTGTTTATAACAAAATCTATATCCTGATTTTTGATTCTATCCACAACATTCGGCCTGCCTTCATTCACCTTGTAGACCATCTCGCAGGGCACGCCGTGATCATTAAAAAATTTTGCGGTACCCTTTGTGGCGATTATGTTAAAACCGTTATTTTTAAGTTTTCTTGCTTCATCAAGAAGTTCAGGCTTGTTCCTGTCATTTATGCTGAAAAAAACCGTTCCATTTAACGGCAGCCTGTCACCAGCCGCAAGTTCAGTCTTGAAATAGGATTCACCGAAGTCATAGGATATCCCCATGACCTCACCTGTTGATTTCATTTCAGGCGAAAGGAGTATATCGACTCCGGGGAATTTATCAAAAGGAAGAACCGCCTCCTTAACGCTGACATAAGGAAACTTTTTCATTTCAACAAATCCAAGTTCCTTCAGTTTTTTACCCAGCATCACACTTACAGCTATTTTAGGGAGAGATACCCCGATTGTCTTTGACACAAAAGGTACTGTTCTGGAAGCCCTCGGATTAACCTCAATAATATATAGTTCATTATCCTTTATCGCAAACTGAATATTCAAAAGCCCGAGAACATTCAATTCAAGAGCAAGGGCTTTAGTTGTCTCCTTTATCTGCTGCTGAAGCGAAGCGGTAATTGTTAATGGAGGGATTATACACGCCGAATCACCTGAGTGTATGCCGGCCTCCTCAACGTGTTCCATGATTGCGCCAATATAGACATCCTCTCCGTCACATATAGCGTCTACATCGACCTCAACAGCATCTTCAAGAAACCTGTCGACGAGGATAGGATGTTCAGGTGAGAGTTCAACAGCAGTGTTTATATAATTATGCAGGCTCGGCTCATCAAAGATAATAGCCATTGCCCTTCCCCCGAGGACATATGAAGGGCGCACAAGAACCGGGTATCCGATATGCTCCGCAATTTTTACCGCATCATCCTCGTTAAACGCAATTCCGTTGTCAGGCTGTTTTAGTTTGAGTTTATCAACTACCTGGGCGAACCTCTCTCTGTCTTCTGCCCGGTCTATTGAGTCAGGGGAAGTGCCGATTATTTTTACTCCATTCTCTTCGAGTGACTTCGCAAGCCGGAGTGGTGTCTGCCCTCCGAACTGGACAATTACACCATCCGGCATCTCATTATTATTAATATGAAGTATATCCTCCAGTGTAAGAGGCTCAAAATACAGCCTGTCTGAAGTATCATAGTCTGTTGATACTGTTTCTGGATTAGAGTTCACCATTATGGATTCAATCCCCTCATCCCTGAGAGCAAATGACGCGTGACAACAGCAGTAATCAAACTCAATACCCTGGCCAATTCTGTTCGGGCCTCCACCCAGTATCATAATTTTCTTTTTCTCTGTCCTTACAGACTCATTTTCAGTATCATATGATGAGTAGTAGTAAGGTGTGTATGCCTCAAACTCACCGCCGCAGGTATCAACCACCCTGAATCCGGGGAGTATGCTGTTTTTCATCCTGAAATCGCGGATCTCCTTTTCAGCACTGCGGAGAGACATGGAGTATTTCTTCTGGAAAAGAGGCCCCTTGCTGTAGAGTTCATCAAACATCTCCTTATTTGTAATATATGCAAGCTGCCTGTCAGCGAAGCCTAAGCACTTCATTCTGCTTACACTTTGCGTGCTCAACCCGTTTTCTTTATAATCTTTTTCAAAAATTTTCTCTTCATCAACTATCTCCCTGAGCTGGTTTAAAAACCATGGGTCGATCTTTGTGTGGCTATGAATCCACTCAACACTCTTCCCGTCATTCAACGCCTCTCTGATATAGAAAATTCTGTCAGACTTCGGGAATGTGAACTCTCTCTTGAATATTGTATCCCTTTCTTCCCCGGAAAGAGAAGAAAGATATCTGCTCAGTTTAAGGCTCCCGTCTGAACCAAAACCAAACCTGTCGATTTCAAGTGACCTAAGGGCCTTCTGCATCGATTCCTTGAATGTACGGCCAATGGACATAGCCTCTCCAACTGACTTCATCTGTGTACCGAGCCTCGCGTCCGCCCCCTCAAATTTTTCAAATGCCCAGCGTGGAGCCTTCACTACGACATAGTCTATTGTCGGTTCAAACGATGCCGGAGTCTCCCGTGTTATATCGTTGGGTATTTCATCAAGCGTTAATCCTACTGCAAGCTTAGCCGCAATCTTAGCAATAGGAAATCCGGTTGCCTTTGATGCAAGAGCCGAACTTCTGCTTACCCTGGGATTCATTTCAATTATCATGATTCTCCCATTATCAGGATTGATCGCGAACTGGATATTGGAACCTCCTGTATCAACACCGATTTCCCTGATAATTTTAATACCCATGTCGCGGAGATTCTGGTACTCCCGGTCGGTAAGAGTCTGTTGCGGAGCCACCGTGATTGAATCTCCCGTGTGAACTCCCATTGGATCAAAATTTTCTATTGAGCATATTATGACAACATTATCATTTTTATCTCTCATTACCTCAAGCTCAAACTCTTTCCATCCGATAACAGACTCTTCAAGAAGGACCTGGCTTATTGGAGACTCATCAAGTCCCTTTTTCACAAGCTCAACAAAATCTTCGCGGTTATAGACAATATTACCCCCTGCTCCGCCTAGAGTAAATGCCGGCCTTATTATAAGCGGGAGTTTTATCTTTCCGAGAATCTCAATCGCCTCTTCAACAGTTGAAGCAAATCCCGATTCAGGAACTTCGAGGCCGATATTAATCATCGCTTTTTTAAAAAGCTCCCTGTCTTCGGCCTTCCTGATTGAATCAATATTTGCCCCTATCAGTTCAACATTATATTTTTCCAGGATTCCCATATCGCCAAGACTCATGGCTATATTAAGTGCTGTCTGTCCACCAACTGTAGGGAGGATCGCATCCGGTCTCTCTTTTTCTATAATTTTGGCTACAACTTCAGGATGTATCGGTTCAATATAAGTTCTGTCAGCAAGTTCAGGGTCGGTCATGATTGTGGCAGGATTTGAATTAACGAGAATTACCTCATACCCCTCCTCTTTGAGCGCTTTGCATGCCTGTGAGCCGGAATAATCAAACTCACATGCCTGCCCTATTACAATCGGGCCGGAACCTATAATCATTATTTTTTTTATGTCTTCTCTTTTAGGCACTGCAACCATCCTTAAATGATATAAATATAAAATCTGCATCAGATCCTGATTACAAATTAAGTGTAAAAGTATATCAGCTTCAGCAGGGATAAAATCTCATACAGCATGAAATGTCTAATGATAAAAAATACCCGGAAAATAGTCTATGAAACATCTGTAAAACCGGGGATTAATCGTGAAAATCTTTAATAATATTATTTTTTGTCAATAACAAATAAGAGTGCATAATCAGAATGCTGTCAGAGCTGCTCTTATAAAGCTTGTAACAGGAGCCTGTTCTCTTGAATCTTCAATTGTATCCCGGAGCTCATCTATAAGTTTCCCTGTATCCCTATGTATAGTATCCTCATTAACAAGTTTTGCGATGGTACCCTCGCCTCTGTTTATCTTTTCAGAGAACTCCCTTAAATTAATTATTGCCTCCCTCAGGTCCCCTCTGTTTTCGTCTATTATCTCCGAAATTTTTGAAATAGGATCACCTATTGTCTGGCCGTGAAGATTTTTATAATTGTCGATTGTCTCATACAACACCCCTTCCCCGGCAGATTCCCCCGGATAGATGATTATAATCCTGCCCCCTATCGCTGTCTGATTCTTCAGTACAATTTTATAATTATCATAAAGAAGGAAGCGGCGGTACATCTTGAGAGCAACAATAACTTTTGCGTCAGGCATGAGTTCTATAGATTCAACTGTACCCGACTCAACCCCGTTAACAAGGACCTTATTCCCTATACTGAGGCTTTCAACATCAGTAAAGATTATTGTTATTTCGTAATAATCTTTTTTGCTGAAGACTTCACCTCTTACTATGGTGAAATAACCGAGCACACCCATTGCAAGAATGAAAACAACACCCACTATGAATTCATTAATTTTTTTCATTACCCTTTATCAGATATTTTTAATTAGCAAAAATCCTTCTATAAAATACAACATAAAACTATATCCGTATTTATTCCTTAAGTTATTTATGTTATAAAGTCTTTTGATTCCCCCCCCGCCTTCGGCGGGAGTATATAGAGCATTTTTTATCAGAAACAACCTAAAGAATAAATAAATTCTGAACTTTAAATATAACAATAAAAATTTAATAAACAAAATATAAAATTTTATAATTTATGCCTCTATCGGCCCTGTAAGCCTCCCGCCAACAAACTGCTGAACATAAGGATTGCTGCTCTCCCTTATCTCATCCGGTGTACCGCATTCAATGATAGAACCCTGATAGAGCATCGCAATCCTGTCAGCAATCATGTACGCGCTATCCATATCGTGGGTAACTACAACTGATGTCACACCGAGTTCTTTCTGCATTCGCAGAATTAGTTCATTTATCCTTGCGGACATTACAGGGTCAAGTCCTGAAGTCGGTTCATCATAAAGAATAATTTCAGGATTGCGCACAATTGCCCGGGCAAGGCCGACCCTCTTTTTCATCCCGCCACTTATATCAGAGGGCATATTGTCAGCAGCATCGCTTAACTGAAGGAGGCTCAATTTTTCTTCCACTATTTTTGCAATTTCTTCTTTAGTACCAAGCTTATGTTCAACAAGCGGGAGAGCAACATTTTCTCTTACATTAAGCCAGTTTATCAGGGCCCCGGACTGAAAAAGAAACCCCATCTTCTCCCTGAGTTTTGCCTTTTTGCGTCTGCCGGCTCCGTTCATCTTAACTCCATCAACAAGGACATCACCTTTATCAGGGTCAAAAAAACCTGCTATATGCCTCAATATTGTTGTCTTTCCTACCCCGGACTGACCTATTATAACAAAAGTTTCCCCATCCTCAATGGTTATTGAAATGTCATCAAGAACTATATTATTCCCGAATCTCTTTGATAAATTTCTCAATTCAATCACATGAACCCGCCGTAAAATAGAGACGTGATAAAATATCCGATTATCAGTACCATAAGGTATGATGAAACAACAGAAACTCTTGTGGCATGCCCTACTCCAAGAGCACCACCCTTTGCAAGGAGCCCGTTAGCACAACTTATCCCGGAGATTATTACAGCAAAGACAAGGCTTTTGAGTAGCCCGACGTACATATCCTTCAACCAGATAGATTCATAAACCCTGTGATAATAATCAGGGAAAGTAAGGCCAAGCTGAAAGTAGGATACAACTGCACCGCCGAAAACTCCCAGTATTACGGTATATATGGAGAGAGCAGGAAGCATAAGCATCATTGAAATTATACGCGGCATAACAAGATACCGTACGGGATTGATCGACATCATCTCAAGAGCGTCAATCTCCTCTGAAACCTTCATTGTACCGAGTTCGGCAGCCATTGCAGCGCCTGAAAAAGCTGTAAGTATAATCGCCGTCAGAAAGGAGCCCATCTCCTTGTTCATTACATTTATCATTAGCATTGGAACTACATCCTGCTGGCCCCACTTTTTCAGTTCAACACCTGTATGAAGTGAAAGGATCATCCCTCCAAAAAGAGCGACAATGGAGCAGACCAGCATACTTTTTACTCCGGAGACATACATCTGTTTGACGATCTCTCTTCTTTTGCTGAATGCGAATCTCGATTCCACGAATGTTCTGAAGATAAGCATGAGAGTAAAGCCGGAAAAAATTATCTGATTCATAATCCTCTCACCAATGGAAGAGAATAAAACAATTAATCCGGAAGTGGAATTTTTCACATTCTTTTTCATGTCAGAATAAATTAGCTCTCAAAAAACATTTTCCGTCAAGCGATCTGTCATAAATATCCCCATGTTCCTGATTAAAACCTGCATAGTCAACAAACCTTTCACCGGGATCAACCGAATCCATAGAAATATCATCATCAATATTATCTAAACCGATCTCCACACCCCCTTCACCTACCCTTAAAGGTATCCAGAATAGTTTAATATATGCACCTTCATCATTCTTCTCATAACCGAAAGAGTTAAGTAAAACTGAAAACTCCCTGACGGAATCTCCCCTCCTGTCATATGTAAGCAGCAGAGGAATCTTCATTTTGAAAAAATTATCCCCCCATGCCTGGTAGTATGTGCGGAGCAGAATGCCAAGATGTTTCTCCCCGCCGGGTTTTCTCCTGTATTCAAAGAGTGTCCAGAACGGCTGGTAAAGCTTCTCATACCCCATTGTATCCCTGAAAGGCAGGAGTGAAAGAACATTTATAGCATACATATCCCTGTCATTCCATTCGATCTGTATAAGGGGCCAGAGCTTAAAATATCTCCATGAATTGCCGTAATATTCATGAGTTTCAGAGTAATCCCTCTTAAGGTACCACATTATAATACAAGTAATATGATAGGCCGATTTATAGGATTCAATCTCCTTCTTGAGTCTGAAATAGAGAGGTGTTACAAAGAAAGTCTCATTGCTCCCGTAATTATATCTGCCGTAAAACGGAAAAAATATTCTGCTCCTCACCTTCGGCCTTTCACAGTCTCTTATCTGTACAAGCGGCCAGGGAAGGTTGTATGATCTGTCATTCGTTTTACTGTCATAGCCCCAGGAAAAAAATGGCCAGAGTACAGTATGAGCCGAGATATCACCCCTGTCGCTCCACTTTCTGCCATAGAAAGGGAAAAAGAAAAAAGAGTACCTGGTGTCATTTTTAAAATAGATTTCCCTGTAGTTAAAAAGCAGAAGCCATGAGTAAGTATTGTACCAGCCATCCTTATAGTTGTGTGCATAAAAAGGGAATATCCTGAAATCATATCTTTTATCCCCTTCCCCCCACTTAATCAATGGCCAGAAAATAGCTTTACCGTTATAGTCCTTGAACTCGAACTCTGTGTAGGCAGGAATGAGAGAAGCGAGCGTCCAAAACATTGTCTGCCATGTCAGAAAACCTGATGGAGGATATAGGAAGAAAAGCGCGACTCCCGGAAATACCCATGGGGAGATCCTGTCATAACCGAATTTCCCTCTTATATTACCGCCGGCAGGATATATAAAGAGATACCTGTCGTCTTTATTTTCACCATTGCCATAAAGATATAGAGGAAATAATCCCGAATCGTAATCATCACCCTTTTTTTTATGACTGTAACTGTCAGACTCATACAGCCCGAAGAATCCCTTTGTAACATCACTTTTATCATTTTTATAACGCCAATAAAAAAAAGGCATAAGGGAGGCCTGAAACATTTTCTCACCTGAATTCGCTTCCATAAAGAATGGCCTGTAAACAACTGTATCAGTATAAGTGTCCGAAGTGTATTCATAGAGGAACCAGAACCAGTCAATCTCCTTCCCGGACAAGGCATTCCCGGATGCTGATAAATTATCAGCAATTACAATAAATAGTAATAAAGGGACAATTTTTTTTAATATTTTCATAAATAAAATAATCTAATCCCTGCTTTGTAAACATCTCTAAACAAAAATGCAAGAATATTTTAAGGTTGCGGCGTTCTCCAGGAGAGATGATGTTAATATAAAAATTAGCATAAAAGATTAAGATTTTATTGACAGCGATAATTATTATCTATACCTTATACAGGTAATCAATTCGGAGGAATTTCATGAAGAAATTATTCGCGTTTCTTATTATTGCATTATTTATCATACCGGCGTTTTCTCAGGATGCAACGGATTCTGAACAAAAGAGCTCTGAGGTTAAGCAGGTAACACAGAAAGTCTACACTGAGATAGCTCTTGAGGATTTTGAAAGCACAGAGTATACATCAGCAAATCTGAAATTTATCAAATCCGGCGAGCAGGAAGCGACAATACAGATAAGGGATCAGTACCCTGCCGAGTTTAATAACTCCAAAAAATATCTCGGAGTAAAGGTATATGGTAAAAGGGGCGATACGTTCCAGGTTTTCCCTACCAAACCTCTTGAAATAGACAAATACTGCAAATCCATCTCAATGTGGATCTACGGGAAAAATTTCTCCGGAGAACTGACAATTATACTACAGGATGCAACGGGGACCAATCACAGGATATCCTTCGGGAAGCTGAACTTCCTGGGCTGGAAAAAAATTACCGTGAACCTTGATAAAAAGATCAAGCAGCAGGATCAGTATCTTGAGCAGGAGAAAAAGCTGAAAATATTGCATATTCAGTACAGACCGGGGAATCCGACACTCCACCCTGAATGGCAGTACTTCTATCTTGACGACATCACAGCTACAGTAAGAGATAAATACAAAGACAGGCAGAGTGACGACTGGTAGAATTAACCGGAAGCTCCAGGGACAGGGAGGACAAGCGGCCTCCCTGTAACAGGATTCACACCGCAAAAAAAATCAGTTCCATAAAGCCCCCGCATAGCCGATTCATTTATAACACTTTCTGGTGAACCTTCGAATAAAACAGCTCCATTCTTAACGGCTATTACCCGGCTGCAATAATTGAGTGCAGCATTAACATCATGAAGAGCACAGATAATTGTAGCGCCACCACTGTGAAGCTCTTTCAGAATATCCATAACACCGGTTATATGAAAATAGTCAAGGTTTGAGACAGGTTCATCCAGAAGGAGTACATTACTATTCTGGACAAGGGCGCGTGTAATCTGCACAAGCTGAAGTTCTCCAGCTGACAGTTCACGAATGGTTCTCTCCATAAGATGTGTGACACCTGTTTTTAATGCCATTTCAAGATGTGACTCATCAGTATAATTACCCTCCAGGATATCAAGAAAAGGGAACCTGCCAAGAGAGATAAAGCTCTTCACTTTAAATTCCGGGAGATCGCCGGAGAGCTGTCCTACAACAGAAAAATTTCTGGCGAGTTCCCTCCCCCTGATGTCGCGAACATCTTTCCCCATGAACTCCACTCTCCCATCAAATGGTACGAGCAGGCCCGACAGAAGTTTTATGATTGTACTCTTTCCGGCACCGTTCGGGCCTATAAAAGAGATAAAATCCCCCCTCTTTACAGAGAGATTAAGCCCGCCAATAAAACTGTTTTTACCATATCCCGCCCTCACGTCAATTATTCTGAAAAGTTCTTCATTCATGCTAATAATCACTCCTGCTCTTCAGAATATAAACAAGAAAGAATATCCCCCCGGCAAAACCGGTAATAATTCCAACCGGAATCTCATATGGGACAATGAGTGACCTACTCATAGCATCGCAAAGCATAAGGAATGAACCCCCAGCTACAGCAGACAGAGGTATAAGAGTATAGCTTCCTCCTCCTGAAAAAATCCGTACTATATGTGGAACCATCAGCCCCACAAACGGAACGATACCTCCCATCACAACAGACAGAGCAGCAAGAAAAGATGCCAGTATAACTATCACCCTTATTTCAAACGAAGTAACTCCCGAGCTCTTTGAGAAATTTACGCCAAAAGCTATAATATCGAGATGCCGGTGGAACATCCATAAAGCAATCATAAGCCCTGCCGCAATTACGGATATAACACCCTGAAGCTCCCCGGACGAGTTAAGGTCACCCATCATCCATATTATTGTTTTGTGTACACTCTCAGACCTTGCGATTGAAAAAAGGAGCATAACAGAGGATGAAAAAATAAAACTTATCGCGACACCGGATAGGATAAAGCTGCTCCCGCTGAAACCGGCCCTACGCGAAAGGAAATATATAATTATAATACTCAGGGTACTTCCGCAGAAAGCAGATATCACCGCAACTCCGGGAGGAAATGAAAATATGACAGCGATAGAATAACCCAGTGCGGCCCCGCCCGAAACTCCCGTAATGAACGGATCTGCCAGAGGATTCCTGAATACAGACTGGAATACGGCTCCACATACAGAAAGAGAAGCCCCGACAAAAAGAGCTGCAAGCGTTCTTGGGAGCCGAAGTTTCAGTATTATTTCACTTCTGAGATTGTCCCCCTTGCCGAAAAAAATTGAGATTAAATCAATAGGGTTAATATACTCTGTTCCGAGAGAAATGCCGGCGAGGAATGCTCCGACAGATACAGCTATGACAAGTAAAATAATAATTCTATTTTTCATTTCTTTATCATCTTAATCAGTGATGCGACTTTTTCAACCGAGATTGTATAATCTTCAGGTGTATAGTATGGAATATTTTCATCACCTGTGACAAAAACATTACCATTTCTGATAAAACCGACATTTCTATAGCCCGAAAGTAATGAATTTATATGGCTGTCATAGCCCATGTTCATTACAATGAGCGCGTCCGCTCCTGACAACAGGAGAGATTCAAGGCTCAGAATCGGATATGGAGTATCCGCTTTGCTGAAGACATTAACTCCCCCCGCATCAATTATTATCGATGAAATGTGAGATCCGCCGGAAACTGTAACTAAAGGTTTCACGGAGACAAGGAACAGAATCCGGGGAGGATTATCCGGTTTTCGGATTTTTTCGATCCTCTTCGTGTATCCGGCGATTTTAAGATCAGCAGTTTCAGTTTTACCGATAATCCCGGCAATATATTTATAATTTTTGCACATAGACTCAAAATCTATATTCCGCCCTATGGCTTCTATTCTTACACCGAAGTTTTCAATGAGCGGGACCTTCTGAATATATTTGTCCTCTTCGGATATTATGACAAGGTCAGGTTTAAGCCTGATTATTTTTTCCAGGCTGGGGCTCATGTATGTTCCAACACTCTCAACCTGAAGTTCAGGATGAAGGGTGTAATCTGTAACTCCTACCAGAAGTTCCCCAGCGCCGAGATCAATTATCTCCCTTGTTATTGATGGAGAAAGAGATATTATCCTCCGTGGAAATTGAGAAGAGGTATAATCCACCCGTTCCTGTTTTCTGTTAATAAAAAAAATAATAAAAACAGAAAGTACAAAAATTATTATGATGATTTTTTTAAGATCCATCTGTAAAGGCATATTTACAGCAGGGTATATGAATTCAAAGTAGTTTTTAATAACGGGATAAAATAATTCAGCTCTTTAACTCTTAGACGAGAGTGATTATATTCTCCTCTCTTGCACATTTTATGCAATACCTGATACCCTCTTTCCTGTTCTTCACCGGAATATAGAAGTGGTTTAACATGTTAATCTCTTTTCCGCATTTTGAGCATTTCATATTATGTATTCCTCTTGACAGTTTTTCATTAATTATATCGGAATAAGCTGATTATATGATCAGTTTTTTTAATACAGCTCAGTTCTTTTTTATTTTGCATTAGAAATAATAAAAGAGGACTTTATATACGCCGTAGGTTTTTTTGAATGATTCTTATTTAAAAATTCCAGGCGAGCGGATAAAAAAATTGTGTTTACAGTTTAATCCTTTTTACTAACATCGGCACAATTACTTAAAGTCAGGGGGGGGATATGCCGGCAAGGGCAAAAAGTACAGTCAAAAAAGTGAGAAAAAACACTAAGAAGACTAACCTTACAAAACTTTATAATCAGATGCATAAAATGGCAGTTGATGCCGTTGATAATGAAATTATCAAAAGATTTAAAGTACTTATTGACTCAAGCGAAGAGGATGTTTCAAAAAATGACGTAGACCAGCTTATGGGCGATCCCAAGAGCGCAGATACATCATTATTTCCAGAAGGCCTTCAGCCATATGTAAAACATTATGTTTTTATGACCAAAAGGAACAAATCCCAAAAAAAATAAACGGGTTATAATGATAATACACCTGAAACTTTTCGCTTCCATGAAAGATCTCTGCGGTTTTTCAGAAAAGGATATAAAATTTGACTCCCCTGTTGATGTAAACGGGCTCCTTCAGAAACTGTCCGATTCATTCCCTGAACTAACTGATAAAAAAAATACACTTCTAATCGCAGTCAATGAAGATTATTCTGACCACAACACACACCTGAAAGATGGTGACACTGTGGCAATTTTCCCACCGGTAAGCGGAGGTTGAGATGAAGAATATCATTACTCAGCAGGAACCTATACAAATTGACAGACTACTTGAACAGGGAGAATCTCCTTCTGACGGGGCTGATGTGCTGTTTATCGGGAAAGTCAGAAACCACTCAAGAGGTAAAGAAGTTCTTTATATAGATTATGAAATATATGATTCAATGGCTATTAAAGAGCTAAACAGGATTGCTGATGAAACTCTTGCCAAATGGAAAGTAAGCCGGATTCTCATCATACACCGATATGGGAAAGTAAATATAGGGGAACCTTCCATTGTAATAGCAGTATCGTCTCCACACAGGGATGAATCCTACCAGGGTTCAAGATATATCATTGATGAAATAAAAAAAAGAGTCCCAATCTGGAAAAAGGAATTCTACAGCGACGGCTCCGAATGGATCGGGAACAGAAACTGATCACTCAACATAGATCTCCCCATTCCTTCTGAGTGAGATTACACCATTTTCATTAAGAACCCGCATAAGGTCCACAATAACACTTCTGCATTCATCAATTTCGGAGATCCTTACCGGCCCCATCATATCCATCTCGCCCAGAACAGATGTTGCCCGGTTTTGACTCATATTACGCATAATTTTAAACTTAATTTCATCGCCGGCACCTTTGAGCGCTTTTGCGAGGAGATAATCATCATTAATTTCATCAATTAATATCCGGATCTCAATATTGGTAAGATTAAGTATGCTTTCAAAGCTGAATATTCTCTCTGAAATTTCTTTTGAAATATGTGGGATGGAGATATCCAATCCCTGAAGAATCTTCTTCTCCTGTTCGCTGCTCATATGTGAGATTATACTTATCAGTGAATCAATGCCCCCTGATACACTCCCATTTTCAACGCGATTCTTCATCTCGTCATAACGCTTCTTCATAGCCCTGGCAACGGCAACAGCGGCTTCAGGAGAATGAGTCTTCATCCTGGCAATTCTTAAAGCAACTGTCTTGGCTGTAGCCGCATCAAGTGCTTTCATCAGGAGCCCCGCTTTTTTAGGGCTCACATACTTTATTATAAGAGCAATAACCTGGGGTTGTTCATTTTTCAGGAGAGATACAAAATCATTATCATCTATTTCGGACAGGAAGCTGAAAGCTGAATCTGCATCCCGGTTTTCAATTTTATGTATAAGTTCCTCAGCCTTTTCGTCGCCGAATGTATCAGAAATAAGTTTTCTGGCACGGTTTTTCCCGCCATAGACATTCTTTGATGATCTTTTCAGTTCTATCATAAATTCACCGAACAGGTCATCTTTCTCTTCGTCAGAAAGCGACTGCATTCTTATCATCTCTGAGCTCAATTTTTCGATATTCGATTCATCAAGATATTTCATAATATCAGATGCTATTTCAGGCCCGAGAATCACAAGGAGAGCAGCAGCCTTCTCTGTACCACTCATATCAAAAATAGATTTCATTCAATTCACCTGCTCCATCTCAACCTGCTTAAATTAAATAATCTACAGTAAAATTTTATTGTTGAAAAAAATCAATAAATAATCCTTTTATTTTAATTACGTGACTTTAGTAAGGCATTTTTTATTTATAAAAATAATTTATTAACAGTTATTTCGAATCTTTTTCAGTTCTTCGGGTGAGACGGCTGAAGTAGAGTTGGCGCTAATCTATTTTATATACAGATAAATTATCCGTAATATAAAAAATTTTCTCAGTCGCTATCGCTTATTATAAATGACATCAGGTAACAGAATTATTTTGTAAAAAAATAAATTTTTAAAACAATAAAAGTCATTGAAAATCATAAATACTGGATAATACGAAAAAATGAGTGAAGTTAAGAGTGATGAATCCTATCAAAATGATATAATCACAGCAGTGCAGCACGAGAGTGACATAGTCTTTATTACGTACTCTGCTCTTGAGAAAACTGAAGACAAAATTAAATTTGCCATTGCTAAAATTCTTGAAAAATATGACAGGTTTGACCTCTACACCCCTGTATATTCCTGTATAAAAGAACTCATTTCAAATGCCACTAAAGCCACAGCAAAAAAGATATTGATAGATGAAAGAGAAATTAGCAATCCTGATGATTCGGTGGAAGTAGTTAAAAAAGTTCGTGCTATCCTCAATGAAAAATCACTTCTTGAGTACGGCATTAAGGCGAAAAAACACCATTTATCAACAAGGATATACCTGAAAGTTTATAAAAAACATCTATTTATAGAGGTAATAAATAATATACCGCTTACAAAGAAAGAGATGGACAGGATCAATGACAGGATAAAAAAATCATCAAAGTATGACAACATTGCTGAATTTTTCATAGAAAACCCTGACCCAGAGGCTGAAGGAATGGGCCTTGGCCTTTCGATGATAGTTGTTCTTCTTAAAAATATTAACATAACAAGCAAGAACTTTGTTGTCAGTACAGACGGGCTTACTAAAACTTACGCGAAAATTCTTATTCCGATGATATAATATCTATTCAATTTTTTTGGCCCTTCTGTTTTTCAACGGATAGACCTTAAAAGTGGAGTCAATTTCATTCAGAAGTTCTTTCCTGTCAGGTTCAGCGTAACAGATAAAGGTATCCGATTCTTTAACAGTAAGGAGTTCCCCGCTCCTCATCATCTCGTTTGTCGATTTAGACCTGCTGTCCCTGTATATTATAAGCCGGCTCCCATTCTGAATTCCATCAATTAGCCCGATATTCACGAGAATACCGTCTTCTTTAATTTTAATCACACGGCCGTTATACGGCAGCATCTCATAGAGCTTGCCGGCCGCATTAAGTGAGAGCCTTGCAAGATTCTCTTTACCTTTTTTTGAATCAGAGAACTCCCCTATGATAAACTCTCTCTCCATATCCATCACTTTGCATTTTATCCCGAGATAATCATCAACCTCTGAAAATTCTCCGTAGATAATATAATCAAGGCGCCTGTTATTCATTTCGTAAAGTTCCCGGAGCCTCTTTATACTCCTGAACAGGTTATCTCCGTTTGTTTTAAGTTCCCCGGCAGCCTCCTCTCTCTCAATTATATCTACGGTTTTCATCCTGCCGAACTGCTGCATGGCAAAAGTAAGATTCCTCGCGGCAACTTTTCCCGCATCGGGATGCCCTGATATTTTTCCTGCCGTATCAAAATTCATTACAAGCACAACCGGAACGTCCCTGGGAGTTTCATCATTTGAATATCCCTCACGGTAGTAAAGCCTGTCACGTCTTTTCATGATTTCTATGTTAAGCATCTCCTGGACCTTAAATTCAGGATACTGTCTCAGGAGGTTTTTAATCTCGTCGATCATCAGCACATTATAATCAAGTATTGAGTAATAATCTATCAGCTTTTCACGAACTTCACGGTTCAATGGATTGAGAAGCATTGCCCTTCTTAAATAATAGATTACATTTTTATGAAGGGTCTCCCTTCCGGCGGCCCTGGACAGTTCGACATTTTCAGATGACAGCATAACACGCGCCGGGTGAGCCGCTTTATATTCATTCAGGATCAGAAAATCTTCAATCTTCCCTCTCAGTACAGCATCTGATGGTTGCTTTG
>CAZVFJ010000046.1:8035-16642 GCA_964625825.1 uncultured Leptospirales bacterium | reverse complement strand
CTATCATTGAGCTTAATGGTGAATGGGAATTCTACCCGGAAAGATTTATCTTGCCCGAAGAATTTAATGATAAATTAAATGCTAAGAAAGTATACCTCAAAGTCCCGGGAGATTGGAACAGTATCCAGGACGTGAAAGGTTTTGGAACATATAGAATAAAATTAATCCTCCCGGAGAGTTATACTCATTACTCCCTGAAACTTAAATGGGTCAAAAGTATTGCAAAAGTATGGATAGATGAAAATATCCTCGTTGAACAGGGAGCGATAACATCACCTGTAACAGAATCTGTCCCCGGTGATTACATCACCATAACTGACTTTATCCCTGAAAAATATTATGTATATCTTACAGTCCATGTTGCCAATTATCAGGACAGAAGAGGGGGATTATGTTTTCCCGTTTCAATCGCTACTCCGAATATTATGTATAGTAATGAAATGAAGATAACGTTTATTACTGCGTTTATCATTGGAGCTCTTGCCATTGTTACGCTCTTCCATTTTGCCCTTCAGTTTTATTTCAGGGAATTCTCGTTAAATCTTTATATCTCTCTTATATGCTGTTCAGTTATTAGCAGGCTTTTTGTCCTTACCGATTCAATTTATATTTTTTCACTGGTAAGCAGGGCCGGTTATAATCTTCTTGTTAAAACTGAGTTTTGTGGTTTTATTCTGATTTTTATTTTATTGATGCAGTTCTTTGTAAAAATTTATAAGCCTGGAGAGGGAAGTTCCATCAACCGTTTCCTTTACTGGTTCGGTATTGGGGAAATACTTTATATAGTTATAATGCCGGTATATTATGTAAAATGGGCACTCCCCCTGTTCCAGCTTTACGTCCTTACTGTCACGCTGTTTACTATTTTATCTCCTCTCAGAGAGGGAGTGAAAAATGGTGTGAGCGGAGCAAAAATATATTTTACAATTGTGTTACTGGGGCTCCTCGTGTTTGCGAATGATATAATATATTTCCTCATCAGTAAAGGTCTGCCGAATATAAGCGGATATATGTTCTTTATATTCCTGGTGGGGAATTTTGTTGTATTATCCAATTACTTCTCGAAAGTATTTCAGAAGAATCTTTACCTGAAAGAGGAGATTCATTTAAAGAAGAAAATTGTGAATAACCTCAGTCTTCTTTCCACTACAGATTCTCTGACAGGACTTTATAACAGGCGTTTTTTTGATAACTATATAGACAGTAAAATAAAAAATTATAAAAAAAATGATAATCTCTGGCTGGTCATGTTTGATATAGATTTTTTTAAAAACGTTAATGATGAGTTAGGGCACAGCTCTGGAGATACTGTTCTGAAAGAACTGTCTGCTCTTGTTAAAGGATTAATCCGTACAGGTGATGTCCTATGCAGATGGGGCGGGGAGGAGTTCATTATCGTAGTCTCGGGAATGGATAGTATCAGTATAAGACATTTTACCGAGAGGATAAGAGAATCCGTTGAATCATATAATTTTTCTGTTAATAGACAGATTACTGCAAGTTTTGGAGTCGCAGTTTTTATAGAAGGTGAATCTGCCGGAGATTTTATATACAGGACTGATACGGCTCTCTATAAAGCGAAAAACAGCGGCAGAAACCGGGTGGTTTTTGCGGAAATAGTTTAACTGAATGTGAAAGTTAATAGATAATACCGACAGTTGAGTCGGTAAAATCATTACAAAAAAATATTCATGATAAAATCAATAAAATATTTGATTAATTATGCTCCGTTGCTGAAAGTGATATACTCGCAATGGTCTGATATTCAGGGTTAATGTTGCGGATAAAACAGCATTAACCAATCTTTAAATATTCATAGGAGCAAAGATGTACAACAGAAATATTGAAACAATGCCTGAAAAAAAAATGAAGGAGCTTCAGCTTGAGCGCCTCAAGTGGTCAGTGAGACACGCTTATGACAATGTTCCTTTTTATAAAAAGAAATATGATGAAGCGGGATTTCATCCTGACCAGCTGAAATCCTTTGATGATATGAGAAGAGTTCCCTTCCTGAAAAAACAGGATATGAGAGATAACTATCCTTTTGGGCTTTTTGCGGTTCCACTCAGTAAAGTAGTTCGTGTTCATGCCTCATCCGGGACTACTGGAAATGCGACGGTTGTAGGTTACACAAAGAATGATCTTGAAGTATGGGCTGAAGTTGTTGCAAGGAGTCTGTCTTCTTACGGGGTTACTGAAAATGATATAATCCAGGTTGCCTACGGTTACGGGCTATTCACCGGCGGACTCGGGCTTCATTACGGTGCTGAAAAACTTGGGGCTCTTACAGTGCCAATATCGGGCGGGAACACTCCGCGCCAGCTGATGCTTTTTAAAGATTTCGGAACAACTGTATTCTGCGGCACTCCGTCATATGCCCTTAATGTTGCTGATTACATCGAAAAAAATCTGCCTGATTATAAAATTGAGGACACGAAGCTTAGGATTGGAGTTTTTGGCGCCGAGCCCTGGACCGAGGCAATGAGGAATGAAATTGAAAAAAGGCTCAAAATTGATGCATATGATATATATGGCCTTAGCGAGGTAATTGGCCCCGGAGTTTCATGCGAATGTTCACAGAAATCGGGGCTTCATGTGTTTGAGGATCATTTTTACGTGGAAATAATAAATCCTGAAACCGGAGAGGTCCTTCCCGAAGGTGAGAAGGGAGAGATTGTATACACCTCTCTCACAAAAGAGGCATTCCCCGGTATAAGATATAGGTCCCGCGATATCACCAGGCTTTACCATGACGGCTGTAAGTGTGGAAGAACTCTCGTAAAAATGGAGAAAGTCACAGGCAGGTCTGATGACATGCTTATTATCAGGGGAGTTAATGTTTTCCCGAGCCAGGTCGAATCTGTTCTTATGGAATTTGAAGGGACACAGCCGCATTACCAGATCATTGTTGACAGAAAGGGTTCTCTGGATGATATTGAAGTAATGGTTGAGGTGGAAGAGAAGTTTTTCTCTGATAAGATTACTGTCATGAATACTCTGGCGAAGAATATTAATGATAAATTCAAAAGTGTTCTCGGTATTAACGCAAAAGTAACTCTTGTTGAGCCAAGCACAATTCCGAGAAGCGAAGGAAAAGCTGTCAGGGTAATTGACAAAAGAAAAAAATGACGGGAGGAGTTCTATGAACGTAACACAGCTTTCAGCATTTGTCGCAAATAAGCCGGGTCACCTCCAGAGAGTACTTAAGGTGCTTGCCGACGCGAATATAAATATTATAACTCTCACGGTTGCTGAAACGTCTGATTTCGGCATACTGAGAATGATTGTTAATGATCCTGACAAGGGCTACAGGGTCCTGCGTGAGAACAATATAACATGTTCTGTAACGGATGTCCTTGCTCTTGAAATAGATGACACACCTGGAGCTCTTTATAATGCGCTTGATGTATTCGCACAGATGAATCTGAATATTGAGTATATGTATGCCTTCACCGAAAAGAGAGAAGGAAAGGCTGTAATGATTTTCAGGTTCGAAGACGTTGAAGAAGCTAAAAACGCGCTTTTAGGTAAAGGATATAACATTGTAAGAAAGATAGATATTATTGGAGAGAATAAATGAGCAATCAGTTAATGTTAGGTAATGAAGCTATCGCCAGGGGGGCCTGGGAGGCCGGGTGCCGTGTTGCTGCGGGGTATCCGGGTACACCCAGTACCGAAGTTCTTGAAACAATAGCGCGAGACTACAGGGATATAAAAGCACAGTGGTCTCCGAATGAGAAGGTAGCTCTTGAAGTTGCCGCCGGGGCGTCTATTGCCGGAGCAAGATCGCTCTCTACAATGAAACACGTAGGCCTCAATGTCGCGGCTGACCCTCTTTTTACTTTTTCATATACAGGGGTTAACGGCGGCCTGGTTATAATAAACGCTGACGATCCCGGTGCATGGAGTTCGCAGAATGAACAGGATAACAGGCATATTGCGCGTGCTGCGAAATTACCAATGCTTGACCCTTCCAGCCCGGCTGAAGCGAAAGAGTTTACAAAACTCGCCTTCGAACTTTCTGAAAAATATGACAGGCCTGTGATTGTGAGGATAACAACACGTATAGCTCATTCACAGGGCCCGGTTGAAACAGGTGAAAGAGATAATGTGCCTTTGAAAGATTTTATCCGCAATCCGCAAAAATATGTGATGCTCCCTGCACATGCACGGTTGCGTCATGTATTTATTGAGCAGCAGCACCAGAAACTGAAAGACTATTCCTCAAACTCCGGTCTTAATAAAATTGAATGGAGAAATAAAAAACGCGGTATAATATCCAATGGAGTCGCATACCAGTATGTTCGTGAAGTATGCCCTGACGATTCTGTTCTTAAAATCGGGATGGTATGGCCGCTCCCTGATGCGCTTATTAAAGAATTCGCGTCACAGGTAGAGGAGCTTTATGTTGTAGAAGAGCTTGAGCCTTTCATCGAAGACTATGTAAAAGCTCTCGGATTCAAAGTAAAAGGTAAAGAACTGATCCCGATTTGCGGTGAACTGACGCCTGAGATAGTTGATAAAGCCCTTAACGGGAAAGAAGCGGAGAAGGTGGTCCCCGAATATGCCGGAGCTCTCCCCGGGCGTCCCCCCGGACTCTGCAAAGGGTGTCCCCACGCGTTTGTTTTTAATGTGTTGAAAAAGCTGGATGTTGTTGTTAATGGAGACATCGGATGTTATACTCTCGGGATGCTTCCTCCATATTCAGCGATGCATACCCAGGGGTGCATGGGCGCAAGTATCGGTATGCATCTCGGATTTGAGAAAGCCCGGGGTGATGAGATAACAAGGAATTCGGTTGCGGTTATCGGAGATTCAACATTTATCCACTCCGGCATTACCCCGCTCATTGATATGGTTTATAACGGGGGAACAGGTACTGTAATTATCATGGACAACAGGACAACTGCCATGACCGGGCATCAGGAGAATCCTGCAACGGGTAAAACACTCATGGGTGAAGACACATATGAGCTTAACCTTGAGATGATGGTTAAAGCCTGCGGTGTGAAGAGAGTGGTGGTTATTGACCCTAAGGATATGGAAGCGTTTGAAAAAGTCGTAAGGGAAGAGATGGCAGCTCCGGAACCCTCTGTCATAATATCAAAAAGAAAGTGTATACTGAAGAGGTGAGGAAATTATGAAGAATGTTATATTTGCCGGAGTAGGCGGCCAGGGCGTAATACTGGCAAGCAAAGTTCTGATGGAAGTCGCGAAGAAGCAGGGATTTGATGTGAAAGAGTCAGAGGTCCACGGGATGGCCCAGCGCGGTGGAAGCGTTGACTGCAATATAAGATTCGGTGAAGAAGTTCACTCCCCACTGATTCCTAAAGGTGGGGCTGATTATGTTATCAGCCTTGAAATACTTGAATCAATGAGAAAGATCGGCTATCTGAAAAAAGATGCAGTACTCATCGTTAACAGGGAGCAGATAAATCCTGCTCCTGTAGAAATAGGCGCGATGAAATATCCTGATGATATCGAAGAGTGGCTTAAGAAAAATTTTGCGAATACTGTTATTGTGGACACAACTGAGGCATTGAAAGAGGCAGGGACAAAAAAAGCTCTGAATATACTTATGCTGGGGTGCCTTTCAAAGTATCTCGATTTTGAAATGAAGGATTGGGAGGATGCGATAAAGCTGCTTGTCAAGGAACAGTTTCTTGAACAGAACCTGAAGGCTTTCAGGCTTGGCAGGGAATTGATAAAACTGTAGAATTTGCGGTTCCTTTTTTAAAGCGCCTCTTTTCCAGGGGGGCAAACTGCGCAGCAGGTGGGGGATAGGGCGGTAACGGATGGCGAATTTTTTTGAAAAAGAGAAAATGTCTGTTACATGAATTGAACGATCCCTCCGGCCTGTCAGCCACCTCCCTTTGAAAGGGAGGATCTTTTAAAAACGATCACACTGTCATACGGCCCCCCTTGCGTAGGGGGCATATAATAATAAACAAAGGAAAAATATGGAACAGAGCAAAGAGAAAATATATAACAAAATAAAAATAAGGTTAACTGTCATTGACATAGTACTCGATCTTGTCTTGCTTGTTGTTCTTGCGTTCTCGGGACTTGCTTATCATTTTTCCGTATGGGCAGCATTAACAGGTAATGATTATATAAATTTTCTTCTCTTTGCACTCTATTCGGGATTGTTTTTTTCAATATTTGGATTACCGTTTGATTTCTACGGAAGTTTTATTATTGAACACAGGTTCGGGCTTTCAAACCAGTCGATATTAAGATGGATTTGGGAGAGAGTTAAGTCTCTCATGGTGAGCACTGTTATCGGTGTACCTGTCGCGCTTGTCTTTTACTATTTTCTGAAAAGTACCGGCATTAACTGGTGGTTATACTTTTCGATACTCGCGCGACTGGCGCCTGTCCTGATATTTCCGCTATTTTATAAATTTAAAGAGATTGATGATGGTGAAATAAAGGAGAGAATAGAAAAAGTCCTCTCTGACGCTGGTGTTTCGATTAAAGGGATCTACTCATTTAATATGAGCAAGGATACAAAAAAGGCGAACGCCGGGTTTACCGGGCTCGGGAAAACTAAAAGAATAATATTAAGCGATACTCTCATACAGGATTTCACTCCGGCAGAGATTGCTGTTGTATTTGCTCATGAAGCAGGTCATTATATACACAGGCATATTATAAAAAATCTTCTGTTTAGTACGGCTGTGATTTTTGTTACACTTTTTATATGCGGAAAACTTCACGCCCTTACAGTCGGAGTTATGGGAATTACTGAACTACATGCTCTTCCCGCGCTCCCGGTGTTGATGCTCTATCTCTCAATATCAGGACTGCTGATGATGCCTCTGACTAATTTTATTTCACGCAAGTACGAATTTCAGGCTGATGAATATGCAGTGAAAACTACATCGGACACAGAATCATTTATTTCTGCTATGAATAAACTCGCCGTAATGAACCTTGCAGATAAAGAACCGCATCCTGCTGTTGAATTTTTATTGTACAGCCATCCATCGATTAAAAAAAGAATTGAGCACTCAAAAAAACTTTAGTGCCTCTGTTCTATTGTTCGGATCATCCTGAAAAGCATATCATTAACCGGCGTGGGTATTCCCAGTTTTATCCCCATTTCTATCACTGCTCCGGAGAATATCTCCACCTCGGTCTTTCGACCTGCCTCGACATCCTGAAGCATAGATGTTTTACCTTCCGGCGCGAGAGTCCTGAATATTTCCAGATGCTTTGCGATATCATCAGTTGTAAGTTTAATTTCTTTTTTTTCTGCTATAAGAAGAACTTCCATTGAAGCCATTTTCAGCAGTTCCTGGGCCTCTTTTATATTATGGAAAACTCCATAGGGAGCACGAAGTATTGCTGAAACCTGGTTTATTCCCACATTCATCATGAATTTCCACCACTGTTCCCGTATGATATCGTCCGGAATTGTGTAACCTATACCTGCCCGTTCAAAGAGATTTTTTACCCTGCTGACCTTTTCGTCAGAAGATGAATCTTTATCAGCTCCGAAAACTATCTTTCCTGAATTTTTAAATGTTACGCGTGTTCCCTCACGAACAGCATCAGTACCAACAACAAATGAACGGAGAATTTTATCCATTCCGTAAATATTGCCAATAATTTCTTCACTTGTAATTCCATTAAGGAGTGAGAGAATTATTGTATTTTCATCTACAAAATTTTTTATTGCATGGATGGATTCGTCTAGATTGTGCTGCTTTACAGCGATGAGTATAATATCTGCCGGTTCAGCGGCAGTGTCAGGAGCTATATAATCAAAGTTATAATTCCGGCCATTAATAAATATCCCGTCATTTCTATAGCGGCTGATTCTTTTTTCATCAGCTATGACTGAGAGAGATGCACTGCCTGTGTCATTAATCATTGAAGCGTAGACACACCCTACAGCACCGAGACCTGAAACGTAAACACGATTGTTCTTTTCCATATTACCTCATGAATTTTATTTTATACTGCGTTTGGCAGTTATGCTGATCAATATTTTTTATTTAAACCACGCCGTATTATTTAAATCTTCAAAGTTCTCTGAAATTTTAAGCTTTAATGATTCAGTCAGAGATTCAACATCACCGTAATTATCAGGAACAATGGGGTCTCCAACAACAAGATTTCCTTTTAGCTTCCTGCTGAATTTAGGGATAAGAGAATGTCTGGACCAGATGTCGTATGCTCCGTTTATTGTTACAGGGATGATCTCTTTATTGAGATTTTTTGCAATAAAGGCAGCTCCCGTCTTGAACTCCATCATCTTTCCGTCCGCTGATCTCCCCCCTTCCGGGAATATTATAAGAGTATAGCCCTGCCTTAGTATATCCGCGCTTTTTTTTAATACATTAAGCGTATTATTCTGCTCCACCCATATTACCGGCAGAAAAGGGAATCCGTATCTTATAATCTTCAGATCTCCACTACCAGCAACATACACACGCTTTCTTTTTTTTGCAGGAGTGACTACGGCTATCCAAATTATATCAAGGTATGATGTATGGTTTGCTGCGATTATATTATTTTCAAATTTCAGATTTTCCCCGTTCTTAACCTCAAGGTGCCAGAACAGTCTGCATATTATGGAGAATATATATATCATCAAAT
>CAZVFJ010000046.1:6861-8025 GCA_964625825.1 uncultured Leptospirales bacterium | reverse complement strand
AGCAGGGGGCGGTTTCTTCGTGATTTTACCTTCGAATATTTGTTTATTTATTCCTTCGCCCTCATTCTCTTCAAGAGAGAGAAGATAGTCCAGAAGTTCATCCATTGTCTGTATCTGTTTCATTCTTGTGAGATCTATTGTTACACGGAGTCTTTCTTCGAGATAAACAATGAAATCCAGAAGTCCCAGCGAATCGACACCCATGTCTGAAAAGGTTTCCCGTGCAAAAAGTTTATCTCTTTTGAATCTCTCTTTAATGATATTTATAATAAACTCATCAGCAGGTGTCTGTGGTAAAAGCTCGTGAGTAAGTACGGCTTCATCTCCTTCACCCCGCATGTATAGTCCTTTACCCAGGTTCTCCTTAACCCTGTTGTAAAGCACCTTTCTTGTACTATTAATCGGGAGAGGGTCAAATGAAATTGCAAAACCTGTCACCATTTTGTAAGTCGGGAGCCCGCGATTAAGCCTGTTCAGTTCATCTTTAATAATTCCGTATGATGTATCATTTTTAATAGCGGGCACAATTACAGCAAAAACTTTTTCAGCACCTTCATTCTTAATTCCGAATACGGCGATCTCCTGAATATGATGCGATTGTTTATAGAAAGCCTCAAGTTCTTCAGGGTATACATTTTTTCCGGAAGGGAGTACTATTACATTTTTTATCCTCCCTGTGATAAAGATATTTCCATCCTTATCAATCCGTCCCAGATCACCAGTGTGAAAGAAACCAGCTTCATCGAAGACTTCTTCATTCATCTTTTTATTTTTATAATACCCGGGCATTACTCCTATACCCCTGAAGCAGAGTTCACCGATCCCGTCTTTATCCGGATTATGGAGTTTTAGTTCATTTCCCGGAAGAACAGCGCCCACTGTCCCGATCTTTATCTGTGTATAACCTCCAATTGTAATTGGACCTGTTGTTTCAGAAAGCCCATAGCCCTGAATCAGGGGGAGCCCGATACTCCTGTAGTACTTCGCGTAAAGCTGCTTCAGCGGAGCCCCCCCGCTCACCATAATTCTAATCTTTGGCCCGAACGCAGAGAGTATCGGTGCGAATATTTTGTCCGGCAATACAGAGAGCCCTGTTTTTCTGAAGTAAACTCCGTATTTCAGAAAAAACATGAAGAGCCGGAATTTAATCTTGGACTGAACTTT
>CAZVFJ010000046.1:0-6841 GCA_964625825.1 uncultured Leptospirales bacterium | reverse complement strand
GGAACAGCCGGAAAAAATGTAATTGGATTTTCTGCTAAACTTTTAAGGATATCCGGGCCTTTCAGTGACGGCTGCATACACAATGAACTTCCGTGAGCCACCGGGCCCAGAAAAGCTGCAATAAGGCCGTAAGCATGAAATAGCGGCAGTAGTGAGAGTATCATGTCGTCAGGGGATGTGTGGCAGAATTCGGCATTAGTTAAAGATGTTTTGAACAGGTTGCCATGTGTGAGCTGAACAATTTTTGGTTCACCCGTGGTGCCGGATGTAAAGAATAAAGAGGAAATATCATCATCAGTGGTTTCGGGCCTCTCTAGAGAGGCGTTTTTATCGATATTAACGGAAAGATTAATATCATATACTTTAATATCTTTGAATATTTTGTTGAATTCAGAAGTTGTGAATATCGCTTTTGCCCCGGTTTTTTTAAGCATATCAGGGTAGAGCTTTTTGTCGAGATTTGGGTCAAGCGGAAGCACGATGCATCCTGCCGCTGTAATAGACATGAAAGTGATGCACATTTCAATTGAGTTAGGTGAAAGAAGAGCGATAACGTCCCCCTTTCTGTAACCATTCTTCTGAAGGAAGGCTCCTCTTCTTTTAAGCAGAGTATAACCCTCAGAATATTTCATCCCGGTTGAGAAAAGAAGTCTATCGCTGTATTTTTCACAGGTGATTTGATAAAAGTCATAAAGAGAATTCATTTTTGTTCCTCATTCATATACGTATATAGAATGTGTTCTGTATTTAATTGTGCAGGTAAAATTTCAGTTACCGGTTAATCCGACCCGGTTTTTGAATTTTTACGGTTTTGCAAGAGCCGGTCATAATAATATTTACTATGACCGGTCATTCCTGGGGACAAAAATAAAAAAGTTAAATCAATCGGCAACAATTAATTATTTTTTGTTTAGTTCAGGGTCCAATCCTTTTTCAATCTCCATTCTGACTTTTGCCATGAGACTCTCTATGGTCTTATAATCAGCAGGATTAATTTTATCATGTATTATAACTGAACCTCGCTTTCCTGTAAAGATTTCAGGAAATCTTTTTGTCGGGGGCCATATATTGTATGTTCCGTTTATTGTCACAGGTATGATCTCCCTGTTGATATTTTTTGCAAGGTAAGCTGATCCGAGTTTGAATTCCTGCATTTCTCCGGACGTGGTGCGGATCCCTTCTGGGAATATCATGATCGATTTATTCTGCCTCAGGAGATCAGAGCTTTTTTTAAAGACTTCATTTGTGTTTTTATCATAATCGATCCATATTACTGGCATGCCATGGAAAAAATACCTGACTCCCGAAACCTCTTTTTTCCCGATGGCATAGGTATTTTTTATATCCTTTATCTTCATAGCGCTTACGATCCAGGGTATGTCAAAGTAGGAGGAGTGGTTCGCCAGTATGATGTTGTTATCAACATCCAGCTTTTCCGGATTTATTACCTTAACCTTCCATAAAAATTTGCAGCAGAGTTTAACGACCCCTATCCAGAAATAGAGAACCGGATTAAAAAACAGTAGAGGTTTCTCGGTTATTTCGCTTTCAAAGAGCTTTTCCCTGATTCCGGTTCCTGAACTTTTTTCAAGTGATACAAGGTATGCGAGGATCTCCTCCATTGTCTGAAGGCTTTTTATCTTTTCGATATCTATTGATATACTAAGTGCTTCCTCGAGCTGGACTGTAAGATCAACGAGCCCAAGGGAATCTATCCTGAAATCAATAAGTGACTGTTTAGCGTAAATGGTCGTTGCTTTCAGTTTTTTCTGGAGTGTTTCAATTATAGCTGTCTCTGCAGGTGTAGTCCCTTTCAGTTCATCACGGAGAATGGCACTGTCATTCTCATGTTCCATGTAAACGCCCTGTTTAAGGAGATCTATTACGGTTCTGTAAACAACCTTTCTCGCCGAGTTAACAGGCAGTTTATCGAATGAAATAGCAAAGTCAGTAACAATTTTATAAGAGGGGAGGCCCCTGTTGAGCCTGTTCAGTTCGTTCTTGATCTTTTCAAAACTCCTCTCTGTCTTGTCTTTTGGGACGATAACTGCGTACACACGCTCATCCCCGTCTTTATCCAGGCCAAAAACAGCAATCTCTTCGATTTCCTCGGAGCTTTTATAGTATGATTCGAGCTCTTCCGGGTAAACATTTTTCCCGGATGAAAGGACTATAACATTTTTTACCCTCCCGGTAAGGTAGATATTACCATGTTTATCTTTTCTCCCAAGATCACCCGTGTTAAAAAATCCGTCACTATCAAATACCTCTTTATTTGCGGCTTCATTGCCATAATATCCAGGCATTATAGAATCACCCTTAAGCCATACTTCACCGATTCCTTCATCATTGATATTTTTTATTTTAGACTCGTTACCCTCAATCGTCGGGCCTACTGAACGGATAAAATTGTGATCCGGATCAGGAAGAGTTATCGGACCGGTTGTCTCTGTTAGGCCATATCCTTCAAGAACGTTAAATCCCATGCTCTTGTAATATTTTCTATATTTATCTTTTAATGGCGCCCCCCCACTTACAAAGAACCTGATATTCTTTCCGAACAGCACATGGATCGGATCGAAAATTTTATTAACAAGAAAAGAGAGGCCGATTTTTCTCATTACCGTACCGTATTCGAGAAAGAATTTAAAAAGTCTGTATTTAAAATTAGACTCCCCTTTAACTTTCTTTAGTATCCCATCCATAATCATCTCCCACAGGAGCGGTGCCGCAGGAAATACGGTAAAAGGATTTTCGGCTAAACATTTCATGATGTCCGGGCCTTTCAGTGACGTGAGATACACAAACGCAGCTCCATGAGAAAATGGACCTACAAAGCAGGCAAGAAGCGCGTACACATGGTAGAGCGGAAGCAGACAGAGAAAAAGATCATTTGTAGTCATGTGAGATCTTTCAGCTACATTTTCTGCTGTACAGTAGATATTTTTATGTGTCAGCGCTACAATTTTTGGAGTACCGGTAGTCCCTGAGGTATATATGTATGTTGCTGTATAATTTTCACTGACTTTAGGAACTTTTAGTTTCTTTTTTTTCTCTAACGATTTATCCATTGAAACGGAATATGTCTTAATTCTTTTTATAACACCTTTATATTCATCAGAGATAAAGAGTGCCTTTGCCTTTAATTTTTTTATCATTTCAGAATACGTTGAAGGTGGAAGATTAACATCAAGAGGAAGAACAATTCCGCCAATCATTGTTATAGCCATGTGGGAGAGTATCCATTCGGCATTGCTCCTGGCGAGTATTGCGATTACATCCCCCTTTTTGTATCCTTCACTCTGAAGAAAAGCGGCCCGTTGTTCAGCGAGTTTAAATCCTTCAGCATATGTTATTTTGTTATCAAAAAGTATTTTGTCAGAATAGAGCTCACATTTCTCTTTGTAGAATTCATGAAGATTGTTTGTCATTTTTTTCTTCTCCGGAAAAATTTAATATCATTTTTGACTTTTACTGCCCCCTCGTTTTAATAGCATCCGGGAAGGGTATTTATAATTATTTTTATTTGAGTAATACTATATAAGTGTACATAATATAATAATTAAATAGTTTAATATAGATTATACGTCAAGGAATATAAAAGAGTTTTTTATAATGTATTAAAATCTGGAGGAATAAACAACACTATTTAAATTTTACAGTGAATATTATAGAATAGATTTTTTAAAATATGTTCAGGAATTATTACTGATATTTATTCATATTTTACTAAAAAAGCCCCTTCATTCAGGGGCTTTTTTATTATCTTGCAACTTCGTTTATCAGCTTACCGAGTGCCTGGTCATGTGAGGTTACTGTCTTCTGATTCGCTTCATAGCTCCTTTGTACTTCAATCATGTCAACCATTTCGCGTACAATATTTACATTTGATTTTTCAAGAAAACCCTGAACAACCTTGAAATTCCCTGGAGGAAGGGGGGGGCCGGAGTATTCGGTCTCCCTGTACATGGAGTCACCCTCTTTTTTTATCTCCCTTATATTTTCAAAATCTACAATTTTTAGTTTGTCAATAACTAGGGGATTCGACCAGTCATTACTTGCCATACTCACAACATCGCGCGGATCAGCTGAAAGGTCTCCGTTGACGACAACCTCTCCCTGCTCATTCACTATGAAATTATTGTGGTGCACCCTGATTATACCGTTTTCACCTACAACCGGATTTCCGTTATGGGTCATAAGGACTCCATCCTGATTGATGGTGAATGAGCCATCGCGTGTATAGCGCTCACCCCTCTCTGTCATTACAGTGAAAAAGCCGCGTCCTTCAAGAGCGAGGTCAAAACTGTTTTCTGTCCTCTGGAGTGAACCCTGATCAAAGTTTGTGAATACTTCGTTAAGCTCGACACCTGTACCGAGTTTGCCTACATAAGGCATTGTATCATAAGAGCCGGCAGGTGTAATTCCCAGTCCGCTTTCATTGATCCTTCTGATAATCATATCAGGAAATGCCTTGAATACGGCTATATCTTTTTTGTATGCTGTTTTGTCAACGTTCGCCAGGTTGTTTGCTATGGCGTCCATCCTCGCGTCCTGTGCAAGCATCCCGCTTGCGCCGGTGTAAATTCCTCTCAGCATCAGAAAGTCCCCCCTTGTACCCTATTAATATCGGCACCAAGGGAGGATAACTTTTCACTTAATTTTTCATAACCCCTGTCGGAGTGATAAATTCTTCTTATTTCAGTTGAACCCTTTGCTGCAAGTGCAGCTATGACGAGTGATGCGCCTGCACGGAGGTCTGACATCATTATCGGCGCGGACATGAGATTTCCTGTGCCTTTGATGATTGCCGTATTCCCTTCAATGCTTATATCCGCACCCATACGTCGGAGTTCACCTACATGGGTATATCTGTTTTCAAATATTGTTTCTATTATTACGCTTATCCCCGGTATCGTAGTTGCAAGAGACATTAGCGGGGCCTGTAAGTCAGTAGGAAAGCCGGGATAGGGGAGGGTTTTTACCATAAATCCTTTTAAATTTTTTCCGTCTGATACTCTTATACGATTTTTATTTACTTCAATATTAAAACCTGAATACTGAAGTGTATCTATGAGAGACTGAATATGTTCAGGTACACACTCAGTAATTGTGACATCTCCATGGGTAATTGCCCCTGCAATAAGATATGTTCCCGCCTCTATCCTGTCCGGCATTACAGTGTATGTCACAGGTTTAAGTTTTTTTACACCTTCAATCTCAATTCGTTCTGTACCAAGCCCGGTTATCTTTGCGCCCATCTTATTGAGAAAGCTACCAAGATCAACAACATCCGGTTCCATCGCGCAGTTTTCAAGTATTGTCTTCCCGTTTGTAAGAACAGCCCCCATCATCAGGTTTGCTGTCGCTCCAACTGAAACCTGCCTCATGGTAAATGTTGCGGGCTGCATCCTGTTTTTTACCCTTGCCTTGATATAGCCATGCTCAAGCTTAATCTCCGTGCCCATAGATTCAAATCCTGAAAGGTGAATGTCAACAGGCCTTTCGCCAATCGCGCATCCTCCGGGGAGAGAAACATCCGCTTCACCAAGTCTTGCAAGGAGTGGCCCCATTACATAATATGATGCCCGCATCGTCTTTACAAGCTCATAGGGCATCTCGGAGTTTTTGATTGAGTCGACGCGTATTTTAAGTATATGTTTTTCGGTATCAAATTCTGTTTTTGCTCCGAGATATTCTATAACTTTAATGATGGTTCTGATATCCATCAGGTCAGGGATGTTTTTAAGTACAGTCTCTCCATCTGCAAGAAGGCTTGCTACAATTATTGGGAGAGCGGCGTTTTTTGCTCCGGATATCTGGACCTCTCCCTTTAATTTTTTGCCTCCTTTAATCACATAGTAATCCAATTTATTTTCCTCTGATTTTTTAATTTCAATATTTTTCGCGATTAATATACGAATTAGTAATTCAATATGCTATTCCCTGTAAGTTCAATGCGTTGTATTTCAAAGAAGCCTCAGCGTCTGAGCACTCCTGCAGGCTCACTGGCTGTTGCTGATGGTTGCTGGACTTGTTGAAGTAAGCATCAACTTCCGGGATAGCAATGCTCTTGTTATTTGCGGGGATGGGCTTAATTATCCGAATCCCATATATTGCAATAGATCTTTCATTGTCAAAGAGTTGCTGGTTTTTATTTTTTTATGTCTGTAATACTATCTTTTACTTCATCCTTGAGATCATCCACATCCTTTTTAAGCCGGTACACCTCTTTGCCTAAATCTTTCATAGTCGATACAGCTTTACTGCTCCCGAAGAGAACAACTATTATCGCTATTATTACAAGCAGCTCTCCGCCGCCCGGTAGCTGGAAGGGAAACATTATGAATGCTCCTTGATTTTTTTCTGTAAAATAACCTGTCGGGGGCCAGTGTCAAGAGTAAATTGAGCATTTTTTATAAACGTAGGTTCTTTGTCTATTAATTCAAGGTAGAGTCTATAAAACATTACGGACATACACTGTGGCTGAAGTCGGCTTCAGAATATTCACTGACATATATTTCGCCTGTTCCCGGCATCCAACAGTCCCATACTAAAATCCATGGATGAGGAGGAAATAATTTTATAGCATGCTATCACCGGTTTTTTTGTCTGATTATTTAACTATTTCAATTATCTGAGGGAGGTTGGATTTATTCCTTCTGAACTTTTTATCATATAAATATGCAATAAAAACTGCAGCCGAAAGAAAAAGAAAAGCTCCGGCGAACATAAACGCGGTTTCGTTAATTTTTAGAAATAAAGCCATAAGGTGTCCCGCATATATTCCTGCAAAAATAGAAAAAAGAGGCAACATCAGCATCACAAATGCAATCCTTAA
>CAZVFJ010000045.1:16336-16709 GCA_964625825.1 uncultured Leptospirales bacterium | reverse complement strand
ATCAAGAAAGGTTCCAGTCATAGAAACCAGCGCCTGACGTGCAGGGTGGTCTGTCTTTGCTGCAGCAGCGGCTATAGGGGCACTTCCAAGGCCTGCTTCGTTTGAAAAAACACCACGTGCAACTCCAAACCTCATAGCTACCATTGCCCCGGCAAATCCTCCTCCAACTGCTTCAGCTTTACCAAATGCCGCTTCAAATATATATGCGAAAGCCGCAGGAAGCTGCCCTATGTTTAATAATATTATTACCAGCCCCCCAATAACATAAAATACTGCCATGAACGGCACGATCATTGAAGTTACGCGGCCTATACTTTTTATCCCTCCAAGAATAACGAGAGCTGTAAGTATTGCCAGTACAATTCCTGTGGCA
>CAZVFJ010000045.1:3635-16326 GCA_964625825.1 uncultured Leptospirales bacterium | reverse complement strand
TGAACCATATTACCTATACCGAAAGCGGCAATCGCGCCAAAGAAGGCGAAGAGTATACCCAGCCATTTCATGTTGAGCCCTCTTTCGAGAAAATACATAGGCCCGCCAGCCATTTCACCTCTTTCATCAACGATTCTGTATTTAACTGCAAGAATTGCTTCTGAGTATTTTGTTGCCATACCTACAAGGGCTGTAACCCACATCCAGAAAACTGCACCGGGACCGCCTAACACAACCGCTGTAGCAACACCGGCGATATTACCTGTACCGATAGTTGCCGCAAGGGCAGTCATCAACGCCTGGAAGTGATTTATATCACCCTCAGAATTTTCATCCTGATGACGAGAGAAAGCAAGCTTCAGAGCATAGGGCAGATATCTGAAACTCATAAACTTCAATCTTATTGTAAGAAATAAACCTGTACCTACAAGAAGAACCAGCATGTAAGGCCCCCAGACAAGAGAGTTTACAGCTCCTACAAAATTAGCAATAGATTCCAAAAAAGACCTCCTGTTATAATTTATCGTTTAACAGCCAGATATAACCCTGTATTTAATTATAGAGTTATATTTTTATTCCCCCCTATATTACATAAGATTATCATAAGAACATGTATATTTAAGTTCTATATCATCCAGATGTAAGTTTATATTTAACCGGCGGAGAGTTTTACATTTGTACAACCTAAAAAACATTAATGCAATTTCCTGACATAAATATACATATCTGTCAAGTTATTAACTTATACCAATAGCTTAATTTACCGCAAGTTAATATTTCAAAGGAAAGAGTAAATTGATTTTAAAAAATTAAGAATATGAAAAAAGGGGCTGATCTCTCAACCCCTTTAGTTCTTTAATCTGCATACATAGCGTCGATCAGGTCTTTATATTTCTCCTGTACAACTTTTCTTTTTACCTTCATGGTAGGAGTAATCTCGCCAGTCTCCTGTGAGAACTCTCTGGGAAGGAGAGTAAACTTCTTGATCTGCTCCACCTGACCCAGATCCTTCTGTCTTGCATCTATTATCTTTTTATAATAAGCAATCACTTCCGGTTTCTTTATAAGATCCTCACGGCTGCTGAAAGGAATACTGTTTTTATTTGCCCAGTCTTCAAGGTTTTCAAATGACGGGACTATGAGGGCGGATATATACTTCCTCCCATCACCCACAACAGCAATATACTCGATAAAATGATCTTCCGCCATAATAAGCTCAATCATCTGTGGAGCGACGTTTTTCCCGCCGGAAGTTATTATAAGGTCCTTCAGCCTGTCAGTTATCACCAGATAACCGTCTTCATCGAAGCGCCCTATATCACCAGTCCTGAACCAGCCGTCATCAGTGAAAGCTTCTTTTGTCCTCTCCGGCTTTTTGAAATACTCCTTAATAATATTAGGCCCCTTGGCCTGAATTTCACCTGTTTCAGGATCTATCCTTATATCAACCAGAGGGCTTGCAGGACCGACTGTACCGAACTTGAAGCAGTGAGGCCCGTTTATTGCAAGAACCGGGGAGGTCTCTGTAAGGCCATAACCGCCAGTAACCAGAACACCGCAATAAAAGAAAAATTTTTCTATTTCAGAATTAAGCGGAGCGCCGCCGTAATTTACATGGTGCATATTTTTCCCGAAAAGATCCTTTATTTTATTAAGCACAAGTTTCCCCGCGATCCTCCTTTTAATAGTTAAAAAAAGTCCCGGCTGTATACCCGCAAGTACCATCTCCCCGTGTTTTTTACCGATGGCAACAGACCAGTGAAAAATTTTCTGTTTCGTCGGAGATGCATCCTTTATTTTTGTATAAAGAGTTGAATATATCTTTTCAAAAAGCCTGGGAGCACTGTTCATGACAGAAGTGTTTGCTTCGGGCAGATATTCAAGAATCTGGTTGTGATCCTCGCAATACCAGATCTGCATCCCCATTGAAAAAATTCCGAAATCCCATGACCTCTCAAGAACATGGCTCAGAGGAAGCATACATAGTGTGGAATCCTTATCTGTAAAATAACCAGGGCCTTCCGAGTAACGGCCAACGCCCCAGGAGTTCTGCATAAGGGTCTTGTGGGTATGCACTGCACCTTTCGGTTCACCGGTAGTTCCCGAAGTATATATAATTGTGCACATATCATCATAATGTGCTCTTCCCATGATCTCTTCAATCTGCTCTTTGCGGCCGGCCTTTCTCCCGGTTTCGAGAAAATCGTCCCACATAACTACACGTTTATCGTTATGGATTTTTGTACCGCGGTGAAAGACTACTATTTTTTCAAGAGACGGGCATTTGTCAAGAAGCGCGTAAGACCTGTCATAATTCATTTGACGCCCGACAAAAAGAACCTTTATCTCAGCATCGTTAACTATATACTCTGTCTCTGCTTCTGTATTTGTCGCATAGATAGGAACAGGTACGCATCTTACAAGCTGAGAGCCCAGATCTGAGAGATGCCACTCCGCACGATTAGGAGAGAATATTCCTGTTCTTTCCCCCTCCTTAATCCCGGATTCAAGCAAAGCACCGGCAAGGGCAAACATTATCTCTGAAACCTGGTTCCATGTAAAAGTTTCCCATTGGCCATAGGGTTTGTGATGGAGTTGTTCCCTGTCTCCATATTTTTTTGCCTGATTAACAACCATTACTGCAGTCTGTTTCCATTCATCAATATGCTTCTGAAAATCCTTCTCCAACTCCGCCTTTTCTTTTCTGTATTTTTCTGTATAGTTAATGCGGGGCTCCAGAGCCTTGAGTGTGTTATAAGCCATTTACTTCCTCCTTTCTTTTAAATAAGTAGTTGCCATACAATCTTTAATATAAATTATATAATCTATGGCAAAACCTCATCCTCCTGCTTATTAATTTCCGATTTAAATTTTTCCGGATTAAGATTTATATTTTTGAAAGTTAAGAATAATTAATTTTTTCAGTATTATTCTCTAACTTATTTGAAGTAAAAATACTTTCATATCTCCGCCTCTGCCAGCGAGGAATAATGTTTATTTCTACACTAAAATTGTTAGTTAGAACTATTACTGAAATCTTTTATATAGATTTTATTAATATGCATATTTTTAGTAAAAAAATACCACACCCTGTTAAAAATCGCAAGCTATTTATGAACGTCAATCGCAAAGAAGAACAAAAAAATTATAAAAGGAATAGCTACATCAGGCAGATTTATCATTCTTTCTCTGAATTGATGTTGACAGTATAGATATTTAAGAGAAAATGTAAGAGTGTCACAGGGTATTTCATATGTGACCATCTTGAAAACTTTAACTATCCTGTAATTTAAACCAAGGAGAAGAGGTTCATGGCTATTGTAAAAAGTACCGGTGATATATCTACTAACGTAATCGGAGAAAAATCATATTTCACAGGTTCATTTAATATTAATGGTTCACTGCGAATAGACGGTCGTTTTGAAGGAAAATCGCTTAAAGCCGACCAGCTTTATATCGGATCAGACGGCAAGGTTAAAACAAATATTGATGCTGTATCTGTAATCGTTGAAGGACTTATAATGGGAAATATCAACGCAACCAGCAGGGTGCTCCTCATGCCTACAGCAAAGGTTTACGGCGACATAAGGACCCCGGAGCTTATCATACAAAATGGTGTCCTTCTTGAGGGGAGATGCACAATAGCCAATGACCTCCGCACATCGGCCGGGGATGTAATCAAGGCTGAATATGAAAAAAACAAAATAATCCCGGAGGATATATTTAAAACTTCAGACCGGAAAGGGAAGAAGGAGGAGTAATTCACTCCCACTTAAGGGACGAAACCGACCTGCTGAGGTTTTGGAAGATCTGTTCCATGCTTTTCCCCGAAACCTCGATAAACTCGGCTTTCATCAGATTCTCACCATCCATAATCTTTACAAGAGCCTTCAGTTTCCCTGAACCTGTCTCTGTAATGAAAGAACTCTCCCCTGCCATACTTATTGTCTCTTTACCCTGAGAATAACTGTATATCACGACATGAAGCGTATACCTGCTGCCAGGATCGGGCTTTATCTCAGGCGCAAAGGTTTTCAGAGCCTCCTCCCCGATTTTAAGATAAGGCGCTGCTGAGAGCTCAATATTTTTGAAGCCTACCCTTTTCTCATCACATGAAACAGACATTACTATGAATGTCACGGAAATCATCAGCACTACATAAATTCTTTTCTTTAACATCCCGGCTCCTGTTAAAAGATCCACCTACCTGACAATAATCATGAATTTTATTTATTAAAGTCAATATTTTTCAATTCACCCGGTACAGGTAAATAATAATTGCTATAAATGCTTTATAATGTCTAATTTTTTATAACCTGCTGACTTATTTATTTCGATAATATAAATAAGTATCTCATGGAGCCGATTTGGAATATGAATAATGAAATATTGATGGTAAAATCTATTTTTCTCTTCTTTTCTTTCTGGGGGATTTGTATGCTTCTGCTCTGGTTCAGGCCAAGAATTGAGCTCTTCTGGAAACTTATCGCCACCCTTATATTCGCTTTCTATATATGGTTTTTCTTTAATGAAATTAAAACCGGATATTTTACATTCAAATCCGGGTGGTATATAGCAACTATCGATTTTCTAAAAGAGATACTGATTATTATCTTTGCGGGACTATTTCTAATATGGCCGATCTCCCTTATCACAATATTTTATAAAGCAAATGATATCGGAGCTGAAAAATTGCTCCGTTTTATCTGCATACTGACTCTCTCTTTATGGATACTTTTCATTATATACTTTTTCTTCAGTGAGGGGATAGCGCGATTTTTTTACGAAAGCCTGAAAAAAATGATTCCATATGCGGGGTAATTCTAAAAAAAGAATCACCACATTTTTCCTGATCTCCTGTATATATTTACAGGCATATGCAGGGCCTCCCGCACAGTCCACACTCTGTTACCAGGAGGGAGTTGATCTCTTTAAAAATGGGAATGCCGCAGCTGCCGGGCTTAAATTCATGGAATCTGTTAAATTAAGTTCATCATATTCACTCGCGTATTACGGGCTTGGGAGAGTGTACCTGCTTGACGGCACCAGGATTGATGATGCGATTATTAACCTTCAAAAATCGGTGGAGCTCGATCCCGGGCTTGCTAAAGGATTTTTCTATCTGGGCCTTGCTGAATTTATAGGTGAAAGATATGTTGAGGCCATTCACTCATTTAAAAACGCTTACGACCTTGATAAAAGATTTGTTGAATCACTTTATAATATAGCGGTAATATACGATCACCTGGGTAACAGCTACAGGGCTTTTGTATATTACCGCCAGTATATTAACGAAACCGAAGAGGAATAATTATATATTAAATAAACTCTCCGCTTTTTTCTTTCCCGTCACCCTTTCGTAATCATCATAATCGACAAAGATCAGATCCGGGAGTTTTTTCCTTGTCCGGCTCACAATATCAGTTTTACCGCCACGCGCGTCCTTTGATGTGACATATTTGAATTCCCTGCCACAGCCCGGACATTTTTTAAGTTCCTTCAGTTCAATCCCTATCTGCTTGCAGCCGGGGCAGTGGCCATACTTATCCTCAACCATTATTATGTGATTCTGAACATCCTCAACGCTAATCTCTTCCCATACTCTCATATGCTCCATGATTTACCCCTCCAGTAAAAATCTTAATCCTCTCTGCGGGATTCCTCGCAAGATACTCCTCCAAAGTCTCCATCATCAGATCAATTCTGTCAAGATTTCTAATTTTTTTCATCAGGTCATGCGAAAATGTAAAATTCTTCATATAATAAAATGAAAACCGGTGAGCACGGCTTTTATGGAGGTTTTCAGGAAGTACTGCCGCAATGTCATTCATTACATCAGAATATGTTTTCAGAAGATCAACCTCAAGATTATAACACCCGGTTTCAATCAATCCCCGTGTAAGCGAAAAAATCCAGGGGAAGGAGATTGCTCCTCTGCCAATCATAACCGCATCGCATCCTGTATCTTCAATACACCTCATCGCGCCTTCAGGAGTGAGAATATCACCATTGCCGATTACAGGTATAGACAGATTTCTTTTCAGGAGACTCACAAACCTCCAGTCAGCATTGCGCCTGAAAGAGAGCTTCCCGTGTCGCGGATGAAGAGTGATGTAATCAACCCCCTCATCCTCAAGCATCTTTGCAAATTTAATGAGATACTCCTCATTACTCTCCTCAAATCCGCTCCGCATTTTAACGGAAAGCGACACGCGGCATACGCTCCGGCACTTCTTAATAATTTCACGGGTTGTTTTCAGGTCGGAGAGGAGCCGGGAACCCTGAAATTTTTTCACTATATCGGGAGCTGAGCACCCCATATTTATATCTATACCGGAGCAGCCCTTCTCCTGAAGTATAGCACACGCTTCAGCCATAGTTTCAGGGATACCTCCCAGTAGCTGATATACAAATGGCTCATCATTAATATTCTTCATCATGAACGGTTCGTTATGCATAGCACCTGCACATACAGCGGCAGCCGAAAGCATCTCGGAATATAAAACTGTACCTGAATCAAAGTTGCGTACGCACTTCCTGAAAGGGGGAGTTGTAATCTCAGCCATCGGAGCCAGAAAAAGCTTTTGTTTTTTGATATCTATCATAAAACAAAGGCACAACCGGCGATTTAATGTGTCAAATTAAAAAAACGAATCTTGCAGAGCTACAGAAATAAAAAATTCACACAGATTAAAACCAACAGAGGAGATAAACACAAACTGTTAAAACAGATTTTCCAGTTTTTTCAATGTAGCCGGACAGTTAAAATACTCTTATTTTACCCGTTTCTCCAAATCTGACTTTATCCATGTAAGATCCCTTAATTCTTTTTTATGTACAGAGTTGCTACAAAATTTTACCTATTTTATGGCTATAAAATTAGTGTTTGAAGCTTTAATTCTGCTCAATTTCATATACATTATTAAGTTATTGTAAAAAAATCAAATCCCTCTTAAAAAGCGATTATATAATTGACAGATTGATATAAAAATCAAAATTGGGACTGTTTATCGAATTAAAACTAACGGATTTAACCAGAAAATGGACGATTCAAATAATGACCCCTTAAACTGCATTTTACCGGTCATCCCGGTAGTAAAAGTATTTGCCAATTTTAAATCAGCCATTAAAATACGCATATGTAAGGCATTCTTGCCGAACAAAATATAATATTAAAAACAGGAAGGAGAGTTTCTATGAAAAAATTACTATCGGTTCTCTTTTCCTTCATGCTACTTTTTGCACTCGCATGCGGAAAAGAGTCAGATGTAGTAAAAAAAGGTGAAACCATCAAGATAGGTTTTCTCGGGCCAATGACAGGTGATGCCGGTAACTATGGTAAGCTTATGAGTCAGGCTGTAAAAATTGCAGTTGAAGAATTCAACGCTGCCGGCGGCGCTGATGGTTTTAACGCAGAAGTTCTTGTAGAAGACACCGAAGGTAAAGTTGAGAAAGCGAACCCTGCAATCGAAAAACTTGCCGGTGTTGACAAAGTTTTAGGCATAGTAGGATCTGTATTCAGTTCAGTATCACTTGCCGTTGCTCCAAAAGCTGAAGCGTCTAAAATTGTGATGATTTCTCCATCATCAACACACAAAGATCTTCCGGATAAGGGCCAGTTTATTTTCAGGGATGTTATGAGCGATGCTCTCCAGGCAATCGTTTTTGGAAAATACCTTGCTAAAGTTGAAAATGTAAAAACTGTTGCTATTCTTTATGTTAAAAATGACTATAGCCAGGGTCTTGCAATGGACTTTAAAGCCCAGTACGAAAAAGAAGGCGGAAAAGTTGTGGCAATAGAGACAGCTCTACAGGGCGACAAGGATTTCAAAACACAGCTTACAAAAATAAAAGGTACAAATCCTGAAGCTCTTTACATTCCAAACTATGTTGCTGAAATTGCACAGATACTTGAGCAGGCAAAACAGCTTGGACTTAAAACAAAGATGTACAGCGCCGATGGTTTCTCAAATCCGCAGATTTTTGAACTCGCAGGCGACCTTGCAAATGGCGTAATATATACTCAGGCTGCTGAACAGCCGGCAAGCCAGAAAAGAAAAGATTTCGAAGCCAAATATCAGGAAAAATGGGGAGAAAAACCTGATGCATTCAGTCTGAACGCTTATGATGGCGCAAAAATTATCCTTGCTGCAATTAAAAGCACATCAGGCAAAAGCATGAGTGGAGACCTGAAAGCTGACCGTGATAAAATAAGAAACGCTGTCGCTGCAACAAAAGACTACGACGGAGCTTCAGGAAAAATTAATTTCACAGCTAACGGCGACCTCGTTGCCAATATAGGTATTTACACCGCAGAAAACAAAAAATATAAACAGATTAAGATGTTCAAACTCGACGGTGATAATTTAGTAGAGATAAAGTAAATTAATGGCAGAAACAGGCTGAATTGCCACTTCAGCCTGTTTCTGTTTAAGTAATGTTTAAGGAAATATACCTGATGAATCTTTTTAACATACCACATAATGAGCTACTCCAGCACCTTATAAACGGACTGACACTGGGCGCTATTTACTCGCTAATAGCTCTCGGATATACTATGGTTTATGGCATACTAAAATTCATAAACTTTGCACATGGTGAAATACTTATGCTCGGCGCCTATGCCGGATACTTTGTCTATTATCTTGTATGCGATCCTTCTAAAGGAGGCGCATTTGTAATGATTGCTTTTATTCTGGCAGTAATAACGGCAATGGTTATAAGCGCAACACTTGGCGTTTTTATTGAACGCGTAGCATACCGGCCTTTACGGCAGGCCCCCAGACTTGCGCCACTGCTCAGTGCAATAGGGGTTTCCATCATACTGATGAACCTTGGTGCTCTTTTCTTCGGCACCAAATCGAGAAAATTTGATTACCCCTTTGATAACTCTACAATACAAATAGGAGGGTCAAGTATAACCCCTAACCAGATAATGATACTGTTTGTAGGACTTGTAATGATGACAGCATTAAAACTTTTCATAGACAGATCAAGACTTGGAAAAGCAATGAGGGCTACAAGCCAGAACCAGTCTGTGGCAGCCCTTATGGGAATAAATGTAAATTTTATCATCTCGATGACATTCGCGATAGGCTCAGCCCTTGCGGCAATCGCCGGTGTACTGATGTCTCTTGAATTCAAACTTTACCCGACAATGGGTCAGATGGCCGGCCTTAAGGCTTTCATCGCAGCTGTTGTAGGTGGGATAGGGAATATTAGCGGAGCAATGCTGGGAGGAATACTCCTGGGGCTTCTTGAAACTTTTGGGGTCGTTATACTCGGCATACCACAGGGATTAAAAGACACAATCGCTTTTTCAGTCCTAATAATAATTCTTCTCTTCAGGCCAAGCGGCCTGCTTATGAAAAATATCAGGGAGAAGGTTTAATCATGCTTAATTTTATTTTACTTATATTTATATACATCGGAATTTATGCTATTTCCGCGCTGGGGCTGAATCTTGTTGTAGGCTACACAGGGCTGCTTTCTCTCTGCCAGGCAGCGTTTCTCGGGATAGGCGCTTATTCAACTGCAGTTTTAATGACTGCTCTGCATATGGGATTCTGGGAAGCCATGTTGTTATCAGGATTTATTGCCGCTTTCTGCGGAATTCTTATCGGCATACCTACCCTGAGGCTTAAAGGTGACTACCTTGCAATTGCTACGCTAGGTTTTGGAGAAATAGTAAAAAATATTATAGTTAACTGGGACAGCGTTACAAATGGCCCCATGGGGATTAATGGTATCCCGGGCCCGAATATGTTCGGTTTTATATTTTCAGCAATGGATAAAATCTCCTGGGTAATTCTGATCTGGGTGATTGTAGGGATAACTTATTATTTCGTACGCCGAATAGTAAGATCAAGAATTGGCCGTGCCCTTGAGGCAATAAGAGAAGATGAAATTGCCGCTTCAGCAATGGGGATAAACACCTCAAAATATAAAATCGGCGCGTTTACAACCGGCGCTTTTCTTGCAGGTATAGCAGGAAGTCTCTTTGCGTCATACAACCAGTCAGTCGCGCCTCTCACTTTTGATTTTATGATGTCTATTATGATCCTCTGTATGGTTGTACTCGGGGGTCTCGGCAACAACTACGCAACGGTTATTGGAGCGATATTGATAGTTATAGCTTCTGAGATTCCGCGGCTCCTTGGAATATCACATATTATTCCACCGCAGCTTAACCAGGTAATTTTCGGATTAATACTTGTAATTATGATGATCTACAGGCCACAGGGCATTGTTGGCCGGGTTAAGCTTAATTATGCTAAAATTGTGAAAGAAAAAATTTTACCTCTGGAGAAGTAAAGTGCCTTTATTATATACACAGAATTTAAGAAAAGAATTCGGTGGTGTTGTAGCTGTTTCAGATGTTGATATAGAAATTTACAGAAATTCCATCACCGGCCTGATAGGCCCGAATGGAGCAGGTAAAACAACGCTATTTAATACAATTACCGGACTTGACTATCCTACAAGCGGATTTGTATTTTTTAATGGTGAGGATATAACTCCTCTTCCTGCCTATAAAATTACCAGGAACGGCATTGCCAGAACTTTCCAGAACATCAGGCTCTTCAAAGAGATGACCGTTTTTGAAAACGTCATGATAGGGCGACACTTCAGAGCAAACCACCCATATCTGTCTAAAAACAGATTTATAAATTTTATCATGGGAAGAATCTTCGTATCCCAGGAGGAGATGGATATCTACAAAAACTCCATCAAATGGCTCGATTTTTTTGCTCTCCTTGACATGAAGGATGAATATGCCAAGAACCTCCCGTATGGAAAACAGAGAGAACTTGAGATTGCACGTGCACTCGCTACAGAGCCCCAGTTACTCTTCCTTGATGAACCGGCTGCCGGGATGAATCCGCAGGAGACAGAAGAACTGATGGTCACGATCAAACGGATCAGGGATCTCGGCGTAACCGTAGTTCTGATTGAACATGACATGAAACTTGTTATGAATATCTGCGATAAGATTATAGTGCTGAACTACGGCCGAAAAATTGCTGAAGGTACACCTGAGCAGGTTCAGAATAACAAAGAAGTTATCGAAGCATATTTAGGAAAAACAGATGAGTAATGCTATATTAGAACTTAAAGACGTTCATGTAAGTTACGGAAGCATAGAAGCGCTGAAGGGCGTTGATATCACTATTAACGAAGGGGAGATTGTATGCCTTATAGGGGCCAACGGCGCCGGTAAATCTACTCTCCTCAAATCGATTGTAGGTCTTGAACCCATTACACAGGGTGAAATATTTTTCTCCAGTGAAAAGATTGCATCCCGTAAAAATGATGAGCCCGGAAGAAAAAGCAGAATTACTCTTTCGACCGATAAAATAATTTCAAAAGGAATATCCATGGCGCCGGAAGGTAGAGGGATCTTCCCTGAAATGACTGTCCTTGAAAATCTTGAGATGGGCGCCTTCATGTTAAAAGATAAGGCCCAGATAAGAAAGAGGATCGAAGATAAATATGAGATGTTTGAAATACTTAAAGACAGAAGAAAACAGCTCGCAGGTTCACTTTCCGGTGGCGAACAGCAGATGCTTTCAATCGCAAGGGCCCTCATGAGCAGGCCCAGGCTTCTGCTCCTTGATGAACCCGCACTAGGGCTCGCCCCTATAATTATACAGAATATTTTTCATACTATTTCAAGGATCAGCAGGGATGAAAATGTAACAATTTTCCTTGTCGAACAGAATGCCCGAATGGCCCTCAGCATATCAGACAAAGGATACGTTCTTGAAACAGGGAATATAGTCCTCGAAGATGCCAGTAAAAATCTCCTTGAAAATCCAAAAGTCAAGGCCGCGTATCTTGGTGAATAATCCGGTTATCAGCTGATGGAGAAAAAGTTCCTCTCTGGAGATGATATTAATTTTTTTCTTGAAATCGTGAAGGCCGCAGGTGAATCGGCATTCCGGTTTCAGAAAAATGATATGGATATTTACCGGAAAGAGGACCGTTCAATTGTCACTGAAGCAGATTTACAATCCCAGGCATTTCTAATAAAGAAGCTTGAATCACGGTTCACCGGATTTAATTTTATTTCCGAAGAAAATTTTTCAGATGCCTCAGCTCTCTGCGGTGAAAAAATAAATATAATAATAGACCCTATTGACGGAACAGCTATGTTCAGCATGCACCTTCCATTCTGGTGTGTATCGATCGGAGTATTTGCAGGTTTTACCCCCGCATACGGTTTTGTCTATTCACCGGGCTGCGGCCTTTTATTCCATACAGATAATGAAAATTCATACCTCAACGGCCGTAAACTTGAAATTGATCAAACCACTCCCATAGAAAAAGAAACCAACATCTTTTATTCATCAGAAATAAAAGGTATAAAAATAAATTTCCCGGGGAAAGCAAGAAACCTCGGGTCAACTGCACTACATGCCTGCCTCACGACAGACAACAGGCGTAACAGGCTGCTGGCTTTTATTGGTAAATCATATCTCTGGGACTGGGCAGGAGCAATACCCGTTGTGGAAAAAGCAGGGGGCAGGATTAGATATCTTGATGGCAGGGAAATAGATTACAAAAAAATTGCCTGTAATGGCTTTGAGCTTGAGGACTATGCTGTAGCATATAACTGTAATGATTTTGAAATAATTAAAAATATATTCCAACGAAAATAATAAAATCATTACATATAATGAACTTTTTA
>CAZVFJ010000045.1:0-3535 GCA_964625825.1 uncultured Leptospirales bacterium | reverse complement strand
ATAGTATTAATAAATTATCTTCAGAAAAGGAAGGAACCATCATGGGTGGCATTTTTACGTGTTGTTCAAAATCGGAATGTATTAATGAAATCTTTTATGGGACAGATTATTTGTCACACCTCGGAACCAGGCGGGGTGGTATTGCCACAATAGACCATGATGGTATTCACCGGGCAATCCATAATCTGGAAAACACATACTTCAGGAATAAGTTCGAACCTGAACTTGGAGATCTTAAAGGCAACATGGGGATCGGGGTGATTAGTGATACAGATGCTCAACCTATTGTCCTCTTTTCGCACCTTGGGCGTTTTGCTATTGTGATGGTGGGGAAAATTAATAATATGGACGAACTGGTCAATGAAATTTTTACCCAGAATATCCATCTGTCAGAAACAAGCAGTGGCGGTCCAAGTCCCACAGAGATAGCCGGAACATTGATCAGTCTTTGCGGCACTTTTGAAGAAGGAATCAGGTATGTCCAGAGTCGGATTAAAGGGTCCTGCTCTATGCTGATCCTCACTGAAAAAGGAGTTTATATTGCCCGTGACAAACTGGGACGGACCCCGCTCATTATAGGAAAGAGGGAAAATGCCTTTGCTGCCAGTTCAGAGTCCAGCGCTTTCCCTAATCTAGGCTTTGAGGTAGAACGTTTTGTTGGCCCCGGCGAAATTCTCCTGATGACAGCAGACGGGATAGAACAGATTCAAAAGCCGGGAGACAGGATGCAGATCTGTTCGTTCCTATGGGTTTATTACGGATACCCGGCCTCCAGCTATGAGGGGATCAATACCGAGCAGGTCCGTTATAAATGCGGGACTGCCCTTGCAAAACGTGAAGACCATAAAGCTGACCTCGTTGCGGGCATCCCCGATTCAGGCATTGGCCATGCCCTCGGTTTCGCTCATGAATCAGGCATCCCTTATATGAGGCCCTATGTAAAATACACACCGACCTGGCCAAGGAGTTTTATGCCTCAGAATCAGAAAATGAGGGACCTGGTGGCCAGGATGAAGCTGATTCCGATCCGGGAGATTATCGATGGGAAGAGCATCGTTTTCTGCGACGATTCCGTGGTGCGTGGGACTCAGCTTCAGGACAACGTCCAGATTCTTCATGAATACGGCGCCCGGGAAATCCACATGCGCATAGCCTGCCCCTGCCTGATTTATCCATGCGAATTCATAAATTTCTCCACATCACGATCTTCTCTTGATCTTGCGGGCCGAAAGGCAATTCTTAATATTGAAGGGGCAGAGGATGTTGCGCTTTCAGAATATGCCTCCGACGGTTCAGATCGGCACACAGCGATGGTCTCAAATATCTGTAAACGCTTAAAACTCTCCAGTCTCCGCTATCAGACGCTGGAGGATCTTGTGGAGGCAATTGGACTCCCAAAAGAGAAGCTCTGTACACACTGCTGGGATGGTTCGAGTTATTATTAAAAAAATATTACCAACTCCCGGAATAATCATGCAAAAAGCAGCTATCTATACAGTCATTCCCGCGAAGGCTGAAAATCTATTATCATATCAGGATTGCGGTATAGAAAAATAGATCCGGCCCTGATGGCCAGTATGAAATTATTCTATACCGCAATATTCCCTTTTCGTAGAGCCTTAAAATCAATTTACAAAAAATTATTTTACTATTTGCCAACATGAAGCGAGTGAAGTGCTTTTCTGTCCGGTTTTCCTACAGGTGTACGCGGCAGAGTATCAATAAACTCAACATGTGTAGGAACTTTGTATCCCGTAAGTTTCTCGCGGCAGAAAGAGAAGACTTCATCATCTGTCATTGTCTCATTTTCCTTGAGCACAATATATACTTTAGGAGTCTCCCCCCGTTTAGGATCAGGAATACCGATTGTGCATGCCTCCTTTACTTTTGGATGGCCATACATTACCTCATCAATATCACGTGGATACACATTAAATCCGCTGCATATAATCATATCTTTCTTACGGTCAACGATAAATATAAATCCATCTTCATCGATCCTTACAATATCACCGGTATAGAACCAACCGTCACGAATGGCGAGGTCAGTCTCTTCTTTATTATTCCAGTATTCCTTAATTACCTGCGGACCTCTGCATATAAGTTCACCAAGCTCACCCCGCTTCATAACCTTTGTTCCGGTATCAAGGTCAACTACAACCAGATCAGTATCAGGCCATACTATACCGCAACTGCCGTATTTACGCATTTTGAATACAGGATTAACAGTAAGAATATTCACTGTTTCCGAAAGGCCATAACCTTCAAATATGCGTCCCCCTGTCATTTCCTCAAACTGTTTCATTGTTTCTACTGCTATCGGAGCTGAACCGCTGAAAATACCTTTAAGTGAACTTACATCCGCTTCTTTAATCTTAGGATGATTGATAAGGCCGATTATCATAGCCGGAACAGCCGCCCAGATATTAGGTTTATGCCGGTTAATCGCTTCAAGAAGAGGATCCGCCATAGGCATAGGGACAAGGACCATAGATCCGCCCGTGTAGAGACAGGCGCTAAAATTTCCATTAAGCCCGTAAATATGATTAAGCGGAATAGCACACAGAGTACGGACTTCTTCCTTCGGCACCAGAGTAAAATTACTTGTTGTCCATACTGAAGTTCTTATTGCCTGGGAATAAATCATTGCGTTGGTCAATACACAACCCTTTGGAACACCGGTAGTGCCCCCTGTATATTGCAGGCGCGCGATATCGCTTGCCTTAACTTCAATATCAGGTTCTTCTGCGCTTGCAGCCATTATAATCTTGTTAAAATCGTAGATACCCTCGCCTTCCTCAATCTGCACTGGGCCGCTTGCCACCTGGAAAGCAATAACTCTCTTCAGGGAATTATTTGTTTTTTTCATTACCTCAATAGCTTTATGGGCAAACATTGCCAGGACTATAACAGTCTCAGTGCCGCTGTCTTTAATCTGCTCCTCCATTTCGTGAACTGTATAGAGTGCATTTGTGGGAACTTCTATCGCTCCAATCTTCAAAAGAGCATTAAGCGATATAATATATTGAGGCACATTAGGAGACATAATAGAAACCCTATCTCCCTTTTTAACTCCCAAATCAAGAAGGGCATTGGCCAGCCTTCGGGACATATCATTGGCGGTTCCGTAATTAATACTGATATCCCCTATGATCAGGTAAGGTTTCTCAGGTTGTTTTTCAGCCCATTGATTAAACCAGTATTTTAACGGTTTATCGGGATATTCAAAACTTCTTGGCACAGTATCGTCGTAATTTGACTGCCATTTTGGCCTCCACTCGTCAAGATCTGCATCAAATTTTTTAAGCCATGTTTTTTCCATTTGAAGATCTCCTGTTTATTTATTTTTATATATAAAATTAAAACTTTATATCTTAATAGCACTTTGTAAATAATTTATCAAGCTTTTTAAACCGTCCAGACGGATTATTATAAAAATAATAAGGTAGTTTTTAAATTTCATTGAAGGACGTTCTTCTGAATTACTATTAATGCTACGGTTCAAAGCGAATTCAGAAAATGCTTAAACATATCT
>CAZVFJ010000044.1:0-17066 GCA_964625825.1 uncultured Leptospirales bacterium | reverse complement strand
TACTAAAGCATCTCTTTCATGAGTACAGAATTGTTATTCTACTGAAATACATTAACAGTCCCGGAATTATTCTCCTGCTGATTAGCGCTTCCATAACCGGGTTTATTCTTATCAAGATTCATCTTCACGGGAATTGAATTATCTTTTTCATAATTAACACTTACCGAATGTACATTTTTCATCGGAACTTCCTCAGAGCCGATTTTAAGCATCAGCTCCTCACCTTTATAAAACACAGAAGAAACAATCCCTGATACTCTCGTCTTCTTTATACTATCGAAAGTATCGACTTCTTTACCCAGAATACCGTAAGCTTCAGAAGCGCGGGAACTCCCCAATAAATTTTTTATCTCTTTATTCATATTTGACATCTGCTCCAGGCTCGAAAACTGCGCCATCTGTGCAATAAACTCCTTATCCTCCATAGGCTTTGTGGGGTCCTGATGTCTTAGCTCAGTTACGAGGAGCTTCAGAAAAGATTCTTTTCCAAGGGCATTTTTCTCACCTGCTTCACCTGTTTTATTTTTTTTATTCGACTCATTGGCCTGAATCACCGAATTCATTCTATCCTGAGCTGACATTTCAAAAACTTTCATAACTCACTCCTATATTACCATATTAATATGACCATCATTCATGGCTGTTGAATTGTTATCATAAATACTAACGGCTGTTTCTGTTCTGCCCCCAGCATGATTTACAGTTCCTTTCGTCTGATCATCATCGTTATTTCCGGCAAAGCGCTCCCCTTCATGATTAACATTTACATTGAAGTCGCCGACTTCAATCCCGGCTTCTGAGAGCTGTTCCCTTAGTACGCCAAGATTTGCGAGTAAAAGATTCCGGGCTTCATCATTCTCAACCATGAATTTGCCGGAAACCACACCATTTTCCATTAAAAGATTTATATTTACGCTTCCAAGTTCTTTAGGGAAGAGCTTAACGCTGAAGGATGCATTACTGCTGTTACGAACCGAAATTTTTGCTTTATCAATAATCTCCTGAAGGCTCTGTCGAAATTCAGGAGTTTTCATTGTTAATTCATTCTTTTCTATTACTACCCTGCCGGCTGAATCAATTTTAGCTGATGAAAATGAATTATTTTCACGAGAACTGTTTCTCTCTTTCCCTGCTCCGGGATCAAAACTTCCTTCACTGCCGGAGTCTCTCTTCTTTACGATCTGCGACTCGGAGTTGGAGTTCATATCAGACTTTTTTTCATTCCTGATTTCATCCTGCTCTATTCTTCTCACATCAGATTTATCGTGATTTCTGTTTCTGCCTTTTTTGATGTCGTCAATAATTGCGCCAAGGGTTTCTTTCAGTTCTTTAACAGTAACCTTCTCTTTGCTGTTATCACCCTTTCTATTATGAATTAGTTTTGAAATTTCATGACTGAGCTTATCCAGAAACTTGTTCATAATCGCTGCGGAGTTATCTTTGACAGTATCTGTTTTTTCTCCGTAATTATGAGAAAGATTCTCTCCATTTACAACGGAATGTTTTTTTGATGATATTATTTCATCAGTAATTTTTTTAAACTTTGCATTGAAGTCTGATATTTTAATTTCACCTTTAACAGCTGCCTCTATGAGCTCAGCAAGATTTGCCGAAGCAAGTTTCCCTGCAATAATCTGAAGCATGCTGTCAACTTCATCCTGCTTCCCATCTTCTTTTTCAGATTTAGTTAGTTTATTTTTTTCTTTGACGGAAATAGATTCTTCATTTTTATCATGAGTTTTATTTTCTCTGGAAATTTCGCTCCCTGCTGTTTCCCCATTTACCATGTCATTTTTTGATGGTTTCGCTTCTTCCTCCCTCCTGATGCTTTCATCGTGGTTCTCATCAACTTTGCATCTGTCATTCAAAGATTTTCTGGAGGATTCACTTCCGATTTTTTTTTCTGTATTCTCTTTATGTGGCCCATCCGCGTTATAATTCATAACCATGGAATAAAAATCATCCCCGGTATTTTTTACCGCGGCAAAATCATTACCCTTTTTTAGTGAATTAACAATTCCGCTTAAATCACTGTTATTCACCTTTAAATTAGTAAACATTTGTACCTCTTTAACATAGGGATTTCTTACTACATATTATCGTTAGAAAAATCCCTTTACTGAATTGAATTTTATTAAAAAAGAGGAGTTATGTAATATTGTTTTGCGGAAAGCATCCCTGTTAAAACTCACAAATAGAGCAACAAAGAGACTTTATATTTAAAAAAGTTAAAAAATGAGGGAAACAGCTATAAATCAGTAGAGTGTTCTATTCATACTTATGTTATTCAAAATACCTACACCGAGCATTACCATAAAAAGATTAGACCCACCATATGAAAAAAAGCAGAGAGGTAGACCAGTTACAGGCATAATCCCTATTACCATACCAATATTTATCAGAATATGGAAAAAGAGAATAGATGTAATCCCTGTGGCAAGAAGAGCCCCGAATTTATCTTTTGTCCCAAGAGCTATTTCGATTCCCCTATAGATAATCACTCCAAGAAGAATGATTGCAACAATTGCGCCGATAAATCCCAGTTCTTCAGCAATTACCGGAAAAATAAAATCCGATGTTTTTTCCGGGAGAAAGCCGAGTTGTGTCTGAGTTCCCTGAAGAAATCCCTTACCAAAAACGCCACCTGAGCCGATTGCAACCTTCGACTGGATAATATTATAGCCTGAACCATGAGGATCAAGATCCGGATTGAGGAAAACGAGTATTCTCTTTTTCTGATAGTCCTTAAACCATTTATGGATTACCACGGAAAGTATTAAACCAAGAGAAATTACAGTTGATGGAATATAAATTTTTCTGAGAAATTTCTGATTTAAAATAAAATGTGCTATAAAAGTTGATACAGCGACAAACAAAAGGACACCTGCTATTGTGAATAAGACATCAAGATGCACAAACATCTGGAGAATGAGGCTACTCCCCTTATAACCGGCCCATTCCCAGTATGTGTACATCATAGGAAATATAAGCGCTATTGCCGCTATAAGTAATATTGAAACAAGGTGGGAAACGTCAGCCCCACCCATAAATAGCATTGTAAAAAGCACCGGAATGAATATTGCAGCCGTACCAAAATCAGGTTGTTTAAGGATTATTATTATCGGGATAAAAGTAAACATTGTCGGTATCAGAAGTTCCCTGAAATTTTTTATATCCCTCTCCCTGAGTTCAAGGTACTTCGCAAGCATAATGACGACAGCAAGTTTCATAAACTCCGAAGGTTGAATTGAAAAAAAACCGAATGAAAGCCATGCGGACGTGCCCCTTATAGGCCTCCCGAAAATTGTTGTAATAATTACAATGAACAGAACAATACCATAAATATAGAGAGCATAATCCCCCAGCTGCCTGTAGTTCAGCAATGACATCATGAGCATGAATACAACACCTATGATAAACCAGATTATCTGTTTTTTATACAGACCTTTATTTATCTGTTCCACATGATCAAATCCGGCGCTGTATATCATCATTATACCGAAAGCTACCGCTATAAAAACGGTCCCTATCAATACAATATCCATTTTGCCAAACATATCTTTGCCAAACATCTCAATTATCCTGGTTTATTATTTAATCTGCTGCATTGTATCTTTGAAATAACCCTGTTCAATCAACTTCGCAAATATTTTATCCGCCACAGGCACAGCTGCTGCAGCTCCCCACTGCCCGTATTCGATAAAAACACAAACTACAATTGAATCATCAGTCTGTTCCCCATAAGGCGCAAAGCCAAGAAACCAGGCGTGTTGCGAAAAATTTTCCTTTCTGTTTGACCTTGTCTGAGCGGTACCGGTCTTACCAGCAATCGGTACTTTATGCCTGCCGAGCCATCTGGATGTACCGCCCTGCACGCTGTACCTCATTCCCTGTTTCACAGTATTAAGAGTCACGGGAGAGAGAGGAACTTCCCTGAGCTTTTCTCCCTTTCCGGACTGAATAACAGTTCTATTATCTGGTGAGTAAACCTCTTTAACAAGATATGGTTTATAGACAATACCATTATTGACAATGCCGCACATCATATTGGCAAGAGCAACAGGTGTCACTGCGAGAAAACCCTGTCCTATAGACAGGTTTATCGTATCACCGTCAAACCAGGGCTGACCGAATGTTTTAAGTTTCCATCTCTGAGATGGAATAAAACCGGATATCTCTCCCGGGAGATCCACTTTTGTAATTTCATCCAATCCCATATAAGTGGCATATTTCATAATCATGGTTGGCCCTACGAGCATCCCGAGCTGGTAAAAATAAACACTACATGATTTACCAAGCGCCCAGTAAAGATCAAGGGTACCATGTGCTTTGAAACAATAGAAGTCGGTATCCACATAGCCTTTGAGGGTATATTTACCAGGGCAATAAAAAGTTTTCTCCGGATAAGTTTTTTCTGTTTCGAGGGCCGAGATTGCTGTTACAATCTTAAATGTTGATGCAGGTGGGTACCTGGACTGAATTGTTCTGTTTAAAAAAGGTTTTGCAGTGTCACTGTTAAGTTCTCTTATTATCCCGGAATTATCCTTTGAAATTATAGCATTAGGATCAAACCCGGGCTTGCTCACCATTGCAATTATCTCTCCGGTCGATGCTTTTATTACCATTACAGCTCCGCTGCTATCTGCGAGAGCATCATGCGCAGCTGCCTGAATTTCATAATCTATCGTGAGGACTATGTTATTCCCGCCAATAGGCATCTTCCCAATTTCCTCTCCCCCGGTTCTGTTTTTAACATCAACGATCCTGCGAATATAACCATCTTCTCCGCGGAGGAGCATATCATACTGCTTTTCAATTCCGGTCTTACCAATACTCTGATAATATTTATAGCCCTGGTCCTTAAGAGAATTATACTCTTCTTTACTCAGGCTCCCGATATATCCTATTACATGGCTTAAAACATCACTATAATTATAAACCCGGACAGGGGCATCCTCCCAGTGTATGTTTGGAAAAATATTTTTATGTGAAGCAATCTTTATGACAACATCAAAACTTACGTCATCTTTAAGAAGAAACCGTTCCCATGGGTTCCCTTTTTTTATTTCAGCAATAATATTCCGGGGCTCAATCCCTATAACAGGGGCGAGACGTGTAAGAACTTCCATCATCCGGGCTTCAGATTCAAAATTTTTTGGGATCATCGTAAGGTTAAATGATGGTCTGTTGGAAACAAGGACAGCACCCGACACTCCCTTTTGAAAATCCCTGTCGTAGATTTCACCTCTTGCGGCGGGGATAGGTATATTGTTCTCCATATTCATTGTAGCTCGCAGGGAATAATCCTTCCCCTGAATAAGCTGAAGGTTTATAAGCTGAAGGACAAGGACCACGAAAACAGAGGATACGGTTATAAAAAAAACATACATCCTCTTCCTGAACGCCTCAAGCATTCTGGTCTTAAGGGATGTCTGGTTCATTTAGAGATACCCCTCTCTCTGAAGCTCTCCCTGGAAGATTTTGTCAAAAATAAAAAACAGCATCGGAGAAAGAACCGCGTTATAAAAAGATTCCGGAAGTATTACATATATTACACTTGATACCATCCCCTGGTGAAATATATAACATAGAAAAAGTGTAATAAATCCTTTGACTATGCTTGCTCCAAACAGGAGAATCATTATTGTCGCAATATTACTCTTAAGCATCGATCTTCCTATCATCCCTATAATAAAACCGACGGCAACTTTAGGGAGAGTGAGAAGCCCGAGAGGCGAGTTTGATATAGAATCATGAAGTAGTCCGCTGGCGAATCCCGTAATCTCACCATAAAAAGAACCGAAACTATAGCCCATATACACTGTAATAATAAAAAGGAGGTCCGGTTTCACTCCAGCTATTCGTATAACATCAAAAGCCTGATGTCCCTGGATTAGCATTGATACAAGAATAATAGAGCCGGTAACAACATATGTATATATCATTTCAATTCCTCGAACAGGTTGAACAGATCCGCATCCGGTTTTTTAAGTATAATAAACACTTCCTCCAACAGGTCATAATCGATCACAGGCTTAACTATAATCTTCTGATAAGGATTCGATTCCGGGAGTTCAGTCTTTACAACAGTTCCTATAACGAGTCCCGGGGGAAATACGCCGGCCTGCCCTGATGTTACAATAACATCACCGAATTTAACCTGCGCAGCCCTTGTGATATAATCGACTTTACTAAGGTTTGAATTATGGCTGTATCCTGTGAGCAAGCCGGGGAATTTACTCTCACCAAGTTTAATGCCTATTTTTATATCGGGAGAGATAATTGGTTCTACCCTTGAGAGGGAGCCTCTCACCTCTACTATTTTACCTACAACAGCTTTTGTATCACCCTGATAAGCCACAACAGGCATATTCAAAGTAACGCCATCCCGTTGCCCCCTGTTGATTACGAGGGTTCTGAACCAGTTATCAGGATCCTTTGATATAACAAAAGCCGGAATTGAATTATACCTTAGCCGTTCCTTTATTTCAAGAAGATTACGCAGCCTTAGATTTTCATTTCTTATCTCTGTGAGTTCTTCATCAAGAGCTTCGTAGGTTTCAAGCTTCTTCCTTGTCATCTGGAGGTCTTCTTTTACCCTGTCGAGTTGTGAAAATCCAGCCCAGAGCCTGCCTGTCCCGCCCTGGACAGCATTATACCCTTTCTGGAATGGGCAAAAAATTCCGCTTATTATTCCTTCGAAGGTTAAAGTAAAACCGCTCCCCTGAACGGAGAGCGATATAATACAAAAAAGGGAGAAGGCGATAAATGTTACTATTGATTTGTGTCTTATCAGGAATTCCACGTTTTTACTTCAGATTTGCTCTATACAGATTTTTTATCTCTTCAAGAAATTTCCCGGCACCCAGTACCACACATGTCAGAGGATTCTCTGCAAGAATAACAGGCACACCGGTCTCTTTACTTATAAACTTATCAAGACCTTTAAGGAGAGAACCCCCTCCGGTCATTACAATACCTCTTTCAACTATATCAGCCGCAAGCTCCGGAGGTGTCTTTTCAAGGGCGTGTTTGACACCTTCAAGTATCTGTTCAACAGGTTCTTTAAGGGATTTCCTGATCTCTACTGAATCTATCTCAAGAGTTCTCGGAAGGCCTGAAATTGCATCCCGTCCTTTAAGATCCATTGTCTCGACTTTCTTTTCAGGAAAGACATTCCCGAGGCGGAACTTCACCTCTTCAGCCATTCTTTCACCTATTACAAGATTATACTGCGTCTTCATATATTTTATAATAGCATCATCAAATTCATCACCTGCGATTCTGAGAGAATCAGCAATTACCATACCGCCGAGAGAAATAACAGCAATCTCTGTAGTCCCGCCGCCAATATCTACTATCATATGGCCTGCCGGCTCATGAATCGGAATATTTGCTCCGATTGCGGCAGCAAGAGCCTCTTCAATAAGAAAAATTTCACGGGCTCCCGCCTGTTCGGCAGATTCACGGACAGCCCTCTTCTCAACTTCTGTTATACCGGACGGAACACCAATAACAACACGCGGCCGTACAAGGGTTTTCCTTTTATGAACTTTGGTAATAAAATACCTTATCATTTTCTCAACTGTTTCGAAGTCAGCAATAACCCCGTCTTTCATCGGCCTGATTGCAACTATGTCTCCGGGAGTTCTTCCGAGCATCCTCTTTGCCTCATGACCTACAGCCAGCACTTTTCCAGTACTTGTCTGAACCGCCACAACAGATGGTTCACTCAGAACTATACCCTGTCCTTTAACATGCACCAGAGTATTAGCTGTTCCAAGGTCAATGCCCATATCGTTTGAAAACATACTGTACAATGAGTCAAACATAGTTTATAATCTCCCTGATATTATTTCAATTTGCTATTCCGGTAACCGAACAAATTCGGCCGCAGGATTACAGAGGTAATAATCAATCAATATTTTATCCATATGACATAATTCTTTCATTAAGAATTTTGTTAAAGCCTCAATTTTGTCAAGCTGTTTAACATACAAAACAACATATGTGCATGATTTCAAAAAAAATTTATTACTTAAAGTTCCCGGCCTCACTAAAAAATTCCGAGAAGCTTTTTTACTTCTTCATTTGTATTATCAGCATTCAATACTTCTTCCCATACAGACTTTGCTTTATCTTTATCTCCGGCTGCAAAGTAGCTCTTCCCTATCCATATCCTGCACTGATTGTCATCACCCAGAGCAAGGGCTGCCACAAATTGCTCAATAGACTCCCTGTATAGATGCTGTCCGTAATATATTCTCCCGAGATTCATATATGCTATCTTCTGACTTTCAGAATCTTCAGTATTTTTCAGTATCTTCTGAAAAGCAATTATCGCTTCAGTATTTTTCATTGCATCCTTAAGAGCTTTTGCCCGGAGCAGCCTCCCTTTTACATTCTCCTCAACAACTCCTTTATTCTCAAGAAAAGAGAGCCCTTCTTCAGCATGACCGCCTGTAATACATATGATTGCAAAAAATCTTACATTATCAGATGAGAGCCCCTCACCATCTCTAACATACTCTTTTAAGAGAGTGTATATCTCCTCGTTTGAATAATACCGCACAAGATAGTATGATTCCGCAAGTATAAAAATATCATCAATCTCAATATCCTTACCATCAAGAAGAGCTAAAGCCTTTTGATAATTCTTTATAGATTCAATGAGATATCCCGTAGATTCAGGGGACAGTTTCATATTTAAATCAGAAAGATAGATATCGGTAAAATTTTTATCAAATCCCGAAACTCCAAGGTTATAACAAACTCTCGCGGACAATATATACGATTCCGGTTCAAGAAAATTTTCCTTTTTATAAATATCCAGATCTTTCTTCAGTTCTTTAAGTTTTTCAAACCTTTTCTCATGTTCCGGAATTATGGATACAGAGCTTATTTCAGAGACAATTTTGTTATGGGATATTTTCCAGAACATCAGATAGCTTCTGTAGTGATAAACTGTATAGACTAAAATTGCGGCTACAATTAAATAGAAAAAACGTTTTAAGTATCTTCTGTCTTTTTTCCTGGTTTTATATCTGTAATACATTAGTTTACTTTTACATACTCCTGAAAATAGAGTTCAACCCTGTCCGGAAAATCCGGAGCTCCTTCAATCATAAATAACTTTACCGAACTCCCACCTTTCAGAGGAAGCGCTATGAATCCCGGGCCGCTCCAGACATCGTGAACTTTATAAAAATCAAACCTGTAAAATTTTTCATCCATATTAAAGCTGACACCATCATCGTCAACCTGAACTTTTCCTCTTCCAATTCTTTTTATATTGCTATATCCGGATATTGATGTTTCTATGAAGTTTTCCGCCGAATTATAATTGATCAGATTTGATCTATCGTCAAAAAGAACAGCATATACTGATGAATCATAATTTATATCATGAAGAGGAACACCCCCTTTTATCTGCTCCTCCGCGGGAACTTTACTGCTCCCGGCATCAGAAATCTCAGTAAGAGGCCCGCTGTCAGGTATAAAATCATCCTGTTCAGATTCATTAAAATCCCAGTCTTGAGAATCGATTGGTTTAGTGTCTTCATTAAATGATTTATTTTGATCAAAATTTACAAAAACATCATCCTCAGATATCGTCTCCCTGTCAACCATACTGTCAGGAAAAATTATATCGACATCTTCCGGTTCAATCCCTCCGGCATAAGTGCTCCCTGCTGACGGAGTATAAGAAGATCCTTTGAGTCCAGCATAATTCGCCTTCTGTGATTCTGAAAACAGAGCTATAAGCAGAATCAATAATCCGGTTAAAACCAGCAATATTGCAAGATATATCATTAAATTTCCCCTGTTTATGGCCAGGAATCCTCAAAATCTGAACCGGTTTAACCTCGATAATTAACTGAAAAATAAAAACCGAGTGTCAAGATATTTTCAGCTAACAAAGAATAACGGCTGTTAAATTTTCCATAAGCCGGTCTTCAGATATGGATTTCCTCTGTTTACAAAATCGGCTGATTCATTAGCAAACATTAACATTTCCCATTTCCCGGGATGACAGGAACGATATTCTGACTCTGATACTGAATATGAATTTATCGAAGTTAAGACATACCCCCCGGGTACTATCTGTTCCAGTCTTTCCAGAGATTCACTGTAATCTTTTCTCACGGAAAAATTCTTTTTCCTGTTTCTTGCAAATGTCGGAGGATCGAATACGGCAAAATTAAAAAAATTTTTTTTCTTCGCAAACATTCTGATCCACTCCATGGAATCACCATAGAGGAAATCCCTGTCATTAACAGGTAATCCATTAAGTTCATAATTATCTCTCGCCTTCCGAAGCACACCCTTTGAAAGATCAACATTAACAGCATGAGATACTCCACATAAAAGAGCATGAGCAGAAAAAAGCCCGGTGTAGCTAAAAAGATTGACCATCGATACTATTCCGCTCCCCGGATAAAAATCTTCAAGCCTGCCTCTCACCTCTCTCATATCGAGAAATATTCCTGTATTCTGACCGTTAACCAGGTCTACCCTGGCAAGAGTATTATTCTGACGGACAACAAGTCCTAACTCTATATTATAATCACCTTCGACAACACTGCTCTTCCACAGGCTATTCCTGTCTGCTGATCCGGATATAACCCTCCTGTCCTTGACAAGCAGTGATTTTATCTCAAGAGGAAGTCCCCGAAGCGAGAGTATACTTTTAGTTACATCACTTAGAGATGCAAAAACTTCATCGCTGAAATACTGAACAAGAATATGTCCTGCATAGAAATCAACAGTAAGCCCGTCGTAACCATCACCATCTCCGTTAAAAAGCCTGAAACAATCCGTGGCCGAATCACCGAAAAGAGCTTCGCGCTTTTCAGCAGCTTTTTCAAAAAGAGTTGTAAATCCGGTTACAGCCATCCTTTAAAGCTCTCCATAAACCTCCATAATTCTCCTCTCAATAGACAAAAAATCTTTCTCTTTGAGCAATTTTTCAGCTACAGGATAACTCAGCCCACAGGCAAGAACTTTTTCACATCCCAGATAATTCATGTAATTTTTATTGTCGATCCCGCCGGTAGGAATGAGGTCAAAATTAAATCTCCGGAAAGGCGCTGTGATAGAATTTAAATATTCTGTTCCGCCCAAAGCCTGAGCAGGAAAAAGCTTTATCATATTCGAATATTTCAGGGCCTTGTTTAGCTCGCTTGGAGTGGATATCCCGGGGATAAAAGGAATCTTTACTTCTGCCGCAAACTTTGCCACCTCTTTATCAATACAGGGGGCAACTGCAAAAACGGCTCCTGAATCAACGGCTCTTTTCAGAGCATCCTTATCAAGTACACTTCCGGCTCCAGCAATTGCAGAGGGAAACTCTTTCAAAATCGCCGCTATACAGTCAAAAGCATTCTCAGTGCGTAGCGTCACCTCGATTACATTAACTTTATGTTTAATAAGAATCTCAGCAGTTTTCAAAGCTGAAGTTACATCCTCAAAAACAGAGACCGGAATAATTTTTATCTTTCTGAAAATTTCTCTTAATTCCACCTGTTCCCCCTTTTGTTGTAATTAATTACATATTTCGACAGATTTGTGCGATATTATAAATTATCTGTTTTTATTTCAGGGATAATAATTTTCATCAGATAGTGACAGTAATCAGATTATTCCGGGCATAAAAAAAACTGCATTTTCTTATGCAGCTTTTTTTATTTTCAATATAATTAAGGGGCTTTAGTCAATTTTAGGATAGGATAATTCAATCTGGTTTCCGTCAGGATCAGCAAATACAACTCTTTCACCTTTTCTGATATTTTCAGGTCCGGCTACCACTTCAAGTTCCATCTCGCCAATCTCATCAAGGGCATCTTCAAAATCCTCCTCGTCTACATAAAAGGAGATACAGCTTTTTGAATCCTTACTGTTTTTATAATCCTTTACCTCTACAAGAGAAAGAAGAATGTCACCCATTTTAAGGAAAGCCTGCCCTGAATTGCTGATATTTTCAATTACGTCAAAATCAAAAAGCTCTTTATAAAATCTTATAGATCTTTCAAGGTCGGAAACAGTAATCCCTATATGATTTACGCTTTCAATAACAATCATTTTAACCTCATTTTCAACTGTTCATAATAAAAAATCTGTTCAATAAAATGAATGTATATTAGTCACCTGCCAGTGTCAATAATAAATAGCGGAAGAAATAAAAAACATTTCATGGAAAGATTCTCACACCTACAGGCAGCCATATATAAAAACTGACTATATTCTTCTATTTATTATTCGACTGTTACACTCTTGGCAAGGTTCCGTGGCTGGTCCACATCGCACCCCCGCATCACTGCAATATAATAAGATAACAGCTGTAACGGAATAACAGCAAGAACCGGTACAAGAGCCCTGTGAACATCAGGAATATATATTACATGATCTGCATATTTTGATATGGATTCATCCTTTTCTGTGGCAATCGCAATAATTCTCCCCCTCCTTGCTTTTACCTCCTGCATATTGCTTATAACCTTACTATAAATTTCATCCTTTGTTGAGATAAAAACCACTGGCATATCCTCATCAATCAGAGCAATAGGCCCATGCTTCATCTCCGCAGCAGGGTATCCTTCAGCATGTATATAAGATATCTCTTTAAGTTTAAGAGCGCCCTCAAGCGCAACAGGGAAGTTAATCCCCCTTCCCAGATATAGAAAATTATTACTTTTGTAATATGACTCAGCAATTCCTCTAATGCTATCCGAGTTAGAAAGAACGCTTCTGACAAGCTCAGGCAGCCTGACAAGATCGTCAAGTATAGCTTTTGCCTCAGTATATGACATCTCTTTCCTGCGCGCAAGGTAAATCATAAAGAGGAGTACAACTGTGATCTGTGATGTAAACGCTTTTGTTGAAGCAACACCGATCTCCGGACCTGCATAGATATAAACTCCTCCATCTGATTCACGGGCAATTGTGCTCCCCACTACATTTGTTATACCGAGAACTTTTATCCCCTTCGCCCTTGCTTCACGGAGTGCAGCAAGAGTATCCGCAGTTTCGCCGGACTGGCTTATTGTAATAACCAGATCCCCTTTCCGGAGAACGGGTTTTCTGTACCTGAATTCACTGGCGTATTCGACCTCAACAGGTATCCTTGCATACTCTTCAATAAGATATTCAGCAACAAGGCCGGCATGCCATGATGTTCCGCATGCAATAAAGATAATCCTTTCAATCTTAGAGCACTCCTCGTCTGTCAGCCTGAGGCCGTCAAGTTTAACTTTGGCATCATCCATAAGGAGACGCCCTCTGAATGCGTTGCTTATTGTTTCCGGTTGCTCAAAAATTTCCTTGAGCATAAAGTGATCGAATCCGTGCCGTCCTATCGACTCTATATCCCAGTCAATTGATGTAACATGCTTATCAATACCATTTTTCTCAAGATCATAAATTCTGTAACCGTCTTTTCTAACTTCGACAACTTCACCTTCTTCGAGATAAATCACGTCTCTGGTATGTTCAATAACAGCGCTCACATCAGAAGCTATTAACATCTCACCATTGCCTATACCGAGAATCATCGGACTTCCTTTCCTTGCAGCTATAAGAAGGTCAGGATTCTTTTTTGACATCACAATTATCGCGTAAGTTCCCTCAAGGCTTTTCAGTGATTTTATCACGGCATCAAGAAAAGGGAGTTCTTTATAATAATGTTCTATAAGATGTACCACAACTTCCGTATCAGTTTCACTTTTAAAGTTATGCCCCCGTTTAAGGAGAACCTCTTTTATATCTTTATAATTTTCTATAATTCCGTTGTGTATAATAGAGAGTTCATTGTTGCAGTCAGAATGAGGATGAGCGTTTATATCATTAGGTTCACCATGAGTAGCCCATCTTGTATGGCCAATCCCGATGCTGCAATTTTCCACGCTCCCATAATCAAGGATAGATTCAAGTGCTGCAATCTTACCAGCCTTCTTCTGAGTTAAAAGCTCACCTCCGCAATTCACAGCTATCCCGGCTGAATCATATCCACGGTATTCTAGTCTTTTAAGGGAATTTATAATTATTTCAGTCGCATTTTTACTTCCAACATACCCTACAATGCCACACATATTTTACTCCTTTAGTTTCTGTTCAAAATTAATTATTATCAAATCCTGTTATTATTACCATAAAAACAGAAATTCATAAATTTAAAGTACCCGGGTACCCGTCTCCGGTGGTAAGATATTTTTATAACGGACTGCAATCAACCTAATTGTTTATTACGTCGACATTCTTTAGCTTCATTTCATCCAGGTAAAGATAAACTTTACGTTTCCCTGAATAATCTGACAGCCTGAACTTTCTTATCCTCCCTGAAATTGAAAAAAGCCCTTTCCCGGGCTGACTGTTTCCCCCGTATTTTTTCCTGAGTGAATTTATATCTTTTATATTCTCTTCATTTATTATACCGGAGATTACAAGCCACTCGCCGAATCTGAATTTTGATTCATGCGTACGCTCATCTGTATATTCAGGAATATAGTCATAATCGGTTTTAATATCTCTCCCTATCATTTCAATAAGGTATGAATATAGCATTTTTCTGAAATAACCCGTACTTCCGTCAGGGCCCTGATCCCATTTATAATAATGTCTTCTTATGTTAAGATAATTACTGCTTTCATCATATGAAGCGTTTCCTGCGCCACTGAAAGAAAAAATGAAGCTCATAAAAACGATAGAAAACAAGAATTTTGCATATTTATTTTTCATAGAATTTTATATTGCAAAGAATAATACTTTCAAGTCAACTCTATTTTATCGTTACACTATTACTACACATGAAAGCTCAACAGGCATATTGCTTTATTCGATGTCAATTCTTTTCTGAAATATCTTCAGAGACCTGTACTCTTTTAATCTTATTCCTTAAGGCTACATTTCCAGTATTCTGATTATCTCTTCATTAACCTTTTTTATTAACTCTTTACTCTCCTCATCATGCAGGTTATAAAAACCATGCCGCCCCTTCAATATACTGACTTTTACGTGATTCTTTCTTTCAATCTGACTGATAACCGGATTTATATCAAAGGACTCCTCATCACAAAAAAAGAGGTAAGTGTCAGTCTCAGGAGTAATGTCAGAATATTCCCTTATCCTCGAACCATATATCCCGATGACGGATTTTATTCTTTTGTCGGTGGAATGCAGCCATGCTATAGTAGCTCCGACACTGAATCCAAGTAGAAATATTTCCGAACCGTTAATCTGCTCAACAAGCCTTCCGATTATTCTGCTGCCTTTTTCAATCCCGACTTCAGTAAAAAATTTTTTATAGGCCTCATCTCCGTCAATACCGCAATAATTATCTTCATACAGAGAGGGGAGTATTACAGAAAATCCCCGGCTTTCAAGTTTCTCTTTAAGCAGGATAAAATTTTCTGTAACGCCGTATATTTCATGAATTATAATAACTGTTTTTTTCATTAAAGTTCACTTAACCTTTATCTTTAAATCACAATACATTGCCATACTATTGAATTTAATATATTTCACCGCTGCTGAAAAAAGCGACATCCCCTTCGATGAAAACTTCGTGACTTTCACCTGACACACGGCCTTTTATTAGACTGGGCCGCCGGCAAATTTCCCCTGATTGATCATTATTATTTCATCATACTCCCTGTAATGATTATTAACAAGATAGGCTCATAAAGGACCGGCAGCACTTCCTGTCGCGACATCTTCAGTTATCCCAGGTTCTGCATTCCATGGAATCCGGCTTAAAAAGATAAAAAAACTTTGCTTTATGTCACTGAAGTAGTTCCTCATAATTATCGACAATAATTTTTGAATTTTAACTGTTTCGCTTTAAAGGCATCACCGTTTAAGAAGTTTTCTTTTATCAAGTAAATGAGTTTACAATTTACCGCCCACCTGTAAAATTGATTATAAGTTCACTTCTTAAAACTGCCTGTAACAACATGGAATCGGAGAACAACCATCAATGGCGGCAAAGGATAAATCATTCAACTCACTTAAAGACAATGAACGCATGGTTCGTCGTGATATTATCATCTCTGCTGCTGAACGAGTTTTTGCCGACAAGTCATTCGACAGGGTAAGCATCCGCGACATAGCCGGCGAGGCGGGTATTTCCCATGCTCTCATATACAGGTACTTCCCGGACCAGCAAGCGCTTTTCGTCGAGGCATTTCTCAGGGGAGCAGAAAAGATTGTAATATTCCTCCGCAGGCTTATTGATGAAAATCCGGAAGGGAACATTGAGAAGGTAACGGAAAAATTCCTGAAGCATATGATCGAAAACGACAGATATTTCAGGATGATGACACACTTCATGCTGGACGGCTCACTAAACCCGGAAATGCTTGAACGGCTTAACGCCATGGAAAGGGAACTCCTGAACCAGCTTGACAGGCTCTTCCTGCACCGCTACAGCCCGAAAGAGGCCAGGATGCAGTCCCATGCATTTTTTTCGGCCCTGAATGGCATACTCATATCCTACAGGAATTATCCGGGCAGAAAGAAAAAGGATGTTATGCACCATATGACAATCCTTGGGAGCATTATTGCGCAGAGATTCAGCGATTAACCTGATTAAATAATTACGAGTAAAAAAACAGGACGCGGCATAATAAAAAGGTTTTTGTCTATAACCGCCCCCCTCAAATCATTTTGCCGGCTTAATATAATGATAAATATAATTGCTTCTCATATTCTGACAGATTTTGTACTACAGACTGTCAGGCGATTTTATTTGTATTTCTCCAGATCCCCAGCTTTCAGCATTCTTTATAAGTTCATCCCGGAAATCAGGATGCGCGAGAGAGATCATTTTTTCAGCCCTGACCCATGTAGAGCATGCGGTCATACGTTCAACACCATACTCAGTGACCACGTAATCGACCATCTGCCTCGGTATTGTACAGATCGAACCGGCGGGAAGCGACGGTACTATCCTGGAATGCATATTTTTATTGCTGTCCTCGAAGGTCGAAGACATGCATATAAAGCTTTTACCTCCCCTGGACCAGACAGCGCCCAGGACAAAGTCCCACATGCCACCATTACCTGATATCTGG
>CAZVFJ010000043.1:0-17213 GCA_964625825.1 uncultured Leptospirales bacterium | reverse complement strand
GTATTTCGGATATCTTGACATTACATCGATAAAGGGGAGAGCTTTCATCCTCTACTGGAATACAGAACAGATATTTAAGGGAAATTTTTCACGTCTGGGATTAATCAGATAGCTATAACATATAATTTATGTAGTAAAAAACCGGAGCCGGTTCAGCTGAAATGAATGAATCAGTTTTTAAAAGAAGAGTTTATTTAACCGCTCTGGTTCTGGCTGTGCTTACAGTTTTTTTTGTAATCAGGCTTTTTGATCTTCATTTTTCAGATAAAATAATTATTTCTGAAAGTGAACCCCGTGATACAGGTCGTGGTTATATTACAGATCGTAACGGGTATTATCTTGCTCTCAGCGTTGAATATGATTCTATATTCGCCAATCCATCTGAAATTATAAACAGGGAAATTGCAGCGGAGCAGCTTGCGGCTGCAACAGGCCTGGCCCCTTCGTATATTATACATAAGCTTTTAATTGATAAACGGTTTGTCTGGATTAAACGGAAGTGTGACCAATCCACAGTTGAAAGGATTAAATCTCTTAAAATTAAAGGTGTATATTTCAGGAAGGAATACAGGAGAGTTTACCCCTATGATGAACTTGCCTCAAATATTACCGGCTTTGTCGGATTGGATAATCACGGCCTGGAGGGGATTGAATACCAGTTTGATAAAATTCTGTCAGGCAGGGATGAGATAGTCCGTGATGAAACTGGGAGTGAAATATATCAGAGAAAAAATCTCAGGCTCACAATTGACAGGTTTATACAATATGTTGCCGAGGATGAACTTGAAAATGCTGTAAAGCGGCATGGAACACAGCAGTGTTCAGTTATGATTATGGAGGTGGGCACAGGCAGGGTTCTGGCTTTCGCTAAAAAGCCTTCATTTGATGCGAATAGATTTCAGGATTATCCACCGTATGCAAGAAAGAATTTCAGCATTGTTGATACTTTTGAGCCGGGTTCCACTTTTAAGATAATGTCCCTTGTGTCTTTAATGGAAAACTCGCCGGAATCACTGAAGAGGGAATATTTCTGTGACGGTTATGTTGATATAAATGGTATCAGGATAAACTGCCTTCATAAACATGGTAAACTTAATATTAATGAAATAATAAACCAGTCCTGTAACGCAGGGATGATCCAGTCAGTGAAACCGCTTGAGAAGAGTGATTTATATAAAACATTAAGAAAGTTCGGGTTCGGAGAGAAGACAGGGATTGAACTGCCGGGAGAAGCGCTCGGTATACTCAGGCCGGTGAACCAGTGGTCAGGATTATCAAAGTATTCTATGTCTATAGGGCATGAGATCTCTGTTACCGCATCGCAGATTACAGCTGCTTTCAATGCTATAGCCAATGGAGGTGTCTACCTCTCGCCAACAATTATTGAAAGTATCGAGAGACCGGACGGGTCTGTTGTTAAGAGTTTTTATCCTGCATCAAAAGGTAGAGTAATAAGCTCTGAATATGCAAATATTATCATTTCAATGATGCGTGAGGTTGTCAAAAAGGGAACAGGGAAAAAGGCAAATTCTCTTTTCTATGAAATTGCCGGTAAAACAGGTACTGCCCAGAAATTCAACCGGAATATAGGGGAATATTCGGACAGAAATGTTTCTTCTTTTATAGGGATGGCTCCGGTGAAAAATCCCGCAATATGTATGTTCGTGGTGTTTGACGACCCTGGCGATAGCGCTACTGGAGGATCTGTCGCTGCTCCGGTTTTTGCACGCATAACAGAGCGTATACTTCCCTATCTCGGAATAGGTGGCGGTGATATTAGCGGGCTTACTATAAAGAACTCGCGGAGGGAGAGGGACATAGACTATCAGACTATGCCTGATTTTACAGGGCTGGGGGCGGGAGAGGCCGCTAAGATACTCCGGGTTCTGAATGAAAAGAGCGGCATAAGATTCTATCTAAAAGGGGAGGGGAGGGTTTATGCCCAGAAACCTGTTCCGGGCAGTGAAATTAAGAGTAATGAAAGTATTATTATATTAATGCGCTGATACGAATTGAATTTATGTATAATGAAAATATAAATATTTTAAAGAGTAGATTTCCCGGGCTTGTGGAACGCATTAAAAGTGCCGGCGGAGAGTATATTGAATCTGTTGAATCGAAGAATGGGGGATCTATACCCTGCTTTATTCATCCTGACGGCAGGAAGCTTTTTATTCATAGCCGTGTTGATCCTTTTCGTGAAGCGGAGAGGTTTGTCGGTGAGATCGATATTGCCGGCAAGGATCTTGTTGTCGTTTTTGGATTCGGTTTTGGTTACCATATTGATGAACTTATAAAGAAAACAGGCAGAGATGTAACTGTTATAGCCGTCGAGAAAGATCCGCTTATTTTTCGCAGAGCCCTTGAAGCAAGAAGTTTTACCGGGCTGTTCTCTAATCCCAATTTTTATATTGCCCTTGATCCTCACGAGGATCAACTTACGGCACTCCTGCGCGGAAAGTCTTCGAAGAATGTGATTTTTATAAAACATAGAGGCTCACAACAGATTTATCCTGAATACTATTCTAATATTCTTGCAATACTAAAATCATATATTTCAACCAAAGATGTTAATATTGCCACGCTGGCAAAATTCGAAAAGACATGGACTTCAAACATCGCAAGAAATATCGGTATTATCGCGGATTCATGCGGTGCAAATATTTTCTATAATGAATTTAAGGGGATACCGGCAATTGTGGTCGCGGCAGGCCCATCGCTTTCCCGGAGCATTCAGTTTATAAAAGAGAGTTCGGATAAAGCTGTGATTATTGCCGTTGATACATCCTACAGGATTCTTCTTGATAACGGGATTACTCCGCATTTCTGTGTAACAGTAGATCCTCAGCTTATTAATGCCAGGTATTTTGAGGGAAACCTCCGGACGGATACAATACTTGTGGCTGATCCTATGGTCCATCCGTCTACTTTCAGATTTTTTAAGGGAAGCGTCACAGTCACCGGGGTAGCTTTTGAGATGATGAAGTGGATTGAGAATATTTGCGGTGCAAGGGGTGAACTTACGCATGGCGGTTCTGTTTCGACTAATGCCTATGATTTTGCGAAACGGCTCGGAGCGTCTCCTGTTATCCTTGTCGGGCAGGACCTCTCCTTTACAAACGGCCTTGCACACGTTAAGGGGTCATATCTTGATGAACAGATTCATAATAAAACTATGAGATTTAACAACGCCCAGATGTTTAACAGGAGGCAGCTTACGTCTCTACCGAAAATACTGCTCCCCGGAATAAACGGTAAGAAAGTCCACTCTAACCAGAAAATGGTGATCTTCATTAACTGGTTTGAGAAGAGGGAGGATGCTGAACTCCTGAATGCAACTTATGAAGGTGCTGCACTTAAGGGTATAAAGAATATTGCTCATAAGGATATAATCCTTTCTGAACCTGAAGAAAATATTAATAATATGATCCAAAGACTTATTCGGCAGAGCAGTGATACGGGGCCTGCTGACAGGAAAGGGCGCCTCATCAAAAGGGTTGAAAGTATGGCTGCCGAGGTTGAAAGTCTTATTCCTGTTCTGGAAAGGGCGTCTTCACATGCCGCGGAACTTTCGAAGATGATTGATGAAGGGAGAGATAAAAGTGATCCAGGGAAGGTGAATTATATCCTTGCGAAACTTTCTGACGCGGACAGGTTTATTGAGTCACGTAACAGTTCAAAGGATATGATAAGTTTCTCGATACAGAGAGTGATACATACAATTACTGAAGGGTATGATATAGATGGATGTGCCGATTTAAACCCGGCAAAGAAGTCGGAGTATCTCTACAGGGGTTTTCTTGAGGGGACTCTTTTCAACAGGAAAATTCTTGGTAAAATGCTGAAGATATTATCAGAACATACACTGTAGTAAACAGGCGTGCCTGTTTACTACAGTGTATGTTTATTTCTCTCTCCTGGCAAATTCTTTTTCAAGAACTTCACGTACTTTGTCAACAGATGGTTCAAGGAGGGCCGGCTCGTTGGCGTAGCGGGAGTTAATTCCATTGAGCCTCTTTTCATGATAACCTACTTTAAATTCTGAGAACTTGAGTCCATGTGCTGTAGAGATTACAACAACTTTATCACTCTTCGATATTTTCTGCTGCTCTATAAGTTTTATCAATACAGCGAGAGCTACACCTGTGTGAGGGCAGGTGTACATGCCTGTCCTGTCCGCAAGGGCAGCAGCATCAGCAAGCTCTTCCTCGCTGGCCTGTTCAACTATACCGTCAAATTCTTTCAGAGTCTTTATAGCTTTATGAACAGAAACCGGGTCCCCGATCTGTATTGCTGAAGCAAGAGTTTTTTTCGGTGTTATCGCTTCAAATTCTCTGAAATTTTTAAGGTATGAAAGATAGAGAGGATTGGCATTCTCAGCCTGGGCAAGCACTATCCTCGGCTTTTTCTTTATCAGGCCAAGATCAAGCATCATTTTAAAACCGTTACCCAGAGCGGATACATTCCCGAGATTCCCTCCTGGAATTATCACTACATCAGGGACCTCCCAGTCAAACTGCTGCACAAGTTCAACTGATATTGTTTTCTGCCCTTCAATTCTTAGAGAATTCATGGAGTTCGCCAGATATATGCTGTTGTCTTTTGTAATTTCCTGCACGACCTTCATACACCCGTCAAAGTCCGTATCGAGAGATATAACTATTGAATCATTAGAAATCGGCTGAACAAGCTGAGCCGTGGATATTTTATTCTGCGGCAGAAAGACTATTGATGGTATTCCGGCATAAGCAGTATAAGCTGCAAGAGCTGCTGACGTGTCGCCAGTGGATGCGCAGGCAACTGCACGTATCTTCTGCCCGTTACGTATCATTTCGTTAACCATTGAAACGAGTACAGTCATCCCCAGGTCCTTAAAGGAACCGGTATGACTGGTACCGCACATTTTTACCCAGAGGTCTTTCATACCGAACATGGCGCCGAATCTTTTCGCCCAGAAGAGGTTGGTGTTCCCTTCATACATTGACACAATACTTTCATCATCAATATGTGGTATTACCCATTCCTTCTTCCTCCAGACTCCGCTTCCGTAAGGCCATTTTGTTGTGCCGTTCCTTCCGTCAAAAAGCGCTTTCCACTCTGAAGCTGATTTCTCCCTGAGACTGTCTATATCATGGTGAACCTCCAGGAGGCTGCCGCATTTTCTGCACCTGTATACAACCTCGTCCAGGGGATAGGTTTCTCCGCATCCGGCAAAACATCTGAATTCAGCTTTATATTCGTACATGCTATTTTTCTCCTTTCTTGAAATCTTCAACACGTATTAAGATAACTCTCTCACTGACAAAGCTGAAGTTCTCGATCTCTTCAATACATTGCAGCATTTTACTCTCATTAGCTTCATGCGTTAATATTATAAGCGGAACATACTTATCATCGACCTCTTTCTGTATAACCGAAGCAATTGATATGGAGTATTTAGCAAGTACTCCTGATATCTGAGAGAGGATGCCGGGGCTGTCTTCGGTGTATAAACGCAGGTAGTAACGGGAGACTCTCTCCTCCGGCCCCATAATTGCTGCTTTTCCTATAAATTTGCCGGGGTAATCATTTTTTGAGGATAATTGTACTATATCGCTTACTACTGCTGATGCGGTGGGGAGGCTCCCCGCGCCGCGGCCGTTAAGTATTACCGCGCCGGTCATATCCCCTTCAAACATTACAGAGTTGAATTCATTTCGTACTGAGGCAAGGGGATGATCGCCCGGAATCATCGTAGGGTGTACCCTTATATCGAGCCTGTTATTGATAAGTTTGGCTATCCCGAGAAGTTTGATTACATAACCCATATCCCGCGCATATGAAATATCAAGCGGGCTTATGTCTGTAATGCCTTCAATGGGAATTTTTTCAAAATCTATTGACCTGCCGTAAGAGAGCATCGCAAGTATTGATATTTTATGCCCCGCGTCAATACCCTCCACATCAAACGTGGGGTCAGTCTCTGCAAATCCCTTCTTCTGTGCATCAGCAAGGGCGTCATTAAAAGTTACTCCTTCGTCTGACATCTTTGTCAATATGTAGTTTGTGGTCCCGTTCAGTATACCGAGAATCGACCTGATATGGTTCCCTACCAGCCCTTTCTTGAGAGCAAGGATACATGGGATTCCTCCGCCCACTGCGGCTTCAAATCCTATTGAATTTCCTGTTTCAGCAACTTTTTCAAGAAGTTCAGAACCGGTTTCAGCGATGAGTTTTTTATTGGCTGTAACTACATTTTTCCCTTTTCGTAGGGAATCCTTAATTATTGTACCGGCGGGTTCGTTTCCTCCGATAAGTTCAACAACAATATCTATGTCATTGTCATCGGTAATGTCGGTCCATTTATCAGTTACTACGGTATCAGTAATTTCGCCTTTGATGCGGTCAAGGTCAAGGTCGCAAACGGCTTTAACTTTAAGTTCCACTCCGGAGCGGATAGCGATAGTATCTGAATTATTTTTAATCAGGTGGTAAACTCCCGACCCAACTGTTCCGAATCCGATAATTCCGATATTGATGATTTTTTTCATTAAACTTACCTCTGGAGAATAATAGCTGTAATATTTTGACAAGGGTGACAGAAATATATTTTGTCTGTCAATAAATGTTTAATGCATATTCAATTTATAAGGGAATAATTTCGATGGGGTATTGGTATATCCGGAGAAAGTCCGGGCGGGGAATTTTAAAGTGTGACCTGAAAATATTCCCCGTGATATTCAGCGTAGGGTCAGGATTTTACCAGTATATTGAAGAGTTTTACTTCAGTTAAGGCTTCTATCCCGTAACTTGTTTCCGATTCCATGGCGACGATATCTCCGGTATTCAGTAAAATTTCATCATGTTCATTATACAGTATCTTCGCGCTCCCCTCAATCATGACAAAGAGTGTTTCCATCCCGTAATATTCTTTATCAATACTTTCACCTTCTGCAAAGGAGAACAAGCGTATTTCAGTATGTTCATTATTGATTAAAGCCCTGCTGGCTATTGAATTCCCTGTATGGCTTATCATCTCCGCCAGTGGGAGAGGTTCAAAGGGATTTATATTTTTAAGGTACTTCATATTTATTCCTCTTTAACAACTACGAGGAGCATCTTCATATCCTCTTTCGCCGTAACCTGGTGCGGTACATTGGCCGGCATAACCACTATCTGCCCCTTCGAGGCTTCCACTGTATTATCCCCGATTTTCACTGTGGCTGTACCGTGATGAATATATATCAGGGCATCACCACTGGCAGCATGAGGTCCCACTCCTTCCCCTTTCCCGAAAGCCAGTGCGGTTATGCCCACACCCTTTTTCTGCGCCAAGGTTACTGTTTCTATCTGGCCATCTCTGCATGCTACTAAACTGTCAAAGTCTATGTTCTTTGCTTTCGCAACGTTTTTTATTAATTCCTGCATTTTTATATCCTCCTTCATGCGCCGCATATTTTTGCCAGGGGAGTCTCCGCTTGAGTATCTGAATATAACTGTTTGTTTTATCTCCCCGCCACTTTTAATTATATACACATCGTATCACGCGGAGAAAAGTAAAAAAATGACATAAGTCAATTGTGACCGGTTTTTTTAAAAAACATCCGGCCCTGGTCTCTACCAGGGGGATTAAAAGAATACTTTACTTTACGAAGCTCCATGTCCCTGTAATGTGTCAGCATGCGGCATGAGCGGTTACCCGGGAAAGAACTCTTCCGGGTAACCGGTTAGAAGTGTTTGCCTGAACGCTTTTTCTATGATGCGCGTGAGGGGATTTTGTATATAACTGGCAATAAAGGCACTTATCAGATAAATTATAAATGGTGTAACAATTATAAGGGTGAGCAGGAGAATTGCAAAGATCTTCTTAATGAAATGTTTTTCTCTTTATATATAATAAAAAGTATCAAGAGGCGTCAGTACAGAATGATATTTTATATAAAGGTACTGTTGATTAAATTTTAAATTTAATACTTTTTTTGGTAAAATAACCGAGCCATGCTCCGGCGAAAGCGATTAAAAATGAGACTATCATAACTCCCACACCTTCAATAGAGAAAGTTGATGCGAGGATAAAATCGCTTATTTTAAAGAGAGTGATTATAAGGGCTGCTCCGGCGAGGGTTTCTTTTATTGAAATTGTATTGAAAATATATGTGGTAAATAAAGTTGATATAAATATGCCTGCAACCGGCCCGACTATAGATATTATCAACAGCCTTTCAGGGTTACTTATGATCTCCCGATCATACAGAGCGTAAAAATATGCTGTGAAAAAACTGAATAATATTATAAAAACAAAAGTTATTAAAGCTGAGTAAATCGCTAATTTAACTGAAAAGTTTCCTGGCTCCAGAAGTTTTTCAATATCGTAAATACGCGCACCACATGAATTGCAGTATTTGCTGTCACGCGCGGTTTCTTTTCCGCATTTACGGCATTTCAGGGTAAAATTTTCATTCATTACTTAATGGCTATCTCCTTTTTTATTATAAGTGGAGTGTGTTCCTCCTCAGGCCTGACCCTGTATATTACTCCATCTGGATCTGCAATAAGGCTTCGAGCCTGGAGAAAAGTTTTGTACTCATCCCTGACTCCGCAGACCTTGACTATCACTGATCCGGCGAGAGCTGCTCCTCTTACATAGATATCATTGTCTCTTTTGTGTTTATCTTCAACAGGTTCATCCGGCTTTATAAGAGAGAATGTAGGTGAGAAGATAATTTCCGCGCCGTTCTCTTTCATAAAGAGAAAACTCTCATCGTGAAAAACATCAGCACAGATGAGTATTCCGAATGTAATGCCATAAGAGGTAAAAACTTTCAGTTCAGTCCCGGGAGTAATCTTTCCTACTTCAGCAAAGAAAAGATTTTTCTTCCTGTAAAAGCCGAGCTCTTCACCGCTTTTATATACAAATGTTGTATTATACATGACGCCATCAGAAAGCTCAGGCATTGTTCCTCCGATTACAACACAATCAAGCTTTTTGGAAAGGAACTTGATCCTTTTAACCTGGATGTCCTGGTTATGAAGGGTCTGACCGTGGTTACCGAGTTTTCTATTAACAAAGAAATATTCAGGGAAACATACAAATTGCGGTTTGAATTCAGCCATCTCCTGTATATCCTTTTTTGTTAAAGGAATTCCAAGAGGTTTCTGGTATAGGATGACTCTTACAGTTTTCATTTAATCCATCTGTTTATACAGTTTTAATATCCAATTTTTAATTTAATTTTCTTTTTTTATACGTCAAGGAGTAATTTAGGCTAAGTCTCCGTTCTGCCCCTGCGGGTCAGAGTAATAATTTTTCAGTTACCTGGAATGATATGTCAGTTTAAAATATCCTCTACAGAATAAGTATAAGATTACGTGGCCGTAAAAAAAAATTTTTTTGCGCCAATTTTTTTTTATAGTTTGAATTTTATATTCGTATCTATACTACAGTTATAAAAATATAAAGAAGGTAATTTTAAGATGCCGGATGATGATAAACAAACATTTGATAGGAATTTTGAAATATTGTATGAAGAGTATTTTTCTTACCTCGTAAATTATCTCTCAACGATTATTCCTGACTTTAACAAAGCTGAAGATATTGTTCATGATGTTTTTATTAAAATGTATAAGAACAGGAGGCTTCCACAGGGAGATTTTTTAAAATGCAAAAATTATATGATCAAAGCCGCCAGGAATATGGCAATTGATCATATCCGTAAGGAAAGGAGAGAGGAACAGAAATTTTTAAAATCTATTCTTGAGTGGAGTGATGATGACAGTTTGTCGGATGTTGGTAATATTGTAATTGAGGGATGCATTGTATCAACAGTTAATGATGTGCTTAGCGACTTTCCCGAGAGGAACAGGAAAATTTTTTATGAGAGCATGGTCGAGAACCGGTGCGTAAAAGATTTATCCGTGCGGGATGATCTCTCAAGATACAGGATAAAAAGGATTGAATCAGAGATTTCATACGTGTTAAGGGAAAGGCTTAAAGTCTATTTGAAATAGTCAGACAAAAGTGATCCCTATAATGAGCAGATCATCCTCATAATTACTGCTTCCCCTGATTATATCGAGTCTCTCTATAATATGGTCCAGTACTGTGTCCATTCCTGTTTTTGTATCATGACTGAATAACCTTTTCAGCTCATCGCCGGAACCTATGGGCATGTTTAATTTGTGGTCTGTCATTTCGGTAAGCCCATCTGTGAAAAGAAACATCCTGTCTCCGTGATTAAGTGTATACTGGTTTGTATTATATTCAACGCTCTCCATAAGGCCGATAAGAGAGCCCTGGGATTCGAGGAGTTCCACATCCCCGTTTTGCCTTACAATTACAGGGGAGGGGTGAGCGCCGTTGGAGAATTTAAGCTCATATAGGTCTTCTTCCTTATTATATGTAATATATGAATATATACCTGTAAGGAAGTATGATGACATATATCCTGAAATGCTTCTGTTAAGTGCTTTCAGGTATCCCTCCGGCTCGTCTCTGTACCGTGAAAAGAGGTCATCTGTAATAAATTTAAGGAGCGATATAAATAGAGAGGATGCCACACCATGCCCTGAAATGTCACCTATAAAGACCGACATATCATCAGAGCCCGCGCTTTTAACTGTAAAAAAATCTCCCCCAATCTTTTCAACGCATTTCTGCCTGAAATCCATCTTGAATCTTTCCCAGTTCCCGGAATCCGCCCTGAGAAGAGTCTTCTGCACGATCTCTGCTATTGAGATTTCCTTCTCTATAATCTGGTTTCTCATCTGGAGTTTGATCTGATTATCCCTGAGTTCCTCTTCAATGGTTTTGCGCAGGGTAATATCCTCTTCTACGGCTATGTAGCTGGTTATGTTGTTGTTCTCATCTTTTATGGATGAGATAGAAGCGAGTTCCCAGTATTCCTCCCCGCTTTTTTTTATATTTTTAAGCTCCCCGCTCCACTTGCCGCCGTTTTTAATAACATCAATAATCATATTCACTTCATTCTGTAAAAGGCTTCTGTTAAGGAAGTCATCCGGCCTCCTCCCTTTGATCTCCTCCAGGGAGTATCCTGTCATTTCTTCAAAGCGGGGATTAATATATTCGACCCTGCCGGCCCTGTCTGTGATACAGATGCTGGAGGGCGAGTGCTGTATCGCTGCTGAAAATTTCCGCAGGGTATTCTCTGTATTCTTTCTTTCTTTCAGTTCTTCATGGAGGGCACTCGTTTTCTCTTCAATTTTACTGGCGAGAAAGGTGTTGTATTTTTCAATTATTTTCTGCTGGTTTTCTGTCTTATCCTCGTAAGCTTCTATGATAGGGATATTCATATATACTGCTATTGCGATGAAAAACATCCCTATCATGATAAATATTTCACGCAGGAGATTGAATCCTTCGTGAATACCTTTCCCGTCAACAACTCTCACAAGCATCTCCGCACCTGAAAAGTAAGCGACAATCAGAAAGATTATCCAGTTGGCAAGGATCAGGTAAAAGATAGTTCTGTATATACTTCTATTATATAGGAGGAGGTTAGTAATAACCAGTGTGATCCCGAGCACTGAAATATTGTAGGATATCAGCGCGACATTCCATCCCAGCTCAATTGCGTATAAATACCTTGTGTATATTATACTGATTGCGAACAGGCCGGATGTGCAGAAAGAGAGGAGTGTTGCGTCTTTAAGATTTTTTTTCCTGACATAAATAAACCAGGCCATGATTGATACTATAAGATTTATTGTAAACGGTATGATTACTATCGAGGGTCTTACTCCGGCAAATAGCTGGAATGTGGCAGCTACAAAAGAGAGGCCTGTTATGGATATAAAGTAGATAAAGCTCCCGCGGATCTCCATTACCTGCCTTGGAGTGTATCCCCTGTTATAATTAAGGGCAGGGAGTTCATCAGTTACACCGGTAAGTGACCAGATTATATCGGTTATTGAAATTTTTCTCTTCATTTGTATGTATGGTTATTATGGTTCAGAAAATTGACTGATCGGACGGTTGAACATTCTATATAAAGATGCTTTTGTCAATTTAATTACTTTATTACCAGGCATAGTTTTTATGTATCCCCTATTAACGACTTTACTTCTTTTTTTATTGATAAGGGGCGTTTAGTGTTTCAAAAAGCAAAATTTTTGTGGATTTATATTTCATGGATTTATTAATGGGAGAAAAGATTATTACTGGTGTAAACAGCCGGGTACCATACGGCGGATTATACCAGTAATATATATAAAAGGTAAAAGCCGGAAATAGTCGGCAAAAAATGAGCAGAAACTGCTGAAGCTGCGGTGGTTCATGGAAAATTCTGCAAACCGGCTTTACCTGAGAGACTATAAAATTCAAGATTAAGTGAGGTTTTCTATGGATCGCATAGTTGATTCAAGGGATCAGAAGTTCGTTCTTTATGAAATGCTTAATGTAACTGAACTCTGCAAAACAGAAATGTTCGCTGACTTTGATCAGGAAATGTTTGACATGACTCTGGATCTTACAAAGCAGATCTGCGAAGAGCATGTACTCGGCTGTTACCAGGAAGTCGACAGTGAGGGAGGAGCAAAATTTGACAATGGTAAAGTAACAATTCCTCCGCAATACCACAATGTTCATAAGATTATGACAGAAGCAGGGCTCTTCCATATGGGCATAAGCCCTGAGGCAGGCGGACAGGGTATGCCTTATGTAATCTGTATGGCAGCTTATGAATACTATTCATTCCACATGGGTTTTATGCTTTATCCTGAAGCAACAACCGGTGCTGCTCACCTTATCGAAGTATTTGGAACAGACAGGCAGAAAAAACTTTACATGGATAAGATGTATGCACAGGAGTGGGGCGGAACAATGTGTCTTACTGAAGCTGACGCAGGTTCTGACGTAGGTAACCTCAAAACAAAAGCAGTAAGACAGCCAGACGGAACATTTAAAATTTTCGGCAACAAAATATTCATTACATCAGGTGAAAACGACCTCTTCAAAAACATGGTTCACCCGGTTCTCGCAAGGATAGAAGGTGACCCGGCCGGTACAAAAGGTATCTCGATCTTCCTTGTTCCTAAATACAGGGTTAAAGACGACGGTAGTATGGGTGAGTTTAATGACGTCCACTGTACAGGTATCGAACATAAAATGGGTCTCAAAGGCAGCGCAACCTGTTCAATGAGCTTCGGCGATAACGGCGACTGTATAGGTGAGCTTCTTGGCGAAGAGAGAAAGGGAATGGCTATCATGTTCCAGATGATGAACGAAGCGCGTCTCGGAATGGGGCTTCAGGGCTCAAGTACATCTTCTGTATCTTACCTCCATGCTCTTGCGTATTGTAAAGAAAGGGTGCAGGGGAAAAACATCAAGGATATGATGAATCCTGATGCTAAAAACGTACCGATTATTCAGCACCCGGACGTAAGAAGAATGTTACTCTGGATGAAAACACACGCTGAAGGTATCAGGGCTCTCGTATATCTCTGCGCACTCTGCCTTGACAAAGCTCACGCTTCTTCAGGTGAAGAAGTTGACAAGTGGAGCGGAATCATGGATTTCCTCATCCCTGTATGTAAAGCATACGGTACAGATATGGGCTTCAGGGTAACAGAACTCGGAATTCAGTGTTTCGGCGGTTATGGATTCTGTAATGACTATCCGATGCATCAGTTCATGAGAGACCTGAAAATTGCTTCTCTCTATGAAGGTACAAACGGTATCCAGGCAATGGACCTTGTAGCAAGAAAACTTGGTGCGAAAAAAGGCGCTGTTTTCATGAACTACCTGGGAGAGATGAACAGGACATATGAAACATACAAAAATGACCCGAGACTTGCTGACATGGCAAAAGATGTAAAAGAATACATCGACCTCCTTGCTGCAATGGGTATGTATTTTGCATCATGCGGGAAAGAAGGGAAGTTTATGATTCCTATCGCTAACGCACAGCCTTTCCTCCAGCTTGTTGGTAACGTATCTCTCGCATGGCTACACCTATGGATGGCCGGTGTTGCACAGGGTAAACTTGCGGATATATACAAAGCGAAAGGTGTCGCTGCTGATGATAAGAAAGCAATAAAAGATCTTCCAAATGATGACAAGGAAGTTGCGTTCTACCAGGGTAAAGTATTCGGCGCTGAATACTACATCAAGAACGTACTCCCGGCAGCAAAATCTTTTGCTGAAGCAATCAAAAAAGAAGACCTTTCTATTATGAAGATTAATGATGCAAGCTTTGCCTGTGGAGAGAATCTGTAGTACACGCTCCATGGCACGTAGTGATAATGGGTGAGTAATCCATTGAAGCGTGATAATAAAAAAGCAGGTGGCCGCGGCCACTTGCTTTTTTATTTGTTTTAAGCCGCCGTCTCTACAGCCTGTTAAGGCCGAAAACCCTTGACTGTATCCTGTCGAGGACTTTTACCGGGAGGAGAAATTTGAGCATGGGGAGTTTGCGGGAACCTTCACCGAGAGATATTACAGGTTCAGGATTACCGCCTGAGATTTTCTGCACAAGGAGCTGAGCGAATTTTTCGGCAGGCATCGGTTTATCCTGTGATGAGTTTGCCCTCTTTTCAATAAAATCGGCTATACCCGCATAGACAGATTTTTTTCTGTCGAGGAAATCCAGCCTGCTTTCTGCCGTATTCCCGAACCTTGTCTTAATCCCGCCCGGCCTGACAGTGATTACTTTTATCCCGAAAGGGGCGAGCTCAATCCTCATAGCGTCGGATATAGAATTCAGCGCCGCCTTTGATGAGCAGTAAACTCCGGCAAACGGAGTTGTAAATGTTCCTGAAACGCTGCTTATGTTTACAATCATCCCTTTTCCTGCTTCAATCATCGCGGGGATTGCTCTCTGTGTGAGAGAAACTGACCCGATAACATTGGTCTCGTACTGCTGCCGGATCCTTTCAACAGGAATGTCTGAGAGAGGCCCCATCTGTCCGTAACCCGCGTTGTTCACCAGTATGTCAATACCGCCGTGTTTCTCCAGTACCGTTTTTACGCACCTGTTAATCGATTTTGAGTCTGTTACATCGAGCTGGTAGACTGATACATTTTTCCCTTCAAGATATTTAATCATATCGGGTTTCCGCGCCGTGGCCAGAACGTAAAAACCTTTATCGGCAAATTCATTTACAAGGGCTTGCCCGATGCCTGAAGAGCATCCGCTTATAAGAACAGTGCTGTTCTCTGTCATATATCTACCTCCATTTTTAGTGGCTAAGCTTTTAATCACTAAAGTGGGCTCCTGCAACCCGGCCCTGAATTTTTCAATTTGGGCTTTTAAGTTTCTGAAAGAATAATTACTGGTATATCTCCATCAAAGTTAACTTCATAATGATTAGTTTAATATTAAATCATTTTAAATCCACCTCCGGAGGTCCGGAGGGTTAAAAGAAAATGCCGAAAGTTATAAAGAACTGAAATAATATTAATAACAGGAACAGCGGGAGTCAAATTTTTGTGTTGTATTATACAGGTTTTCGTTTCCTCTCTTTTGTTATGCGTACTTTATCTATCTTCACTCCGTCAAGATCAGTGACTTCAATCCGGAATCTGCCAGCAGTAAAAGAATCTCCCTGCTGCGGGATCCTCCCCGCCTTGTGGAGAATATATCCCGCTATCGTTGAGTATGTCCCCCCTCCATTACCGAAATCAGTAACACCGAGAAGATCAAAAAGGATGTCGAGCTGTGTCTCACCATCAACGATGAAAGTGTTTTTATTTGTCCTGGTAATCTTCGGGTCCGGTTTGACCCCCGTGTCCGGCAGCTCTCCAAAAATATTCTCCATAAGATCTTGCAGCGTGACAATTCCCTGGACGGTATTCAGTTCATCAATAACAACTCCGAAGTGGCACTGTTTCTTTTTGAACTTCTCAAGGATTTTCAGCGAGCTTGTATGCCCGGGAATAAATGTAACAGGGTTTAGAATTTTTCTGATGTCGAAATGTTTTTTATCTCTGTTGTCTGTGTAATCCTTTACCGTAACTATGCCGAGGATATTATCTATCGAATTATTACAGACAGGGAATTTGCTGTGTGTACTCCTCTTCATTATCCGTTCTATCTTATCAGGAGTGTCATTTATATTCAGCCATATTATATCAGATTTACGGGTCATAATCTGGGTCCCTTTCCTGTCGAAAAATCTAAAGAGGTTCAGGTATAGCTCGGTTTCACGCGGGCTTATCACACCGTCTTTCCCCGCTGTCTTAACCATGATCTTCAGCTCCTCCTCAGTCATGGAGCTCCTGTGCCTTTCTTTAACAAAAAGCACCTTAAGGAGAAGCCTTGTTGAAATTGAGAGGAGATACACAATGGGGTATGTGATTTTTGTGAGGAGATAAATAGCCGGGGCTACTTTTTCTGCAATCCTTTCGGGATTGTTCAGGGCAAAAGTTTTCGGTACCAGCTCACCGGCTACTATGCTGAAGTATGTGATTAATGTCACAACCAGCACTAGGGCGATATTATCAGCGTAGAGTGCGATGAATTCAAACTGCCGCAGAAAATCAGCGAGATCTCCCGAAAGGCGTATACCGCCGAATGCACCTGATATAATACCAATGAGGGTAATTCCGACCTGTATTGCAGAGAGAAAATTTTCAGGTTTTTCAAGGAGCTTTAGCGCAATGCGAGCGCTTCTCATCCCGGCACTGCTCCTTGCCTCAAGTTTAGATCTGCCGGACGACACAAGGGCAATTTCACTGAGAGAGAAGAATCCGTTTAAAAGGATGAGTATGGTTATAATTAATATTTCCATTTATTGCCTTTCTTTTCATACCAGCCGGTTCAATTACTTTTTAACCAGTTTTAATTGGAATTATGTCGATTTCAACTGAATTTATGTCGTTTTAAATATATTTTATATTAAAAGCATCTGGTTGTTATATGGAGCTGAACTGTTTCTATTCCGGCCTGAGGGCCGTCACTTTTTCGTTTTTAAGAAGTGAAGAGGAGAGAGAGATTTTTGTAGCAGGGAAAATTTGAGGGGCGGTGCTTAAGGGAGAGATGCTATGATTTATATAACAGGAATAGATCACCTCGTGCAATACAATGGCCCCCTCTCCGGAGAGGTACTTGATGAATTCAAAGAATACCTCGCCGTGAAAATTACTGAACTGAAAATCACCCTCATTGCCGAGGAGTTTAATGAAGAGTTCCTTTATGAAGTATTTGGCGCCACGGAAGATACTGCAAAAATTTCTGCTGAACGGGCTGTGAAGTGCGGTTATGACCTCCGTCTTTTGA
>CAZVFJ010000042.1:14910-17279 GCA_964625825.1 uncultured Leptospirales bacterium | reverse complement strand
AATCCCTTCACAAACCATTCAGATAATTAAAGTCGGCTGGACAAATAAAAAAATATTTTCTCTTGAATTTCTGGGAGCTAAAAAATCTCATGAACAGAAATATTTAAAATCTGACGAGCAAAAGAAAAGAGAGTCACTTATAACCGGATAAAACAATTAAACAGTTTAATTGTTTTATCCGGTTGAAGGCGGAAAATTTTTCCGCCTTCATTCTTAATCTATGTAAAATCTCCAGGCACAAAACCATTCATCAGGATGATTATCCGGTGGGCATCCTATACATTCAGTCTTTATATGACTGTCCACTGATTCGGCAAACATACCATATTCTACCAGGCCTGCTGATTTGCAGGGATAGTCAGCAAGCCCTTTTCTTTTACGAGCTGACTGAACACGACAGTCATTCATCTGAAAAATAAAACTTTTATCTGTCTCTTCTGTAACACTCTGCCTGTTTAAACGGGCATACATTCTGTAACCAAGGGCCTGTTTCAATCCATCAAGGCCTGGGTGCTCAGGAAATTTAAGAAATCTTTTTATCGACCATGCCTCGAATGGTGAAAATTTACCCCAGCATGAATCATTACATCTTTTTGCATCATTCATTCCCCTGGCGTTCTCCACCGCCTGAAACCATACCCCGTCTCCAGCCAGCCAGTTTTTAGATATCTCCTCCATGAGTTCAATCTGTTTTTCAACAGGCATTTTCATAAAAACTGAAGGAGTATTGCTTTCCAGATCAAAACCGAAAAATTTGGAGAGTCTATTAATCTGAATATCGCGGCTCTGTTCGTAAGCGGTCTCCATTATTCCCAGTGCTTTTTCAAGACCTATCTGATGGACAACTTCATTGAACCACAGAGTGTGATGAACAGTTATCCTATGCAACATATCCACGATAAGTTCTGCAAGTTTTGCGCCACCGAGGTCCGCAAGGGTTGAGTCTTTATATTCCATAATCTTCCTCCTTATGGATAAAACCTAAAACCCGATTTTTATTTGTCTATTTTAATATAAAATTTATCGATATTGATAAGGGCTTAATCTAAAAAAGAACACCACAGAAGAGAAATATTTATGATAGAAAACCCCGGGATTATAAATACGGCCTAACATCGGTTGCAATCATTCCCGCCCTCTCTGCTGCAAGTAATCCCATATCACCATCTTCAAAAACCTGACAGAAATGAGGATCAACTCCCATAAGTTCTGCACATTTAAGAAATGTATCAGGGAAGGGTTTATGGTTCTCTACATCGTCAGCAGCAACAATAGCGTCGAAATATCTGTCAAAACCTATCATTTTCAATGTAATTTCAGCGATATACTTTTTCCCGCCGGTCCCAATTGACATAGGGAGTTTCCCGTAGTATCGCATCACGATATCTGCAACAGGTTCAATGGGTTTAACCTCTTTCAGATTTTCGAGGAATAGCTCCTCTTTCCTTCTGGAAAATTTTTCGGGATCAAGCGATAATCCTAGTTTCTCATTTACGACGAGAGCAATTTTATGTGTGGGCATCCCCGCATAACCATAGAAAAGTTCTTCGGAATACTCAAACCCATGCTCTCGCGCTGTAAGCTTCCATGCGAGAAAATGAACAGGCATTGAATCGACTACAGTACCGTCCATGTCAAAAATAAGTCCCTTTGCTCTTTTATTAACTTCTATTTTCATGAAGTCACGTTGTATTCCATAGTTAAATCATGCAACAAAAACTCTTTTAATAAATCCAGGTAAAAAGCATTTTTTTCCATTCTCTAAAATTATAACTTGCCCATTTATATACTGTTTTTATCATTTAAAACTACTGAACTTCTATCACATATATGGATTAATCATGACCGACATTCTCAAAAACCTTAACGAAAACCAGAAAGCTGCGGTTCTTCATATTGACGGGCCACTTCTTATACTTGCAGGCGCAGGATCGGGCAAAACACGTGTAATTACTCACAGGATAGCCCACCTCATTGATAGCGGAGTAAAACCCTGGAATATATTTGCCGTAACATTCACCAATAAAGCCTGCGAAGAGATGAAGAAGCGCGTAATGCACATTGTAGGCTCTCAGGGAAACAGTGTCTTTATAAAAACATTTCATTCAGCCGCAGTATATATTCTCCGCAGATTCGGTGAAGAGATCAGGATACCATCAAACTTTACAATATATGACTCGGGCGATCAGGAAGATGTGATAAAAAGAATTCTCAGCGACATGAACCTTGATCCGAAGAAAGTCAAACCCTCTATGATCTCATCAAAAATTTCGGAGGTCAAGGACAGTGAAAAATTTATTGAGGGTGTTGATGTCAGTATGCTTCTCCCTGATTACTTCTCCTTCAACTTTGAGGAAATTTTTAAAAAA
>CAZVFJ010000042.1:0-14866 GCA_964625825.1 uncultured Leptospirales bacterium | reverse complement strand
TTTCAATGACCTCCTTATAAAAACAGTTGAGCTCTTACGCAATTCAAAAAAAGCTCTCAGTGAACTCCAGAGGATGTGGCAGTATTTCATGATCGATGAGTACCAGGATACAAACTACTCTCAGTATATAATTGCTAAATACCTTGCATCAGCCTCGCATAATATATGTGTTGTTGGCGACGATGACCAGTCAATATACTCATGGCGTGGCGCGGATATAAGGAATATCCTCAACTTTGAAAAAGATTATGAACACACAAAAATAATAACCCTTGGAGAAAACTACAGGTCTTCAAAACAGATTCTTGACGCGGCATACGCTGTAATAAAAAACAATGAGAACAGGAAGGATAAAAACATAAGCGCATTCCGTGGGGATGGAGAGAAGGCCGTGTGGTGCATGGCTAACAATGAATACGGGGAGGGGGAGTATGTTGTGAACACAATCCTCTCCATAAAATCCCGTGAAAATCTTAAAAACAGCGACTTCGCCATATTCTACAGAACTAACGCGCAGTCCAGGATCTTTGAGGATTTTCTCCGCAGAGAGAACCTTCCATACAGAATTATCGGCGGCCTTAAATTCTATGAGAGAAAGGAGATCAAGGATATACTTGCATACCTGAAATTCCTTGTTAATCCCTCGGACACTGTTGCTCTCCACAGAATTATTAATACACCTGCCCGTGGTATTGGCAAAGCCTCACAGGAAAGAATTTTCGAAATATCAAAGAATGAGAATATCCCTGAATGGGCCGTAGTAAGAGATGAGCTTGTTACGGGGCGTATACCCAAAGGTCTTGATGATTTCAGAAAAATTATAGTGAAGCTGCTTAAAATGCTGGAAATGGTTCCGGCAGAACTAACCCTCTCGCAGTTTATGAAAAACGTCATAGATATTACAGGCTACAGGGATAGCCTGAGGGAGGAGAACACGCTGGAGAGCAATTCAAGGCTTGATAACCTTGATGAACTTCTGAACTCAATTTATGATTATGAGCAGACCTTCCCCGACGCTACACCTGAAAGCTTCATGCAGGATATATCACTATATACTTCAGAGGAAAATCCGTCTGATAATCCCGAGGATAAAGCAAACAGCATCACGCTTATGACAGTTCACAATGCAAAGGGTCTCGAATTCCCTGTTGTTTTTCTTACAGGCATGGAGGAGGATACCTTCCCTCATAAACTTTCCATCGACACTGATGCAGGTATTGAGGAGGAGAGGCGTCTCTGTTATGTGGGGATCACAAGAGCCATGGACAGGATATATCTCACGAGTACAGACCTCCGCAGAAGCTATATGGGCCCTGAATATAAAAGACCATCCCGATTTCTCGAAGAAATTCCCAGGGATCTTTTAGAGATCAGATCATATACCGGAGAATATTACGGAAGCCGGGAATCTTCGAATAACAGCTACTCCTATGACCGGCATTCATCAACACGTGGCAGAGAGAGTATCCCGGCGCAGGCCCCGGTGAAGAGTTACCAGATGCCGGTGGAGAATAAAGAACCCTCAATAGATAATCCTCCTCCTAAAAATTCTGAAACATCAGCCGGTTCTCAATTTATACTTCGCGAAAGAGTTGTACATCCGAAATACGGCCCCGGCAGAATTGTAAAAATTGAGGGGAGCGGAGATAACATCAAACTGACCATAAGTTTCGGCATAACAAACAGGGTTTTTATGGAGAAATACACTCCTCTCCAGAAGACGAACTAAAGATAACAGCTTAATCCTTCGATAATAAAATAAGAAATTGGAGGATTATCTCATGAAGTTCAGAATTCTATGCCTGCTATTACTATTTGCTGTATCCTGTTCTGCTCCGCCGGTTACAAAAATGATTAAAAAAGTTGAACCGGATACGAATTTATCCAACCTTGAAAAATTCTTTATACGGTCCGAAAGCGATTCTCTTCGCGCTGGCAAAGTAATTGAAAAGTATAATATAATCCAGCAACTTACACACCTTAAACTTATGGATAGAGGCGGTAAAAAATTTTATCTCCTTGAAAGGGAGAATATCACCGAGATGATTAACTCTGTTACTGAAGGGATATATCTGGACTATGTTCTGGTTAACAAACATGGAGAAATAATTTATACAAAAAATAATAACTCCCTTTTCGCTACAAATGTAAATGAAGGATATGAAGACACCCCTCTTAAAAAATGTTTCGCCATGAAAAAAGGTGTCTATTTTGAAGACGTATCACTTATCACCCCGACAGCCGGAACCTATTCACTTTACGTATCAGCACCCGTCTATGTTCAGCAAAATTTTCATGGTATACTTATTCTTCAGATCGATATATCCAAAATCAATGCTCTTCTTGAGAAGGATACAGATGTTATTAACAGGGAAGGGATAGTCAAAATTACTTCTGATTCTGCAAAGATAAATTCAAAGATTGTGAACTACAGTAACATTAATCTTGACGAGATGGATAAAAAAGGAATTCTGAGCATGGATACTGCAACTGAAGAGATGGAGATAAAACCGTTCAACTTTAAGTCCATCTCATGGATAATTGTTAAAAAAAAAGTTTAAGAATTAACCTCTTATAATTGCTGATTCAATTTTCCCGGACACATCACTGAAAAATCCGGGAAACCTGTAATGATCGTTCATCTCTCTTGCAGCTGTTGCTGAAATTTTTATTATAAGATCATCACTGAAAAATCTCTGTTCACCGGATGTTATCCCCTTGATCATTTCCGGCAGGAGAAACAAAATATCATCCGGCCGGATCTGTATAATCTCCTTTAGCCCCTTATCAAAAAAAATTGAAGTATCTACTGGTTCACCATTAAAACAGATAATCAGAATCCCGCCAGGATTCAGGTACTGAAGATTATCATTCAGAAGATGTTCATTAAAAACAATGAGTATATCAGCATTTTCCGCAACATTCTGGACTGTAGTTGCAAGCCCGCCCTGTGTTTCAAAGGACATCATTGTCCTCTCCCTGCTATCATGTCCCAGTACCTTCAGGTAACCGGAATTACAGAGAAGGCCTGTAAGCCTGATCATCGCTGGATTCAGACCGAGAATTCCAATAGAGGTCTCATCAACCTTATATCTATGCTTTTTACATATTTTCACAATCATTGAAATGAGATACAAAGGTATCTCATCAAATTCACGAAACAAAACCGGTTTTCTCAATGATTCAATAATTGTATTTCTGAACATTAGGTCTTCACTATCACTATTAATAAACCTAAAACATGAAAAGCTCTCCTCTATACCCTTAACTGTTTTTATCATATCCTCAACAGTCTGATATTTTATAGCTACAGGGTAGGCATTTTTTTCTGTGAATCTGCTTATTATTACAGCATCTCTTTCGGAGTCTGCATAGTAATGATAAAATTCATTGTCGGGCATAACCATCTTTTTAAAACCGCTTATTATTCCCACAGAATCAGTTACTGAACTGTACTGAGCACCAAAACCGGCATCTATCCTTTCATGGATCAGCATAGTCCCGCCGAGAAATGTTGTTTCAATATCATTATTTGTATCCGCCTGAAGCTTACTCCGCGTAACCAGTAGCCCTCCGCGTATTTTATCCTCAAGCGTACTTGTAATGGATAGATCCCTGAAAAAATCACTGTTTTTTTTGAGAGCCTCAATAACCCGCATCAGTTCCTTTTTCGAGGTATAAATAATTTCAAGAACATATCCATCAAGTTTTCCATCAGATTCCGTTAAATTGATACTGCTTATCTCGATCTGCTGTTTATAGAGAGTAGCAATAAACTGAGGAAGTATTCCCTTTTTCATACTGATAGTAAGAACTGCTGTCAGTTTCATAATTAACCGGCCTGGAAATTATTTGATGGCTGAATATTTCTCACCAACAGTACGAGTCTTTTCCAGAAATTCAAGAGATATTTCATGAGATGAATCTGTTGCAGGATAAAGTATCGCATCTTCGGGATTATAATGAATGCTAATCGCGTTATAGAAATGTCTTATCCCCATCGAAACTCCATCAAACATGCCTCTGTACTGATCACCGGCAGCACAAATGAAGAGCCCTCTCCCCCTCTTAATTGACGGTGCATCAAAACGGGACTCCTCCCAGAGGAACTGGCACCTGTCTATTATTGCTTTAAGCGGCGAAGGAAAAGACGAAAAATAAAGCGGAGAAGAAATTGAAATAATATCTGCAGATTTAATCAGAGAGTAGATTTCAGTCATCCCGTCATTTATTAAACAGCTTTTATGCTCCCTGCACCATCCGCAGCCCGTACATGGCTTCACATCCGCCTCATAGGAATAAACTCTGTCTATAAAAAATCCCCTTTCCTTAAAGGGGATTATCAGTTCTTCATGAAGCCTTGAAGAAAAACCATTTCTCCTGGGGCTTCCGAAAATTGCCAGGAGCCGCAAATCAGTCCTCCTTCAGCCTGGTAAAAATCATCCGTCCCGCTGTAGTCTGAAGAACAGAGGTAACAGTGACTTCGACTTCGTCATTGATCCTTCTCCTGCCATTCTCAACAACAACCATTGTACCGTCATCAAGATACCCTATGGCCTGGTTTGAATCTTTTCCCTCTTTAAGCAGAAGGACCCTCATCTCTTCACCAGGAAGAACAATAGGCTTAAGCGAATTTGACAGCTCATTAATATTAAGAACATCAACACCGTGGAATTCTGCAACCTTGTTCAGATTAAAATCATTTGTAATGACCTTTGCCTTCATAACCTTGGCAAGCTGAACAAGCTTTGAATCAACCTCCGGAATATCCTTAAAATCCATATCTGAAATTTTAACTTTAATCGACTGGTCTTTCTGCATTTTATTGAGTATATCGAGTCCCCGTCTTCCCCTGTTTCTCTTGATCGAATCAGCAGAGTCCGCAATCATCTGAAGTTCATTAAGCACAAAGTTCGGGATAACCAGAATACCTTCAAGAAAACCCGTATCACATATATCCGCGATTCGTCCATCAATGATTACACTTGTATCCAGAATTTTGTAAGGAATTTTAACATCAGCATCGCTTTCTTTAACAGGGACAATTTTATCGAGAAATGTTATCTCTTCATTATTAATGAGAAAAAACATCATGGAAGCAAATCCGGCTATATGATATATAAGAGGTTTAATAATCCCGGAGTATCTTCTCATAATTTCAATGTCAAATGAATTAACACCTGAAACAAGCAGATGGCCTATGCCGAGACCGAATAACAGGCCGAAAATCGCAGCAAGAATATGTCTCGGCTGAAAGCTGTGAGACACAAATTCAATAACAATTATTACTACCAGGGAAATAATCCCCGCGATCACTCCTGAGATAATTACAGCCTGAATTGAATGAGAGGCATAGAAAAGAACTGTAAAAATTATGGATGTAAGAATAAATAAAGACCTGAATATAATAATTAACATGATATTACTCCTGAAATAGATAAATGGGAAAATATAAAAAAATATGATAATAATATAACAGTTTTGTTTACTGAAATAATACAAAAAGGGCTATTTTTATATAACTGGCGGAAAATCTGATGAGTTTTATATGCAATAATGCCGGTCTGAAATTATTAAAACCTTATTCCTCCTCTTTGACTCCTGAAGAGAGAGCTTCAGAAACAACATTTCCAGCCTCATCAATATCAATGTTTTTTGATAAAGCGACTTCATATGTTATAAGCTGATACGCGTTTTCGTAAAGTTTTCTTTCCATAATTGAAAGTTCCTTTTCATTTCCCCTCTTGAAAAGGTCCCTTGCAACTTCTGCAACCTCGTAAATAGAACCGCTTTTAACCTTATCGATATTATTCTGGTAACGAAGCTTCCAATCCTCTTCAATTGACTCAGCTTCTGCCGATAGAATGCTCATTACTTTTTTAATATCTTTTTTGAGAATAATGCTTCGTATTCCTATCTCTTTCGCATTATTCACAGGGATCATAACTTTCATCCCGTTGTTGATGATTGTAATCATATAGTACTCATTACGTTTACCAAGTACAACCTTTTTTTCAATTCCATCGATCTGGCCAACGCCATGCATCGGATATACTATTTTATCACCAACTTTAAACATTTTTAATAACTCCTGGGTTAGCCATCAGATTGTATAATACCATTTTTACTATAAAAATCCACATTTTTTTAAAAGAATGTCAATAAATGAATTTAAGGCTATTCTGTCAATCCTTCTTTTTCCATATATCTTTCAAGGACTGTCTTCATTTCATAATGCTTTCCGTCGCAAACCTTGTCCGGGCCGCTCCCTTTAAGGCCGATTCCACCGGAAATTTTTTTGCAGTTTGGTCCCGGAATCAGGCCTGTATATGCACAAACCCCTTTGTTATCAACACCATCCGGCCTTGGGGGAAATACAGGGTCAGGCATCCCATTATAAACCTCTTGCATATAATAACCCCAAATCGGCGCTGCAAGTCCCGCGGCAGCCTGGCCCTTACCCAGTGTCATGAAGGGCTTGTCATACCCCATCCATACGACTGCAGCTATATCTGGAGTGTAACCGCAGAACCATGCATCAGTCCAGTTCTGTGTTGTCCCGGTTTTACCCGCAGCAGGTTTAGTAAATCCAGCCTGCTGTCTTATCGCATAGGTAGGAGTTCCGTGATCTACAACTCCTCTCATAAGCTCGGTCATAATATATGCGACAGCTTCCGGGATAACCTGAATGGTTCCGTCAATTTCCCTGGAAGCTATAATATTACCCACTTCCTCTTCTATATTAGCAAGCTCATTTCCATCCCTGTCAAGAACATACCGTACCGAAAAAGGTATTACATCTCTCCCTCTGTTTGCATATATTGAGAATCCTGTTACCATCTCAAGAGGGGTAAGATCAGTAGTACCAAGAGCAAGAGCCGGACTGGGAGTAAATCTGCTCTGAGGCACTTTCAGCATATTAGCAGCATAGTCTATAACATTGTCAGCCCCTACAAGGTCAAAAATTCTGATTGATATAATATTTATCGACAGAGCAAGAGCCTTCTGTATGCTCACCATCCCTGAAAAATCACCTTCATAGTTATCAGGGGACCAGGTTGTTCCTGCAACATCAACATCTACAATAGGTACATCAGGCAGAACTGTAGCAGTACTTATCTTTTTATTATAAATACCTGAACCGTAAACAAATGGCTTAAACGAAGAACCCGGTTGCCTTCTTGCCTGAACCGCCCTGTTATACTGGTTACTTACTTCAAACTCAGAGCCTCCGATCATCGAAGTAATATATCCTGTTTGAGGCTCAACAGCAATGAAAGCACCTTCAACCTCGAGAGAAGTAGATATTCCGGAAATTGCCGACCTGAAATTTTCAACAACATCTGAAGATTTAGGAGCGTCTGACATCAGCGCAAGAATATCTAAAGTATCAATTAAACCATCCGCAAGATTCTTTTTAAATCTTGTTTCATCGTCGTTAACAACAAGTATACCCGGGAGAGAAAAAATCAACCTCAATGAGCCGTACGCACCAAACAGGCCGCCGTCAACAGCACCATTCATCATATTCATCCTTGATGATATTTTATCCTGTTGCTCGATCCCCTTGATGACATATTTATCTGCTATACGCTGCCTCTTAAGATTCAGAGTTGTATAAACACTAAGGCCTTCATTATACATCACATCTTTCCCAAAGCGGGCATCAATAATCTGACGTACATAATCGGTAAAATAGGGGGCCTTGTCCTCGCTTTTAGAGAGAGCTGTCTTTGTGGGAAACTCAGTTCTCAAAGATTCAATAAAGCCCGGCCAGAATGTCTCATATATCTCATCTGACCTCTTTTCATCCAAAAAGCCGGCACCAACCATCCGATCCAGCGTATCTCTGTTTTTAAAATATGCCTCTCTTGGAAACTTAAGCGGAGAAAAACCTGAAGGTTTCGAAGGCAGAGCAGAAAGCACAGCACCCTCAATCAAAGAGAGATGCTTTACATCCTTATTGAAGAAAAAATCAGCAGCAGTGGCAATACCGTAGCAGCCATGTCCGAGATAAATCTGGTTGAAATACATCTCAAGGATTTCTTTTTTTGTGAATTTCTTTTCAATCTGAAAAGCAAGAACAGCTTCAAAAATTTTTCTTCCAAAAGTTTTTTCACTTTCAGTAAAGAGCTGTTTTGCAAGCTGCTGGGTGATTGTAGATCCACCCTGAACTATAGTCGGACTGAAAGACTTTACAGAGGCTATAATATTCTTACCCATGGCCCTTACTATAGCCATGGGATTTACTCCGAAATGCTCGTAAAAATCTTTATCCTCCTGTGCGAGAAAAGCATTAATCAGGGAATGAGGGAGCTCGTCGAAAGAAATGAGATTTCGCTTCTCCTGAAAAAGTTCCGCAATAAGCTCACCATTAACATCATACAGCCTCGTAGGAATACTAGGCTGAAACTTTTTCAGGTTATGAATGCCGGAATAGTTTTTTATCTCTGAGGTAATGTATCCGAAGATTATCCCGCCCGTTATTGAGCAGACTGCGACCAGGATTAGAGCAATTTTTTCTATTTTTAAAATTTTTTCTCTGAATATATCCATTTTTTATTAAATTCTCAGGGTTGATTAATCCGCTGCTACAGTAAAAATGCAACCTCATTAATCAACTATTATTTTTATACGACTCATATATGTATTTAACCATCAGGTAAAGCACAAATATTATAGATCCATACATCGCAATTTTAATAAGTATATTTAAAACCAACCCTAAAAAACTTACTAAAACCGGGATCAAAATCTTAAAAGCAATTATCACAACCAGAAGAATCAGAAGGTATGTGACAATATTCCGGGTAAAATCATTCATAGAGAAATCTCCAAAAATTATTCAAAGTATTACCGCATAAATTCCAGTTCAATATTTACCGATAATATAGCGTATATGAAATAAAATTTTTTCAAATTTCAACAATAAAATATTCAATTACCTTTTAATTTTATTAAATTAAAAGGTAATTGATAATGCTCATTATAAATCAATAATTACAGTTTATAAGGAGTACCATACAAGTTATAACTGATTCACTTTTAATTCATAAATCATTGCCTGATTAAACTTTATATATTCTATTGCTGTACTGTCACCATTTAAGAGTTGTTATATGACATAATTATACAAAAGTCGCTTTTATATTTAATAATTTGTATAAAAAATAAAAAAAAAGTTGTCGAGTTTAAAAGGTTAATTTAGAATTAACATTAATTGCACTAATACTTTTTTAAGTACGGATACTTAAAAAACTGTTATCTTTATCTAGGAGATAAATTATGACAATCGAGAAGAAATACAGAAGAACGCTACTTGTTGTTGCTTCACTTATTCTCGCCTTCACTATTTCAGGTTTTTCACAAGAAGCGAATGAACTTGATCCAAAGGGAAGCGATAATATTAACGAAAACTTTAATCAGGCGGAGAAACCTGATGACTCTTATCTCGCAAAATTTCATGCAAATGATGTTGTTTCCAAACTCGTAAAGAAGAACCTTGATCAGATTTATCTTCTTAACGTTATTGTTACCAACTTTGATAAATATGGTTGGAAAGGGGATTACGACAAAATTTATGATGAATATAAGAGAGCTATTGAGCTTTATTACAAAAGAGACACTATCTTTGCAAGGGTTTGGTTTGAGAGAAATCAGAAATCAATATCAGACCTTATGAAAAAAATGTCTGAGCAGTACAGAAAGGATACTCAGGATATTCTCGACAAATGCCACAAGGAGATAGTTGATCTTCATCTGAATCAGAAAACAAGATCAGATCCGAATAAGCATAAAGAGCTCCTCCAGAACCAGATGAGATTGAGAATTGCCTACGGGCAGATGGATGATGCTGAAAATGAGTATATTGCAAGGAATTACGAGCAGTCACTTTATCATTTCAGAGTTGCAAAATCTTATGGAATACGAATCCTTGAAACTGTTGCATATACTGATGAGTCAGAAGCAAAACCTGAAGGCCTTAAAATTAAAGATATAAAAGAGACCTATAAAAAGGACAAAGCTGATAATAGAAACAGGATTTATGAAGATATTCGGAAAGGTGAAGAAAAAGCTTCTTCAACAACAACCAATCCTCAGTAATCTTAAAAGTAGAAAATTTATAATTATATTACCAAAAAGGGGGTTAAACACCCCCCTTTTTGTTTTAATTTTTACAATAGCCCGATAACGGATTTTACAAAGTGAATTTCATCTTGAAAAATAAAAGAAAAAAAATTATCTCCGCTTTTTTTCTCATGGCTCTTCTCGCTTTCGCTCCGGAAAAAATCGATCAATATGAATTCCCGATTTACAGAGTTATAGTAGATCCCGGTCACGGTGGAATTTTTTCCACGGATATAGAAAATCATGGAGACAAATTTGACCTTGTAACAGGGAAGTATATCAATTACTTTGCTGAAGGAGCAAACCTTCATGGCCACTATGAAAGAGATATTGTATATAGTATAGGTTTACAGGTACTGAAGTATCTGGACATGTGTACACCGGATGGCGATTTCAACGAATTCAAAAAACTCCTCGGGCGATATACTGATAAAAATGTAAAACGGATATATATTGATGCGATGATGAGCAGGGGTGAATCAATTCCTTTTGATCTGGCGAAGAATGAAAAAGATCCTAATGCGCTTTACCGGCTCTATGACTATCCTGATAGCAGCGACAATATACAGCCAGGAAGAATATCAAAAATAAATTCATTTAAACCGCAACTTGTCGTCTCTCTCCATCTTGCAAAATCAGCACCCTCCGATTATAAAGGTATGAACGGAATTATAGTTCCGCCATATAATGTACTTAAAAGCGGACTTAAAAAACTTCAAAAAGGCGGGAAGGGAAAAATATATGATTCAGGAAAACTCAGGTCATGGTTTAAAGAATCAAAATCTGTTTCATACAGGCTCGCGTATTTCAAAGATTCGGCTCAGTACTTTACCGGTTATAATCTGAAAAAAAATTACACAACAGATAACGCTGATTTTAACGGATACAAATACAATATGGTATCATGGATCTATAGAGATCCTCCCGACTGGCATATTATCGCAAGAGAACATAAACCCTACTCTCAATATTCCATTGATTACAGAAAATTTAAAGAGGAGGGGCCTTTCTGGGAGAGGGAACAATCCAGTTATGAAGCTTACCGGAGGGGTGATAGTTTCAAAAATTTTGGCGGTGACAATTATTTTGCAACTTACGAAATAATCAGGTACATACTCCAGTCTCTTGACTACAGGAAAATAAATGGAAAAGATAAAGTTCCTGGAAAACCATTCATCTCCACATGGTCTGTGCCTATGCTAATTAATGCTATCAGTGCATATATAGAACTCGGCTACCTGGACAGGAAATGGGACAGGGATATCCTTCTCCACAGGCAGATGGAAATTGCAGAGGGCGTTGCTGTAGGGATATATTCACTCCTTGCAGGTATTGATGAAATAAAGGGAAACTTTAAATATAAACCGTCAGGCCAGAAGCTCGAGCTCGATAAATACAAAATCAGCAACGATAAAACATACTTTGATATAGTGACGGAATGAAGATGAAAAAGCGGATGTTAATTATTTTCTCCCTGTTACCTATTCTCCTTTACGCAGACCCTTCCGGTTTTAATCAATATTTTATCGACGCTTCAAATAAAGCCAAGCCTTCCGTTGTAAATATCTCGGCATATGAAAAAAGGACAAAGGGTTCCGGGGAAAAACTGGTCAGAGTTTCATACGGAACAGGCACCATTATCTCAAAACATGGATTTGTAGTTACAAATCATCATGTTGTTAAAAAAGGTAATTTTTTTAAAGCTTTGTGCAGCGATGGTAAAACTTATGACATGCAGCTTTTTGACAATGATAAATATTATCTGTCTGACAATAAAACAGACATTGCTGTTCTTAAAATGGATAACAATGACGGTTCCATTTTCACTCCTGTAAAATTTGGTGACTCCAATCTTCTGGATGAAGGTGAATGGGTTCTGGCTATCGGGAATCCTTACGGCCTCAGGCAATCAATTACAGCAGGTATTGTTTCATCTAAAGGGAGAGACAATATTGGTTTTACTGATATAGAAGATTTCATTCAAACTGATGTTTCTATAAATCCCGGAAACTCAGGAGGACCTTTAATAAACCTTAAAGGTGAGATGGTTGGAATAAATACAGCAATAAGGTCAGGTTCCGGAGGTTTCCAGGGAATAAGTTTTGCAATACCCTCGAATATAGTAAGACAGGTATGTTATGAACTTACCGAATTCGGAAGAGTCCGCAGGGGCTGGCTCGGGCTGATAGCAAGAGAGAGAGACTTTTCGCATAATAGCGATAAAAAAATTGTTGAAATAGTCTCTGTAATAAGAAATTCCCCATCGGATATAGCAGGAATAAAACAAGGCGATGTGATTAAGGAGATTGGAGGAAGCAAAATTGAAAGCCTGGGGACACTCACAAAGCTTATAGGAAACATGGGAGTAGGTCTAAAAATTCATATAATTATTTCGAGAAACGGAAAAATTTACGACATGGCTCTTGTACTAAGAGAAAAAGATGAATATGAAAGGATGCAAAACGACCTTTCCCTTCTTTTTCAATACTACGGAATTGAAGTTGACGAAGATTCTGCATCTGGAAGAATTGTTATATCATATATATCTCCCAGATGCCCCTATAAAGATTTCGAACAGGGCGATATTATTTTATCTGTTAATAGCAGAAAAACTGAATCCATTGATGAATTTTTGGAACAATTCAGAAAGTCTGGCAGAAAAATCAATACTATTCAGATCATGAAGGATTCAGGTATATATAAACTAAATCTGGAAAAAATCGAAAACGCTTATGAATAAAAAAATTGTTATTATGATATCTATTATAATTTTTACTCTTACGGCAGGGTTTTCACAAACTGAGCTGGTAATGGATTTATCATTTTTTAAAAAATTCAGCATTGTAAAACCCGTTTCCAGAGATGAGTATCTTGAGGGATACATCAATAGCATAATTATAGGCCGGGGAAAGATAACCTCCATTTCAGAAAGAGAAAGATACAAAAAAAAATTCAGGGTCACAATTGAATCATCAGATTCTTCAAGATATGGACAGAAATTTATTTTTTTACTCTTTCTTGATAATAAAGATACAGCCGATCTCCTGACCACAGGAACTGATTTTGAGTTTAAGGGACAGTTCATGAACTATACTCCCATAAATACAAAAAGAAACGGATATATAATTGATGCTGTTCTTATGGAAGCATCAACTGTTATAAAGTAATGTAAATTACATGTTGCATAATGTCATTTCGAACCGGCTTTAAATTCTCCAGGTGAGAAATATCAAATTCAAAAAAATATTTGATAAAGCTCTCTCCTCCTTAAAATGTTTAAGACAATCGTCCGAAATGACAACGGTCAAATGAATAAAACTTTATCTCTTAAAGGATCAAAAAATGAAAGATATAAAAAAAGCATACCAGACTGTTCTCGATGATAATTTTCCTGAAGAAATGACAATTACTTTCGGCAATCAAAAACTTATCTACAGAAAAAGAATCTGGAAAATAGATGATGATGGTAAAATTGTTGAAAGAGGACTCCGGTATGGAGAGAATCCCGAACAAGAGGCTGCAATGTATGAACTTATTAACGGCAATCTTATTCTTGCAGGATGCCAGTTTATAAAACCCGGGATGTCTCTTGTGAGTAGTATTAATGAAGAGATGATGCTGCAATTCGGTAAACATCCGGGAAAGATTAATCTTACGGATATTGACAACTCGTTGAATATACTTAAATACCTTATGGCTAAACCTGCTGCTGTAATTGTTAAACATAATAATCCATGCGGAGTCGCATATGGCACTACTATTGCCGATGCCTTTAACCGTGCTTTCCGTGCTGATAGAATTGCCGCTTTCGGCGGGTGTGTTGCACTTAACCGCGTTTGCGATAGGGAAACAGCGGAACTTATATCCAGGCAATACCTTGAAGTAATTGTTGCTCCTGATTATGACGGGGCAGCAATCGATATCTTAAAACTAAAAAAGAATCTCCGGATCGTAAAAATTCCGAGGATTGACAGACTTTCTGAGTATAGAGATACCGTATTCCCTGATTTTAAATCTCTCATGGATGGAGGAATAATCGTACAACAATCTTCAGTGACAAAGATTAAGACAAAAAATGACTTTCTCCCTGCAATTTCAGATTATAAAGGAGAGAAGTATGAAATTGAAAGAAGGCCTACCGAGAAAGAGTTTGATGATATGCTATTCGGTTGGCATGTTGAACAGGGAGTAACATCTAACTCAGTGTTGTACGTTAAGGATGGAGTAACGGTCGGTATTGGCACAGGAGAACAGGACAGGGTTGGTGTAGCCGAAATTGCAATATATAAAGCTTATACCAAATACGCTGACCTTATCTGTTTTGACAGGTTTGGTATATCATACAAAGAACTTGAACTTGCAATATTAAAGGGTGAGAAAAAAAATTCAGATAAAGCTGCTATTGATGAAGAGACAAATTCTGCGAAAGGGGGACTTTCCGGTTCAACAGCAATATCAGACGCTTTCTTCCCTTTCAGAGATGGAGTGGATGTAATAATTGCGCAGGGCATATCAGCCATACTTCATCCAGGTGGATCTATTCGTGATTTTGAATCAATAATAGCCTGCAATGAAGCCAATCCGAAAGTAACAATGATGTTTACAGGCCAGAGGGCATTCAAACATTAATATGCCCTGTTTGTTTTTAGTTTCACCTTATGGGAGAAGCTATCCTTACCTGATAAAAGGGGCTGTCTAAAAAGGCAGCCCTTTTTTATTTTAATTAATTGAAAAAAAT
>CAZVFJ010000041.1:0-17930 GCA_964625825.1 uncultured Leptospirales bacterium | reverse complement strand
ATCCTCAGGGTAGAGTTGTTAGTATTGAGTTTCCTATTCATATTTCGAATGTTATGTATTTCTGTGATAAGTGCAAGAAGGGAAGCAGAATTGGTATCGAAATTAAGGATAAGAATAAATTTAGAGTATGTAAAGCATGCGGCAAAAGTCTAGATAAATAAGGATAGTAATTATGCATGTCAGATTAAGAGAAGAATATAATAAACAATATAAGCAGAACCTGGTAAATCAGTTTAAATATACTACTATAATGCAGGTTCCAAAGCTTGAAAAAATAGTTCTAAACGTTGGTATGGGAGAAGCCCATTCAAATCCAAATTTATTGAATTCAGTTCTTCAGGAACTCGGTCTTATAACTGGACAGAAATCTGTTAAAACTGTTGCGAGAAAATCGATAGCCAACTTTAAAATCAGAGAAGGTTATGATGTTGGAGCGAGGGTAACTCTCCGTGGAGATAGAATGTATGAGTTTCTTGACAGACTTATAAATATTGCTCTTCCGAGGGTAAGGGACTTTAAAGGTCTTTCTGGAAAATCTTTTGATACAAACGGAAATTATAACTTTTCAATTATGGAGCAAATTATTTTTCCTGAGATAAATTTCGATAAAACCGAGAAAATTCATGGAATTAATATAACTATTGTAACAACAGCCAAGACAAAAGAAGAGGCATTTGCTTTACTTAAAGAATTCAAGATGCCTTTTAAGGAGCAGGGGTAATCATTTATGGCAAAAACAAGCATGATAGCAAAGCACAATGGTGAAAAAAAATTTTCAATTAGACATCATAATAGATGTGCTATTTGTGGCAGGCCTAGAGGGTATATGAGAAGGTTTGATATGTGCAGAATATGCTTCAGGAAACTTGCCAGTGAAGGCGAGATACCCGGTGTAACTAAATCATCATGGTAGAAAAATAAGTGGAGAGTTAATAAAGATGAGCGCTACTAGTGATCCAATCGCTGATATGCTGACAAGAATAAGGAATGCTGTAAAAGCAGAACATTTGAAGGTTGATATCCCTTCATCTAAAATTAAGGTTGCAATAGCAAAAATTCTTAAGGATGAAGGGTTTGTTAAAAATTTTAAAATTATTGAAGATAATAAACAAAAAGTTCTTAGAATTTATCTTAAATATAGCGAAGAAAATTTGCCTGCAATACTTGATCTTAAGAGAATAAGTAAACCGGGTAGAAGGGTTTACAGCAAAGCAGAGGAACTTACGCCAGTATATAATAACATAGGTATCTGGATACTTTCTACACCTAAGGGTGTTATAACCAACAAAGCTGCTAAAAGGCTTAATGTTGGTGGTGAAGTTATTTGTGAAATATCATAAGTGAGAAGAGTGATTTATTATGTCGAGAATAGGGAAAAAACCGATTGAAATACCCGGAAGTGTTACAGTAAACATCGATGGGGAAAACATTACTGTTAAGGGACCCCTGGGTGAAAATAAACTTACCCTGCTTAGCGGTGTAATAGTTGAAAAAGATGATAAATTTCTAAATGTTTCGATTGAAGATGTTAACAATAAACAACAGCGCGCATATCATGGTCTTTTTAGAACTCTTATAAATAATATGGTAGTAGGGGTTTCTACCGGTTTTATAAAAGAGCTTGAAATTGTTGGTGTCGGTTATAGGGCTCTTCAGCAGGGTAAAGACATACAATTTCAATTAGGGTATTCACATACTATACTTTTTCCAGCTCCTGAAGGAATTACTCTCGAAGTAACAGAAGCGACTAAGTTTAAAGTTAAAGGGTTTAACAAAGAACTTGTCGGTCAGGTTGCGGCTAACATTCGTAAACTGCGAGCCCCAGAACCATATAAAGGGAAGGGGATTAGATACAAGAATGAAAATGTCAGGAAAAAAGCAGGAAAAACAGGTAAAAAATAATGGATAAGTTATCATTAAAGAAAAAGCAGTTTGAACGAAGAAGAGTAAGAATAAAAAATAAAATCAGAAAAAACAATGACATATTACGTCTTTGTATATCACGAAGTAATCAAAATTTTTATGCTCAGATAATAGATGACAAGAAAGGTCATACGCTTGTTGCTTTATCAACTCTATCAAAAGAATTTTCTGATGTTAAAAATTGTGGCAATATTGAAGCAGCTAAAAAATTGGGTAAACTTGTTGCTGAAAGGGCAGTTGCTCAAGGAATAAAAACTGTTATTTTTGATAGAAATGGCTATCTTTATCATGGGAAAATCAAGGCATTTGCCGATGCAGCTCGTGAAAACGGTCTTGAGTTTTAGGAGTGAATATGAAAATCATAAGAAAAAGAGCAAAAATCGACGGAATTGAACTATCTGATAAGGTAGTAATTATAAACAGGGTAGCTAAAGTCGTTAAAGGTGGTAGAAGATTCTCTTTTAATGCATTATCAGTTGTTGGAGATTCTGATGGACATGTAGGTGTAGGTTTTGGAAAGGCAAATGATGTTCCTGATGCGATTGATAAGAGTAAAGAAGATGCGAAAAAGAATGTATATAAAATAAATATCAATAAGAGTACTATACCACATGAAGTTGTTGGACAATTTAAATCCGCAAGGGTTATAATGAAGCCGGCTGCACCTGGTACAGGTATAATAGCAGGAGCTTCAGTCAGAGCGGTTATTGAAAAAGCGGGTATATCTGATATATTGACAAAATCTCAGGGTTCAAGAAATCCGATTAATATAGTAAAAGCAACACTTGATGGTCTTCTTCAGCTTAGAAGTTTAAAAGAGACAGCCGAAGCAAGAGAAGTACAGATTTCAAAACTTTGGGAGTAGCGTTTATGGAGAAGAAAATTCAAATCAAACAGATAAAAAGTACTATTGCTGTTAAGCCTAATCAGAGAGATACCTTAAGAGCTCTTGGTTTAAGAAAGATTAATGCAACAAGAGAACATAATGATAATCCTGTGATCAGGGGGATGATTGATAAAGTTAAACATCTTGTTGAAGTAACTGAAATCAAATAAATAGAAGAGAAATATTATGGAATTTTATACATTAAAAAAACCTGAATCTATTAAGAGAAGAAAAAGAGTTGGTATTGGCCCATCATCCGGACATGGAAAAACATCTTGTCGCGGCCATAAAGGTCAGATGGCTCGTTCTGGTTCAAAACATCGTGCATGGTTTGAAGGTGGCCAAATGCCGCTCCAGAGAAGGATTCCGAAACGTGGGTTTAATAATATTTTTAAAGTGACTTATCAAATAGTAAACGTTTCACAGCTTGAAAAGATTGATGCAACAGAAATAACACCTGAAATTCTTTTAAAATCTGGTATAATTGATTCTCTTTGCGAACCTGTGAAAATTCTTGGAAATGGTGAGTTCACTAAAGGGAAAAAAGTTGTAGCTGACGCATTCTCATCATCGGCTATGGAAAAGATACAAAAAGCGGGCGGAGAAGCAGTTCTTTTAAACGAGTCCAAATAACTAGGGATAAGGAAAATTAATGTCAAGTGCTGTTGTAAATATTTTTAAAATTCCTGATTTAAGAAAAAGGGTATTGTTTACCCTTTTTATGTTAATAGTTTACAGAATAGGTGCCCATATACCAATTCCGGGAATCAATGTTGAAGCACTAAGAGATTATTTTGTTGAAGCGGAAAATTCAGGAGTACTTGATTTTTTTGATCTCTTTGCAGGTGGCGCTCTGAAAAGATTTACGATTTTTGCACTTGGAATAATGCCTTATATATCGTCTTCAATTATAATAGATCTTTTGAAAACAGTTTTCCCTTATCTTAATGAACTTTCAAAAGAGGGAGCAGAAGGGCAGAAAAAACTGAGCCAATATATAAAATATGGAACGGTTTTTTTGTGTACTATACAAGGTCTTGGTCTTGTTTTTTGGATGAAATCTATGAGGACTGCCGATGGTACAACAGTTGTTCCTGAAGGAAGTGGTCTTGGTTTTACCATAATGGCTGTTATTGCAATAGTAACAGGAACAATGGTTCTCATGTGGTTTGGGGAAATGATAACTGAACGCGGTATAGGGAACGGGATATCTTTAATAATTATGGCTGGTATTGTTGTTAGATTACCTCAATCAGTATATGCAACAATGAAAAAAATTGGAGATACCGGTGAACCAATTGTTGGAATTATACTTCTCGGTCTTTTCTTTCTTGTTGTTGCAGCATGTATATTGCTTACACTTGGTACAAGGCGAATCCCGGTACAATATGGGAAGAGAATGGTTGGTGGTGCAGCAATGCAGAGAACTGCACAGTATATCCCTCTGAGAGTCAATGCAGCTGGTGTTATTCCAATTATTTTTGCATCTGCAATAATAGTTTTTCCATCACAGATGGTAAGAATGATTGGGGCTAGCAGCAATGTTTATCTTAATAAATTTCAATATTGGATGACTCCGGGTCAGATACCTTATATTATTATATATAGTATGCTTGTGATTTTCTTCTGTTTTTTTTATACGTCTTTGCGATTTAATCCTGTTGAAATAGCAGATAATCTTAAAAAATATGGTGGATTTATACCTGGTATAAGGCCAGGACAGAATACATCTGATCATTTAATGGGTGTATTAAACAGAATTACTCTTTCAGGTTCAATTTTTCTGGCGTTGATCTCTATAATCCCGGATTTTATAATAAGAATTTGGCCTGAGCAGGTTCCAATCAATATGGCTTATCTTTTTGGTGGCACTTCTCTTCTTATTATTGTCGGGGTTGCACTTGATACCTTGAAGCAGATAGAGTCTCAGCTGTTGATGAGACATTATGATGGTTTTCTTGGAGCCAAAAAGAAAATTCAAGGAAGATTTTAATATAATTGAGAGAGGTCTATGGCTAAAGAAGAACCAATAGAAGTTGAAGGAGTTGTCGTTGAACCACTTCCTAATGCGATGTTCAGAGTAAAACTTGCCAACGGGCATGTTGTTCTAGCACATATTTCAGGAAAAATGAGAATGCATTATATACGAATACTTCCCGGAGATAAAGTGACTGTAGAATTATCTCCGTATGACCTTAACAGGGGAAGGATAATATATAGATCAAAATAGTGACCAAAGAATAATAAAGTTGACATTAAGTTAATGATATCAATATATGGCTTTTTGTTCGATAAGAGGTATGAGTTATGAAGGTTAATGTATCAGTAAAAAAAATATGTAGTGAATGTAAAGTAATTAAAAGGCACGGTGTTGTCAGGGTTATATGCACAAATCCAAGACATAAACAGAGACAAAAAATCAGAAAGATTAGTAAACATTAATTGATAGTTAAGAGGATTATATTTTATGGCAAGGATAGCAGGTGTAGACTTACCAAATGATAAAAGAGTTGAGATTGGTTTAACTTATATCTATGGTATAGGATTAACAACATCCAAAAAAATTGTAAATGAAGCTGGAATAAACCCTGACACAAGAGTCAAGGATCTTACTGATGATGAAATTGCTAATATCAGGAAATATATAGATCTGAATCTGAAAGTTGAAGGAGATCTCAGAACGGAGATTACTTTAAATATAAAACGGTTAATGGATATTGGTTGTTATAGGGGCATCAGGCATAGAAGAGGATTACCCGTTAGAGGACAGAATACTAAAAATAATGCCAGGACGAGAAAAGGTAATCGAAAAGCTTCGGTTGGAAGCAAGAAAAAGAAATAAGGGGTATTTTTCGTGAAACAAAAAAAAGTAAAAAAGAAAGAGAAAAAGAATATTCCCGTTGGAAAAGCTTTTATACAGGCTACATATAATAATACAATTGTAACTCTTACTGATATGCAGGGTAATGTTATATCATGGGCTACGGCTGGTGGAGAGGGATTCAAAGGTTCGAGGAAATCTACTCCATTTGCTGCTCAGATGGCTGCAAAAACAGCTGCTGAAAGCGCAATTGATGTTGCCGGTCTTCAGTCAATAGAAGTGTATGTGAAGGGACCTGGTATCGGTAGAGAGGCTGCAGTAAGATCTCTTTTCCAGAGCGGACTTAATATAAGCAAAATAAAGGATATTACTCCTGTACCACACAATGGTTGCAGACCTAAAAAACGTAGAAGAGTTTGATGGAGTGTTTTAATTATGGCTAAATATACTGGACCAAGATGTAAATTATGCAGAAGGGAAATGACTCCTCTAATGCTGAAAGGTCAGAGGTGTCTTACTGATAAATGTCCTCTTAAAGGAGATAAAAAATATCCTCCAGGACCGCCTAGAAAAAGAAGAACAAAAATGTCTGATTATGCGGTTCAGCTCAGAGAAAAGCAGAAGATTAAAAGATCTTACGGGTTACTTGAAAAATCTTTCAGACTAAATTTTGAAGAAGCAAATAGAATGAAAGGCGTTACGGGCGATAATATGCTTTCTCTTCTTGAAAGAAGGCTTGATAATGTAATATATAGAACAGGTTTTGCATCATCAAGATCTCAGGCGAGACAGTTAATACAGCATAAACATATACTTGTAAATGGTAGAATAGTTGATATACCCTCTTTTATAGTAAGAGAAGGAAATCAAATAGAAGTAAGAGAAAATTTTAAAATTAATTCAGTGCTTGAAGATTCGATTAAGCTTTCAAAAGCGATTGACTCCAAACCGGAATGGATTGATGTGGATTATGATACAAAAGTCGCTAAGATTAACCGTATACCGGCAAGGACTGATATCAAAGAAGGATTTAATGAGCAGCTTGTAGTTGAGCTCTATTCAAAATAGTGGTCAGTCTGATTTAGAATTACAAGTTGTTTTATTAATATTGTGTTGGAGGAAAAGATGGCCCCAAAAAATCTCCTGAAGGGCTTTAAACGACCAAGTAAAATTTCATTTGAACATGATGAAGTGCAGCCGAATTATGGAAGATTTATTGCAGAACCATTTGAAAGAGGGTATGGATTAACGGTAGGAAATTCTCTAAGAAGAGTCTTACTTTCTTCTATAGAAGGAGCTGCTATAACAGCCATTAAAATAGAAGGGGTACCACATGAGTTCTCCACAATACCCGGTGTATATGAAGATGTTACAAGAATAATACTTAGTCTAAAAAAACTAAGATTTAAATATGAAGGTGAGATCCCGAAAGTTTTACATATAATTAAACAAGGAAGTGGAGATCTTACTGGCGATGACTTCAATATTGATCCGGATATTGAGGTTATGAATAAGGATCTTAAAATTGCAACTCTCAATGATTCTGCTAAGATTGATATGGAAGTTCAAATTGAGAGAGGGCGAGGATATGTTCCGTCTGAAATCAATAAAGTTAATACTGAAACTGTTGGAGTTATACCAATTGACTCCGCATTTTCACCTGTAATTAAAGTTAATGTAAAGGTCGAAGATACCCGTGTTTCACAGAGAACTGACTATGATAAATTAATCCTTGAGGTATGGACAGATGGATCAATTGCACCTGATGATGCTGTCGCTCAGGCTGCAAAAATTATAAAAGATCATATGTCAATCTTCATTAATTTTGAAGAAGAACATGAAGAGGAAATAGAAGTAATTGATGAAGGGATCGAAAAGATGAAGGTTCTTTTATCAAAATCAATTGATGATATTGAATTTTCTGTCAGAGCATATAATACACTGAAGAGTGTTGATGTATCTATACTTGAGGAACTTGTAAAAAGAACTGAGGATGAGATAAGAAAATCGAAGCACTACAGCGATTTGGTTCTGAAAGAGATAAAAACAAAACTTGAGGCTTATCATTTAAGCCTTGGATTGAAGGATTAAATGAGGTTAATAAATGAGACACAAGAATAAGGTAAGGATCCTTGGCAGAAGTCATGCACATAGAAAAGCCATGTTTGAAAATATGGTTACATCCCTTTTTGATCATGAAAGAATCATTACAACAAAAGAGAAGGGAAAGGAACTTAAAATAGTTTCTGAAAAACTTATTACTAAAGCAAAAAAAAATATAGTAATACCTGATTCCGAACCTGAAAAGAAACTTCATAACAAGAAAGAGGTCTTCAGGGTTATTCAGAATAAAGATATCGTTACAAAACTTTTTGATGATATTGCACCAAGATTCAAAGACAGAAAAGGTGGCTATACAAGAATGTATCTTCTCGGACAGCGAGATGGTGATGCCGCTGAAATGGCAGTAGTTGAACTTGTTGAAAGAAAAGTAAAGATAGTTGAAACTAAAGAGGTTTCAAAAAAAGATGAGAAAAAGAAAGCTAAATCTAAATAAAAAATAAAGTGTAATAAATAAAATAAAAACTTCAGGAAATCTGAAGTTTTTATTTTATTTGCTTATTAAGAATCTTTCAATCCAAGCTTGTCCATCGTCTTTTTCCTACGAGAAAGTTCTACATTATAAAGAAGTCTAACATTATCAACTGCATCTACTTTGAACTTTTCAGGTATCCTGTCATCGAATATTGGAGTTAGCTGATCTTTTCGTATTTGATATTTATCAAGGATGTTCCCGGCCTTATGTTGATTTTTTACCCTATATATCTCAAGAGCACTTTCTTTAGCTATTCTGCACATGAGAATAACATTCATATACTTATCTATTACATAATTAAGATTTTCAGTTTTGATTTTTTTCCTACTCTTAATAAAAGCAATATCTTCTCCCGAATGAACTTGTTTTGCTTTATGATAATGATAAAAACCATTTTTAAGATATCTTTCAATCTTTGATGCATCAAAATAATAATGGTAATCTTTGGCTGTAAAATTTTCATCATAAGGGAGGACATCTTTTAAAGGGTCAAAAGGCTTATTGAAATATGATGCGTACCCGTTTCTTCTGTCCAACTCAAGAAAAATCTCTATAGATTTATTATCTTCAATTGTTGATTTAAGAAGTTCATCAGTTCTTTGCAGATATAAAGTTGAAAGTTCTTCCATCATTTTCATTATTTCAAATTTTAAATTGTAGAATTTGGACGCTGAATTGTCAAAATCCTGTGCATAGTATTGAATACTTGCTTCCTCGTAATTTTTTGTTATTGAGTCCATTGCTTTCTTATTACTATCATTACTAAAATTTACTATCATTGGCTTGAGTTCACGTAAAATTCCGGTTGTATAATAATAATCTTTACTTGATCTTTCAGCTATAGATATGGGATAGGCGGCGGTTCCCATGAGCAGGATTATAAACAATATCTGAATAACCTGACCTGCTTGTTTCATTTTAAGCCTCACAATATGGATATTAGTTTTCATTTATTTTTCGACATATAAAAAGATGTTCTTAACTATAAAATAAATATTATTGTTGTAAAAAAAAATCATTAGAAGAGTTCAATTTTAAAGTTTAGTGCTAAAAAAGAAATAGTGAGATAAATGATATTATTTTTAAACATATATTAATTCTTAACAAAGGAGGAACTAATTTATTCTGTAATTTCCTGTAATTGTTTTTATTTAAGGAAAAAATTTATTGTAACCATATATATATAATTGATATTTGTTAAAAGATATATTAAATGAAATTATCGGCTTATATTATGTTAATATCTGAATTATATTAATATGCTTCTTGAAACAGCATAAAGGCTTTAAATCTCATTTTTGGAGCATCGGATGGACGAAACTAAAAAAATTTCTTTCAGGCAAAAAAATGCTACTCTATGCCCTGTATGTAGGAATGAATTTTACAGGGAGGAGATGTTTACTGGAGGTGGAAGGTTAATTGTTGAAAAACTTACAGATGAATTGAGAAGAGTTTACAAGGAGAGCAAAAAATTCGGTAAAATATATCCGCTTATATATCTCCTTAATGTTTGTCCTAACTGTTTATACGCGGCTTATCCCAAAGATTTTGGTGATGTCACAGATGTTGAAATTTCAAAACTTCAGGAATTACGATCTGCAAGAGTAAATGCAGTTAATAAATTTTTTGGAGATATTGATTTTAAAGCCGATAGAAATCTAATGCTTGGTGCCGCATCATATATGCTTGCAGTCGACTGCTATAATGTAAGGCGAAAAAATGTTGCGCCTACTTTTAAAAAGGCTGTTTCTTCCTTGAGGGGGGCGTGGCTTTTTTCTGACCTTGCGAATGAATATCCTGATCTGCCATATAAAAAAATGTCGTTCTTTTTTTATAAAAAAGCGTATGAGTTCTATCTTCAGGTAATTGAACTTCTTCAAAATGGAAACGAACCGGCTGATGCAGCAGGTAATATGGGCCCTGATGCGGATAAAAATTGGGGCTACGAAGGTATACTTTATGTTATGGCAGTGCTCACCTTGAAGTTCGGATCCAGAGAAAAAGATATTGATAAGAAAATTGAGCACTTCAATAGCTGCAAAAAATATTTGAGCAGGCTTTTCGGTGCCGGAAAATCTTCAAAAGCAACGCCAAGTGATCTGCTGGATAAAACTCATCAGCTATATGATAAGATAAATGAAATGCTTGCACAGTGGGAAGCGGAGAAAAATTCTTGAGTCGTTATGCTTTGCTTGTTCAGTATGATGGAACCGCTTTTAATGGATGGCAGATCCAGGCCGGTGGCCGTACTATTCAGGATGAATTGGAAAAAGCTCTTCAAATTTTGATAAAAAAGCCAGTAAGGGTAACGGCTTCAGGCCGTACAGATGCAGGAGTGCATGCACTGGGCCAGGTTGTACATTTTGATGCTCCATCGGATCTCTCTTTAAAAAAAATTTGTATAAGCCTTAACGGAATTCTGCCACAGGATGTTTCTATAAAAAATGGCTACCTTGTACCTGATGATTTTCATTCAAGATTTTCAGCTGTTAAACGGGAATATTTATATATGATTTACAAATATCCACTCAGAACACCATTTATGAAATATAGAGCGATGTGGATTAATCACCCGCTTGAAATTGATTATATAAAAGAAGCTTCTTCTTATCTTGTTGGTGAGAATGATTTCTGTTCCTTCTGCAAAAAAATATCATCCGGGAATGGTACTGTAAGGAGAATTGAATCAATAGATGTTAACGAGTTGGATGATATAATCAGAATCAGATTCAGGGCTAATGCGTTTCTGCATAATATGATAAGAATTATTGTGGGTACAGTACTACAGATGTATAGAGAAAATAGAGAGCCGGAATTTATTAGGGAGATATTGGATAAAAAGGACAGGGCCTACAGTGGTTTTACAGCTCCACCATATGGATTATACCTTAATTCAATTACATATGATCCACCTCTCAATTTTTATAAATCTGCATTTTAATTTTAAAATTAAATATGAAACATTTTAGCTTCTGTATGGTATACTTGAGAAGTGGGTTGTTAAATAACTAAAGTATTCACATCATAAAGAGAAGGGCTTTAACTGCAGTTTTTAATTATTGACATTATTAACTTGTGATTAAAGATATCAAAAATTTGTTTATATTCCGGTTAACCAAGAGAATGAGAAAATACTTTTTAATATTATGCCTATCTGTAATTGTTATGTCTATATGTATAGATCTTTCTGCCGCTACTTCAAGGAAGAAATATTTTTCGAAACCCCAGATCGGTTTATGGTATGGACCTATTACACCTCTTTTTGAGACTAATGAACATCTTGATCCAAACCTTGGCGGGGGAGCTTTTTTTAGATATAATCTTCCTTATGAACCATTAAAGATTGGCCTTGAAACTTCATATCAAAAATATGAGTCAGAAGGTGTTGATGATATGAGACTTATCCCGGTGTATTCAAATCTATTATGGTTGCTTCCGGTTAATCTTCCTATAAAAGTTCAGTTAAAGGCAGGCGGAGGTTTGTGCAAAGTCCGTATGGAACCTGATGATATAAATCAGTGGGATCCTATGTTTATGGTCGGTACAGAAATATCTTTTCCTGCTGGTAAGCTCGCAAATATAGCACTCAGGCTTGATTATCTTTGTATTTACGAAGATTATCTTAAAGACGCTAATAAAAATGGGCATTTTTTTAATGCCGGGATTTCACTTTATTTTAATCTAAATTTGTAATGGTGTGCTGATGAATTTCAGAAAAATATATCTGCTTTTATTTTTGTTTACTCTTGTCATACCCTCATTGAATTGCGGTAAGGAGCCTGTTTTTACTGAAATGTCAACTAACAGGCTTAAGATTGTGATTAAGGGTACTTTTGAAAATGAAGGTGGGGCTAATTTTAGTAGTATGCCAGCGGATTCACGAAGTATTGAAGATGATTCAATTACGCAAGTAACTAATAATGATGTAATTTCTGGCGGTAGCGATAAAATTCCAACCAAGATAATGATTGATATTGCAGAGATTAGACTTGGTGGTAAAAAAATAAGCAATTACAGACATATAATTGAAGCAAGTCTTTCTGATGCTGATGATCCTTTTTTTAATGGTACAGGTATAGAAGTAAAAACCGATGATCCCGGCGATGGCAATTATAATTCGGTAGAGCTTTATATTAGAAAGATAGGCTTTGACAACGCGATGATTTATACTTCAACCGGAACTGGTTTTAGTAGTGGTGAACCTGCTCAGTTTATATTTCATGAAAAAGATGTCTATGGTTTTAATTTTAACCAGCTTATGGTTAATTCCTACTGGGATGGCTTGAGACTTGAATCCGGTGACATTATTAGGGTTTTTCCGATGCAGATACCAATAATCGGAGGTCTTTCGTATGACAGAGAAAATGATGAAACTGTTTTAGAAATAAGGCTTGTGATTAAAAATTTTATAAAGAAATATGAATACAATTATTATGCAGGAGGAGTTTATAAAGTCTGCCATTACTATGCACCTTCTGACTGGCTCAGGGATGTCAGGGAGGGTGAAACTGATATAGGTAGAAACCTTCATGCCGTTGCAAGGGCTTATGTTCCGGGAAAGACAGGGGCCATAACTATAAACTCGGCAACAGGCTATGTAATAGCAATACCTGAGACAGAGAATACGGGTTATTATAGCATTACCGATTCCGGGATAAATCTTAGGGATATTGTCGGTAATGCTGACTTGCCGCTTCCTCCATCCTACCCTGGTTCATATATAGAACCTGTACTTGATTACAATCTTAAATATGAGAAATATAAATTTGAATGGAATGCCCAGGTTACAGTAGGAGGGCTGACTCTGGCACAATATACTTCTGCCTGGGATAACTATGAATTAGATGTTTTAGGAGACCCAAACGGTATATATAATTTCGGTTTGAAAATACCTCCATATGTTGCATATAGCAGTGGTACAAGTGTAACTTTTAATAATATGGCACCTGGTAGATATAAATTTTTTTATTTACCTGTTCCTAATTATGGAGAACTTTTTAGTAATAGCGATTTTACTGAATTAAATGGTGGTGCAGTAAAAGAAATCGTTGAAGGTTCAAATATAGGCTTCTAAACATAAGTAAATATACAGGAAACACAATGGATAGCAGTAAAATTATCGTTCAAAAATACGGTGGGACATCAGTTAAGTCCCCAGAAAGGATAAAAGCAGTTGCTGATAGAATCAGATCATACAGAGAAAAAGGTTTCTCTGTTGTGGTCGTTGTTTCGGCAATGGGGAAAACAACGGATGATCTGATAGTCCTTGCAAAACAGGTTGCGCATAATCCGTCAAAGCGTGAAATGGATATGCTTCTTTCTACGGGTGAGCAGGTTTCATGTGCTCTTCTTGCCATGGCTCTTCAGGAAATAGAGATTGACGCAGTATCATATACCGGTTCACAGATTAAAATGATGACTGATGGCAACTTTTCAAATGCTAAGATAGCCGGTATTTCAACTGACCGGATATTCAAATCGCTTGGGGAAAATAAAGTTGTTATAATCGCAGGATTTCAGGGGATTGATGAAGATGAGAATATTACAACTCTTGGGCGAGGAGGGTCTGACACAACAGCCGTTGCCCTTGCCGCTGTATTGAAAACACGCGATTGCGAGATATACACAGACGTTGATGGAGTATATACAGCCGATCCGCGAATTGTACCATCCACACGAAAATTGAAAGAGATCAGTTATGATGAAATGCTGGAACTTGCCAGGCTGGGGGCGGGGGTACTCCATTCAAGATCTGTTGAATTTGCAAAGAAATTTAATATCAGGGTCCATGTTAGATCCAGTTTTTCTTATGATGAAGGCACAATTGTAATGCCTATGGAGGAGATGGTGGAAAAATTTGTTATAAGCGGTATTACTTCCAAGCAGGATGAAGCAAAAATCACAATAAGAGAAATTCCGGATAAACCAGGAATATCAGCAAAACTTTTTAATGAACTTGGCAAACATAAGATATACGTGAATATGATAGTTCAATCAACCGGGCGTGATAACAGAGCATCAATTTCTTTTACTGTTAAAAAGGAAGATCTTAAGAGAACAATCGATATCTGCAATGAACTTAACAAAGAATTCGGTGGTTCTGCGGTTGATTCCAAAGATGATATTGCGATAGTCTCTGCTGTGGGTGTGGGTATGCTCTCGTCATACGGTGTAGCAGGAAAAATCTTCGGAGTCTTTTCTGAACAGAATATTAATATTGAGATGATATCAACATCTGAGATCGGCATATCCTGTGTTATTGATGCGATGTATGCTGAACTTGCACTCAAACTCCTTCATAAAACATTTGTTGAAGCGAAAGAAAAATGATCACTGTGGGTATTTTATTTGGAGGTCGTTCGGGGGAACATGAAGTTTCAAGGTGCTCTGCTGCTTCAGTTTATAAACACCTTGATCGCACAAAGTATAATGTTCTGGTTATAGGCATTGACTATGACGGGAAATGGTATGTACAGGAGAATCCTGAAATTATTTCTGATAAGAGTTTCGGCTCAGTTCTTAAGCTCGAAAAGAAAGGCAAATGGTTTATTAATCATTACGAAAGAGAAGGACGGCTTTATCTGTATGAGGTGAGTTCGGGAAGAGAGTGTTTTGCTGATGTTATATTCCCTGTGGTGCATGGTACTTTCTGCGAAGACGGCACCTTGCAGGGATTGCTTGAACTCGCTATGGTGCCATATGTGGGAGCCGGTGTTTCGGGTTCAGCTATAGGAATGGATAAAGATGTGGCAAAAAGACTTCTCCGTGATGAGGGTGTTCCCGTGGTTCCATGGATAAAAGTTACGAAGGGGCTCTGGGAGAAAGAACGTTCACGAATTATATCAGAGATTAAAAATACTCTGGGATTTCCCTGCTTTGTTAAACCTGCAAATGCAGGTTCATCGGTGGGGATATCAAAGGTTAAGGATGAATCCGATATAGAAAATGCGATGAAAGAAGCCCTGCTCTGGGATGATAAACTCCTGGTAGAAAAGGGAATAAATGCACGTGAAATAGAAATTGCTGTTCTAGGGAATGAAGAGCCTGTAGCATCTATTCCGGGAGAGATAAAGCCTAAACATGAGTTCTATTCATATGAGGCTAAATATATAGATTCTGATGGCGCTGAACTTCTCATACCCGCAGCAATTGATGAAGAAGAAAAGAAAAAAATAAGAAAGATTGCGGTCGATGCTTATAAAGCTTTAGAATGCTCCGGTATGGCACGTGTAGATTTTTTTATCGAAAGAGAAACTGAGCAATTTTATCTTAATGAAATAAATACAATACCAGGTTTCACGAGTATTAGTATGTACCCGAAGTTATGGGAAAATACAGGAACTGGTTATAGTGAACTTCTGGACAGACTCATCCAGCTTGCTTTTCAAAAAGCAGAGTTGAAGAGAGCCTTAAAAAGAGTTTTTTGATAAATATAAATTTGGTTTAACTCACAATATATTATAAATAAACGTTCAGGGCTGAAATGATTATTTCTCTTGACAGTTAGGGAGTGATACTTTTACATTTCTATATTAAGCCGGTAAACAGGAAAAATCATGGGTAGAAAAAAATCAATTATTCCAAATATCTTCACCATGGGTAATATGGTGATGGGGTTTGTTTCCATACTTTTTTCAGCAAATTTTAATCCAGCATCTGGTAACTACGAAACTCTCACGGTCGCTGGTGTTCTTATATTTGTCGCAAGTCTTTTTGATGCTTCAGATGGAGCAATCGCAAGAGCGCTTGACGTCGAAAGTGAAATAGGGATGCAGCTCGATTCTCTTGCTGATGCAGTCTCATACGGAATTGCTCCGGGTGTCCTTGCGTACCAGGCATTTTTTTATCAGATGCCGGATGTGTGGGGGCTTTTTAATATTGGAATTCTTTTCGCTGTAATATTTCCAATATGCGCTGTATATAGGCTCGCAAGATTCAACTGCACAGAAAGTATACCGGGTTTTATAGGTTTACCTTCTCCTCCTGCTGGTATTATTGTAGGAATTGTTCCATCTCTTATGCATACTACTCTCCCTTTTTTTGGTGAGATCGATTTTGAAATTTCAATGTATATTTACCTTGTTTTTTATATAATTATCGCTCTTCTAATGGTATCTGCTGTTGATTTTACCAAACTTTTCTCGGATATCTGGAAAAAGGGTGTGATTGCAAGGGTCATAACTTTGATAATTATTATTTTTCTTCTGATTTCTTTTAAAACCTGGGCAATTTTTACAGTAACTCTGCTTTATGTGGTTATGGGTGTATTAAAATGGTCTTTTAAAAAATTAAAAAAGATAGATTATAAATAATGGCTGAATTTTCACATTATAACAATGACACAAAAGCTGTAATGGTTAATGTTTCGGGCAAGGCTGTTACTGAGAGGACAGCAAAGGCCCAATGCTTTGTCCGTATGAATAAGGAGACCGTAGACGCAATCATGGGAAAACTCCTTCCTAAAGGAGATCCTTTTGAAGTAGCAAGAATTGCCGGCATTATGGCTGCGAAGAAAACTTCTGATTTGATACCTATGTGCCATCCGTTACAGGTACATTACGTTGATGTTCAGGTTTCTCTTGATGTTGAAAGATCTGGTGTTATTATTAATTCAGAGATTCGACTTGAAGGTAAAACCGGTGCAGAAATGGAGGCTCTTACGGCTGCATCCGTAGCAGCTCTTACTGTCTATGATATGTGTAAAGCAGTTGATAAAGGTATGATTATAGAAGGGTGCAGACTTCTTGAGAAAAGAGGTGGAAAGTCTGACTTTATTAACCTTTGAGTATAATAATATTCCTTTCAATAGATTTCTTCAAAATACCCCTGTTTTTTTAATTGTTATGAAAAAAATCAAAAAATTTCACTTGAAAATAAAATAGTATTTTATACATTTGAATTGTTAGCACTCGTTAAATTGAGTGCTAACAATTCAAATGTATAAAATCACACCTATATAAATCAAAGGAGGATAATGTGGCTATTAAACCTATTGGAGACAGAATTTTAGTTGAATTACTCGAAGAGGATGTTGCAAAAGTAGGTTCTCTTTACGTTCCGGATACGGCTAAGGAGAAGCCTCAGCGAGGTAAAGTTATTGCTGCTGGTGAAGGTAGACTTGATGGGAAAGAACTTGTGCCCATGAGAGTAAAAGTTGGTGATAAGATTCTTTTCGGGAAATATGCCGGAGCTGAGCTGAAATATGATGATAAAGACTATCTCATACTTAACGAACATGATGTGCTTGCAGTAATCGACTAAAAAATTCAATTATTACTAATCAAAAGGGGATAACAATGGCTAAAATATTGAAGTACAATGACGAAGCAAGAAGGGCTGTGCTTGAAGGCGTTGTCAAACTTGCTGATGCTGTTCAGGTAACACTGGGACCCAGGGGACGTAATGTCGCTATTGATAAAAAGTTTGGTGCTCCTACTGTAACAAAAGATGGTGTTACTGTCGCAAGAGAAATAGAGCTTGAAGACTCATTTGAAAACATGGGCGCGCAGATGGTTAAAGAAGTTGCAATTAAGACGAATGATGTAGCTGGTGACGGAACTACTACTGCTACAATTCTTGCAGCGGCTATATTTAAGGAGAGCCTTAAAAATGTAACTGCTGGTGCTAACCCGATGGATCTTAAAAGGGGTATAGATAAAGCGGTTGAAGCTCTTAAAAAAAATATCTGAACAATACCAAATATT
>CAZVFJ010000040.1:16005-18238 GCA_964625825.1 uncultured Leptospirales bacterium | reverse complement strand
AAAAAAACAATAATCTTTTTCAGGTATACCCTTAACCCTGATTATATTAATATTTATACCATTCACCCCCATGGAATTAAAAAAAGATATAATTCTGTTTTTGTATTCGGGATTTTGTTCAGGACTGAATATAGTATATTCGTAATATGATGGTAGGGAATTAATAAAATTTTCCTGTTTCATTCCCCAAATCTTTTCATAATCGTTAGCATATACACATGTGGTTATGAGAAAAAATAAAAATATCAATTTAAGTTTGAACATCAGAAAGTTCTATCCCTATTATATAATTATATAAATTTTAAAAAAGTATAATATAATTTTATGTCATTTCATATTTGCTATAATATCGAGTTTTTTTTATTTTTCCCTATTATATTGTTATATAAAGGAGAAAATACTCATTTTATAATTAAAATATAATAAGGCTATTTTATTTTTTTAAATTTTTAATAACTCCCGGAGATGAATTTCGGTTGAGTTTAGAAGAGGTGATTTGATGAAAATTATAAAATATACTGCAATATTATTTTTATTTTTAACAGTAATATTGTTGGGGGATAATGGCTGGTATAACGAATTCAGTAAAAACGGTATTACAGTTTATACACGTACTGTTCCCGGATCAGATATTAAGGAATTTAAAGGAATCAGTATAATAGATGCTCCTGCGGATGTTGTTAACAACGTTCTTGATGATATACCTAATCTTGCAAATTGGATGCCTGATTGTCTTGTATCAAAAATTGTAGAAAAGAAGAGCAATGATTACATGATTTTATATCAGGTAATAAAAACTCCGTGGCCTTTAAACAGCAGGGACTTTACCTTTGAAACACGGATAACAAAAGATAAGGAAAAAATTATCAGGACAGTAAAGGCTGTTCCTCACTCTCTGTACCCCCCTACGAAAAACTATGTAAGGATAACAAATATGATCGGTCAGTGGACACTTTTAAAACAGGATAATAATACACGGACTTTAGCAACATACCAGATTAGAACTGACCCTGCCGGTAATATACCTGTTACTATAGCCAATGCAACAAGTAGAAAGCTTCCGTATGAAACTCTAATAAGGCTCAAGAAAGAGGTTTTAAAAAATAAATACAGGGTAAAGTAACTTTTTTATAATTGACTTAACTATAAGGTAACTGCATATTAAAATATGCATCATAGATAAATATTGCAGCGGGAGAGTTATGAAGAGAATCAGATTGCTTACTGTTTTTGTACTCCTTACAGTGACATCCGCTCTCAGTGCGGAGAACAAATATGCGGTAATGGAACTGAGTGGTTCCGTTAATCCTATTGTCGCGCAATACCTTACTGAATCTATTGAAAAAGCGGCTGCTGAAGGTAATCAGTTCATTGTCATACAAATGGATACACCTGGCGGACTAATGGATGCCATGAGAGAGATCATTAAAAGTATTCTTACTTCAAGAATACCCGTGGTGGTTTATACATATCCGAAAGGTGCTCAAGCTGCTTCTGCGGGGGGGTTTATCATGCTCGCTTCACATGTCGCCGCAATGGCACCTGGAACAGAAATAGGGGCCATGCATCCAGTGAGCCCCATGCTCGACTTTATGAGGAAGGACAAACAGGGTGATCCTGAAGGTGTTATGGAGAAGAAGGTGCTCAATGATACCATCGCATATGCACGGAGCCTCGCGCAAAAGAGAGGACGTAATGTAGACTGGGCTGTTGATGCTGTAAGCAGGGCAATTTCGAACAGTTACAGAGAGGCACATAAAGCAGGTGTGATCGATATCGTAGCTGAAGATATGGATGACCTGCTGAGGCAGCTTGATAAAAGGAAAATTAATTTTAATGGAACTACTTTTGTATTTAAAACACCTGACATCCGGGAAGTTAAGTACCTGATGACATGGAAGCAACGTATGGTTAACAAGTTTGCAGATCCTCAGATTATATTTCTTCTCTTTATCCTCGCAATCGCAGGAATTGGCCTTGAGATTAAAAATCCCGGAATGTTTATCCCGGGGATTATTGGCGGGGTGTCCCTTGTCCTTTTTCTCTTAGGAATCAGGATTATACCAATAAATGCACTCGGACTTTTACTGGTTATTCTTGCTTTCACACTTTTTATACTTGAACTTAAATTCCAGAGCTACGGCCTGTTGACTCTGGGAGGTATTGTGTCTTTCTTCCTGGGTGCAACTATACTTTTTGATTCACCTCTTCCTGGAGGTGGTATTCCGCTATC
>CAZVFJ010000040.1:0-15995 GCA_964625825.1 uncultured Leptospirales bacterium | reverse complement strand
AATTATTGCAATGATCATTGTTGTACTGGCTTTTGTTTTTCTGGTTGTTCGTTCCATCATAAATGTTCATAAAGCGCAGGTAACAACAGGGAAGGAGGGGATGATTGGTGAAGAGGGGATTGCTCTTTCTGAATTTACAGATTCAGGTAAAATCTCTGTTCATGGTGAGATATGGAATGCAGAGTGCCCTGGTGGGGTAAATAAAGGTGATAAGCTAGTTATCGAGCGTGTTGAAGGTATGACTCTTATCGTAAGAAAAAAATAGGTTTTTAATAATAAATGCAAATGGAGGTAGTTAATGTTTGGAATTGATTTTGGTTTTGTACCAACACTGATTTTTTTAGTTCTTCTAATTCTTATACCATCTATAAAGATTATCAAAGAGTATGAGAGGGCGGTAATTTTCCGTCTTGGAAGACTTATTGTCTTACCAAAAGGTCCTAAGGGCCCCGGCCTGATAATAGTAATCCCATTTATAGATAAATTTTTAAGAGTAAATCTCAGGCTTGTGGCAATGGATGTGCCTCCGCAGGATATAATCACACGTGATAACGTTTCTGTTAAGGTAAACGCTGTTGTTTATTTCAGGGTTGTTGAACCGAACAAAGCAATTACTGAAGTAGATGATTATCTCTATGCTACATCACAACTTGCACAGACAACGCTCAGAAGCATTCTTGGTAATTCTGAGCTTGATGACCTTCTCAGCAACAGAGAGCATATAAATAGTGAACTTCAGGAGGTCCTTGATTCAAGAACTGATCCCTGGGGAATCAAAGTTTCTGCTGTTGAGGTTAAACATGTGGACCTCCCCCAGGAGATGCAGAGAGCAATGGCGAAACAGGCTGAAGCTGAAAGAGAGAGAAGGGCTAAGGTCATTGCTGCCGAGGGTGAATTTCAGGCCGCAACAAAGATTGTTGAAGCTGCAAAACTTATGGAGGAGCATCCTGTTGCTGTACAGTTAAGATATCTCCAGACCCTCAGAGAAATTGCGACAGAAAACAATTCAACGACTCTGTTCCCGATACCGATCGACCTGTTTGAATCTTTTATGCACAGGAAATAGGGAGTAGCAACAGGCAGGTAATAAAAAACCCGGAATTTCCGGGTTTTTTATTACCTGCCTGTTAAAGCACAATCAGAAATCTGCCGCAATATGTGCATATATGAATTTTTTCTCTGTCCTGAATTTCTTTAAGTTCAACAGGCGGTACATTCATATGGCAGCCTGAACAGCTGTTTTTTTCTACTATGGCAAAAGGATTGTTATTTTTTTTCTTCATTCTTTCATAATATGTAAGTGACCTGTTATCAATGAGTTTTTTAAGGTCATCAATTTTCTGTCTGATAGTCTCCGGCTTTCCCTGTTCAAGATAGGAGTTGTAGAGCCTGTCAAGCCTTATCATCAGATCAAGGTCAGATGAGGGCACACCCGAAAGTTCCCTGTTATGGTTAATATCAGGTTTGGATTCTTCTGAAATAGATTTATAATATGATTCACACTGGGAGTAAAGAAAATCATATAGTTCGTCTGTTCCTGGGTTACCGTCAAAAAAAGCATTATTTTCTCTGTTGTTGAATATCCTTGCCATCATTCCTATTAAATAAAGATATTTAGTGCTCATTGAAGTCGGAAAAATACTCAGTAATATGTATCTTACCGGGTGTCCGTCAATTGACTGGTATTCGATTGGTGTATCGCTTATGCCGAATATTGTGATAAATTTATTTACTGATTCAGTCCTGGCATGAGGTATTGCGAGAGCGTTGCCAATCCCTGTATTTTCGAGAGATTCCCTGTGCGCGATCTGCGCGTAATAACGGCTGCTGTTTTCTATCATTGACTGGTTTTGAAGTTCAGATATCAGTTCTTTCAATGCGGGCTGTTTTTCAGTGGTGCTGATTCGCACTACCTGATTTTTTGTGAAAAAATTGTCGAGTTTCATCGCGGTATTACTCCGGTAAAAATTAGATAATAACGTATTTTCATGAATAGAAATCATAAAAATGAGTGGTTTATAACATTTTCGAAAGAGTATTATGTATGTCAAGGGATTAAAAAAGAAAAAAGATTCATTTTTTCACGATGATTTATAACTGTAATTTTTTAAATCAGGTTTTCCGGGCTCCTAAGCCGGAGCCCGGATATAATTTTATTCTTCGTACATCTTTTCTATCTGAAGTTTATATTTATCATTAATTGATTTTCTTTTAAGCTTCATTGTGGGGGTAAGTTCACCACCTTCCTGAGTCAGTTCTGAAGTTAGAAGAGTAATTTTTTTGATCTGTTCAACCCTGCCGAGAGATTCGGTTCTTCTTGCTATAATTTCTTCATAGAGCTTTATTATTTTTGGATTCTGTACAAGCTCTTCTTTTGATGTGTATGTTATTCCGTTTTTCTGACAGTACTCATCTAGTATAACAAAATTTGGTACCACGAGAGCGGAGATAAATTTTTTCCCTTCGCCGATTGTAACAAATTGCTCAACGAATAGCTCATCACCGAGAAGAACTTCAATTTGTTGAGGAGAAATGTTTTTCCCTCCTGCTGTAATTATAAGATCTTTAATCCTGTCAGTGATTTTAATATATGTAAGAGGATCTCCATGCTTCTCTTCAACTATAAGTTCACCAACATCCTGTGTTTTAAACCAGCCGTCATCCGTGAAGCATGCTTTGGTCGCATCAGGTTTTTTGTGATAACCGCTCATGCACATCCCGCCTTTAAGCTGAATTTCACCTTCGTCAGATATCCTTGCCTGGCACATCGGAATCATCGGACCACAGTATGATGGCTTTCCGGTGTCCCTGTAGCCAACGCATACGGGGAAGAATTCAGTTAGTCCGAATCCCTGTATTATATTTATCCCGAATGCCTGGAAGAATTCATTAATCTCAGGTGCAAATGCCGCTCCTCCTATATGATAGACATTGCATCTTTCTGTCCCGAGTTTTGCCCTTACCGCGCTGAAGATAAGTTTATCCGCCAGCTTATATTTTAATCCGTTCTGACCTTTACCGGTTTTAATTTTTTTTCTGTATTCGGTTATTCCGACATTTGTGGCCCATTGGAAGAGTTTACGTTTAACCGGGGGCATTGTTTTTAAACCTTCATGTATAGTCCCGTAAACTTTTTCCCAGATTCTCGGGACACTTGTCATAAAGTGCGGTTTTATATGAGCCATAACATCAACAAATTGCTTTGGATCAGGACAATAAGCGATCTGAACTCCGGCTGACATACAACCATAAGACCACATCCTTTCAAAAACGTGGCTCAGTGGCAGAATTGCGAGCGAAACAGTTTCTGGATTTGCTTCAGGGAATCTCATATAAGAGGGGAAAATACCATTCATAAAACTTTTATGAGTATGAATAGCTCCTTTGGGATTACCGGTTGTTCCTGAAGTATAGATAAGGGTGAGCATATCATCTGGATTAACATTATTAAGCCTTTTGTTAAATTCATCCTGGTTTTTTAGGATTTTTCCTTTTTCAATAAGATCATCAAGGTAAATGCTTTTGTCTCCCGAGATATTTGTATCTTTATCGAATGCAACAATAAGTTTCAGGTAGCTATTATCGGCAATAATGGCCTTAGCCTTGTCGTATTGGGCCTGATCTCCTGTGAAGAGAATTTTTACTTCTGCATCTTTTACTATATATTCCGCTTCTTCTTTTGAATTTGTCGCATAAATAGGTACTGATACAGCTCTTGTAGCAAGGATTCCGAGATCAGAAATCGCCCATTCAGCCCTGTTCTGGGAAAATATTGCGCACATTTCACCCGGCTGCAGGCCACTATCAATAAGTGCTTTAGCGACAGCTTTAATTTTTTCTCCAAAAATGTCCCAGGAGATAGATTCCCATTCATTTTTACTGTTCTTCTGTATAAGTGCCGTTTTGCCTTTAAATTCTTCAGATTTTTTCAGCATCATATAGGCAAGGGTCCGATTCTCTTTCAGATAATCGTCAAAAGCCTTTTGCCAGTCCCTCTGGGACTCATAAAGTGGTTTAAGCTCCATAATTTCCTCCTGCTCATTTCTTTTTTAATAAAATCAGACTGGCCGGATTTTAATGAGTCAAGCATATTCACGGCTTTTTGGGCTGTCAGAATCCTGTGTTCATAAAAAAACGATTCAGATTTATAATTCTGAAAGTATATGCTTTAATAATATGTTGAAATTTAAAAGCAAAAGCTATTAAGATAAAAAAAGTTTTTAAAAAAATTGTATTTTTCAGGTTTTATTAACTCATAATTAATTTATTGAACTTATAATAAATTTTATTATTTGATAAAATGAATTTCTGGTGGGAAAAAATAAACTTAACAACACTTTCTTCCGGGGAACCTGGTGCTGGTGAGTTGATATTAGTCTTTCAGAAAATGAGATTAATCAACTTATAAAGGATTTAAAATTATGAGAGAACTGGTTTTTGAAATATCAGAATTAAGAGAGGCTCAATTAACAGAACTTCTTATTGATTCAGGATTTACTGCGTTTTATTTTGAAAAATCAGATGGAAAAACATTTCTTAAAGTATATCCTGATGAAAATGAGATCCCGCAATGTCTGGCAGATGAGTTTCCTGTTTTATCTTCAGATGTTGATCCGGCATCGTGGAATCGAACATGGATTGAAAATTATAAAGGTGATGAACTTACACAGGATATTTTTGTTCTTCCATCAGGAGTCAACCTTCCCGATAAGCATTATAAAACCGTAATTAAAATAGATCCTTCCGATTCATTCGGTGACGGCCATCATCCGACAACAAAGCTTTGTGGAGAACTACTTGAACATGTTATATCCGGGGCTGCCGCAACTGCGGTTGAACTGTCCATGCTGGACGCCGGGACAGGTTCAGGGATACTTGCCATTGCGGCATGGTCAATGGGGGTTCGTGATATTGAACTTTTCGATTACGATCCTGTTTCGGTGGAGAAGGCTATGAAAAATCTCCGGCTTAATGGCATCGAGGGGCCTTCTCCTTTTGTATCTGATATATACTCCTACAAAACCGAAAAGAAATATGATATAGTAACAGCCAATCTTCTCTCAAAGATTATTGAGGACAATATTGATATTCTCAAATCAATATTAAAGCCCGATGGAAAACTGATATTAAGCGGTATAAGTACACTCTGGACTGACGGGATGAAAAAAATTTTTGACAGGAAAAATCTTGAAGTTATTGAACATAAAATTCTTGAAGAATGGAATGGTTTTGTTTTAATCAAGCAAAAATAAAATGTCTCCGGTGATGAAATGACAGCACTTGGCCTTATGAGGTTTGCAGCTTTTTTTTGTATTATGTCCGCAACCGGACAGCTTGTCCTTAAGAAAAGGAAAAGGGAGAATTACAACCTGTTTATTCTTTTTACTCTCATGGGGCTAATCCTGCTTCAGTTTTACGCTATTGTTTCCGGAGCGGTCCTGTCAAAGCCGATGTTGATTTCATATCACGCTACTATTTTCTGCATTTTCTGTCCCGTGCTCTATTATGCCCTGTTTGCTGTCTCAATGCCCGATAAGGGATTCCCTAGAAGGTTTTATCTCTATTTTATTCCTGCAATAATATCATTTTGTTTTGATACAGTCTTTCTCTTGCAGAATCATGAATTTAAACAGTTGATTGTTTCGCAGTTTTTTACACCTGTAAATTCACCGGCTGTTATTGTTTTCAGAATTTTAACAATATGTGCAACTGTGCAAATACTTATATATAACTTATGGCTTATAATTGTCCTGGTCCCTTCATTCAGGGGAAATGGAGACAAGAGTATACTATACATAACCTTTATTTTTTCACTCGTTTCTGCCGGTTCATCAGCAATGGCTATACCGGGCTATCTCTTCGGAAAAGAGGAGTTTATAATGTATTGCGGTGTGAGTACATCTGTTTGTATAGTTCTGCTTTACCTGACAGGCATAAGGCACCCCGATTTTCTCCAGCTGTTAAGCCTGAAAGTAAGGAGGGGAATATATACAAGATCGCTACTTGGCGGAATTGATGTCGATAATGTAATGTTTGAACTTAAAAAGCTTATGGAGAATGAAAAGATCTACCGGAATGATATTCTGACTTTAAAAAAAACAGCAACCATGCTAAATCTTACTCATCATCAACTCTCACAGCTTCTCAATGAAAGGTTAAGTATGAATTTTAATACATATATCAATTTCTGGAGAATAGAAGAAGCAAAGAAATTACTTGTCAATTCACCTGATAAAACCGTGCTCTTTATTGCCTACGAAGTGGGTTTTAATTCAAAATCTTCTTTTTATGAATCTTTCACAAAACTTACCGGTTTCACTCCTCTTGAATATAGAAAAAATAATCTTAAATCATGAACTTACCATATCTAAAGTTTTAATATCAGCAGATTTTAAATTTTATTAAAACACAATTCATTTGTTTCATATAATTTCGTTATTTTATAAAAAATCAGTCCGGATATATAAATTCAGACGAACTGTTTGTTTTCATGTGAAAGAATCTTATTATTAAATCAGTAGAAGTTAAGGATTTAGTTTTTATGGAGACAATAACTGTAATTATTAAACTCTACTCCGGGATTGAAAAGGAGCTTAAAATATCTGATTATGATGTGAGTAATGGTATATCATTAACAGTAAAACCGGGTACAACATTAAGAAGTATTTTAAGAAATATAGGTTTAAAAAAAATGTCTCAGTACATGTATTTCAGTAAAGGGCATCATATCTCTCTCTGGAAAAAAATTTATGAAACAACGGAAGTTTCATGTCTTAAAATTTCAGGAGGGGGCTGAGTTTATTGAATTATTATAAAAAAGATTAATAATAAGGAGATGTAAGAATGGAGGAGATTGTCGGCACAAACAACAAAGTTCTTGAAATCAATCTTAGCAATAATAGTTTCAAAGAATTTTGTGTTGATCCTAATGATTTAAAACTCTATCTGGGCGGGAAGGGTTTAGGTCTTAAATTATTGTTTGATAGGTTAGAACCGCGGATTGACCCATTAAGCGAAAAAAATATGATTGCAGTATTGCCGGGTGTGCTTATGGGGACCGGCGCTCCCTGTTCAGGAAGATTCGCAGCTGTTACAAAATCACCTCTGACAGGAATAATGACTTCATGTTCATGCGGCGGGGCATTTGGTATGGCTCTGAAAACGTCGGGCTGGGACGGAATCATTTTAACAGGTAAAGCTGTTAAACCTGTTTATCTTGTTATTGATTCAAAAGGTGTTGTATTCAAAGATGCGGAAAATTTATGGGGACTTGATACCCGGAAAGCTCAGGAGTCTCTTGCCAAAGAAGGATCTGGAATTCTTGCGATAGGGCCTGCCGGTGAAAATCTTGTTCGCTATGCAAATGTTGCTTCGGGACACCGGTTTCTCGGACGTGGCGGTATGGGCGCGGTTATGGGTTCTAAAAATTTAAAAGCTGTTGTTGCCAGGGGCGGGGAATTTAAAATAATACCTGCAAAGAAGAAAAAATTCGATAAAACAAAAGCTAAAGCTACAAAGTATATAAACAGAAATCAGATATCGGGTGGTACATATAGAGAATTCGGTACAAATGCTAATGTCAATCTGAACAACGCGGGAGGGATTCTTCCTGTCAGGAATTTCACGGGAGGCAGCCATGGTGAAGCGCACAAAATTTCGGGTGAAACAATGGCTGAAAGGTTCAAGACCTCATATAGTACATGCAAACCATGTACCATCCTTTGTGGTAAAAAAGGTAATATCGGTGGAGAAATAAGACAAATCCCAGAATATGAAACAATCGGGTTGATGGGAGCGAATCTTGAAATTTTTGATCCGGTTGCAATTTCAGAATGGAACGAAATCTGTTCATTAATGGGTATGGATACAATCTCTGTCGCCGGAACAATTGCATGGGCTATGGAGGCAACTGAAAAAAGATTTATTAAATCAAATCTTAAATTCGGATCAACTGATGGAATTGCGCAGGTGCTTACAGATATCGCTTTTATGAAAGGTCTTGGAAATGACCTTGGAATGGGCTCCAGGTACTGTGCTAAAAAATACGGCGGCGAAGATTTTGCGATAAATGTCAAGGGATTGGAAATGGCTGCATATGACCCCCGCGGTTCTTTCGGGCAGGGGCTTTCATATGCTGTTGCAAACAGAGGAGCCTGTCATCTTGCGACATCTGCTTTTGCTCTTGAAGTTTATCTGAATCTTATTAATCCATATTCATATAGAAGTAAGGCATCTCTTATTAAGTATCAGGAAGATATAATCTCTGCGATAAATTCTCTTCAGACTTGTGTTTTTACTTCATTTCCATATGAACTTGAAACGCCTCTTATGAGATTTGCTCCCAAGGCAGTTCTTAGACTCTGCATGAATTTGATGGCAGGAGTGGCTTTAAGATTCGTTGATATCAGTTTATGGCCTGAATTCTGGTCTTCAGTTACAGGCATCAGACTTGGAATGACTGCGTTTCTGCGTGCCGGAGAAAGGGTTCAGATGCTTGAACGGTTAATGAATACTGAAGAGGGAATTTCCCGGAAAGATGATACTCTTCCCGGAAGGCTTCTGCATGAACACAGAAAATGTGATGACAGGGAAATATCAGTACCTCTTGAGAAGATGCTGAACCGTTATTATTTTGTCAGGGGATTAGATAAAAACGGAATTCCTAAAAAAAGCAGATTAAAAAGTCTTAAAATACAATTAAGAACAGCGGGGGAATAAGAAATGCATATACCCGAACATTATGAATTTTTTAATAAAACAAAGATATGCTCAGGCAAAAAAGCGCTTGAAAATATACCTTTTGATTTGAGGAGCATGGATGCTGCAAAACCTCTTGTTATAACAGATGCACTGACGGTTAAAAATGGATTTATTAACATACTTAAGAAAAGTTTTTATGACTCTGAAATGATCATCGGGGCTGTTTATGATCGGGTTGATAAATTACCTACAACATCAACTGTAAGAGAACTTGCCACATTATACAGGGATAGAGGATGTGATTCTATAATTGCGGTTGGCGGTAGTTCATCGGCTGCCGTTGCTAAAGGTCTTAATATTATTGTATCAAATAAAACTGATGATCTTCTTTCATTTGAAGATATGAGTAAAAGTGATGCACTTCGTCCGTTTATATATATCCCCACATCAGATGCTTTAGGAACGGAAATATCAAATGAATCGATAATAGACGCGAGGATATACAGGTCATTTGATCTAATGCCCGATATTGTAATTATTGATCCGAGAATGATTGGTCAAAATGATGTGAATCATATAGTCAATGCGGGGCTACTCGCACTGACACAGGCAGTTGAAGCCTGTACTTTTGAAGAATCCAATCCAATTAATGATTCATTTGCTTATGCTTCAATAGATCTTGTTTTTAATAATATCTTTTCTACATTGGAAGGGAGGTCTAAACGTAAGGAAAGAACATCATTTATTAATGGAGTCGTTATATCAGGGATAGTTTATTCTAATGCTCCTGAAGGTCTGGCAAGAGCAATAGGATATGAGATCGAAAAAATGACAGGTTACTCCGCGGGTCTTTGTGCCGGGATGGTATTACCATACTTGCTTGATTATAAGCTTTGTAACCTGAAAAACGGAATAAGGAGTGAATTGTTACTTCCTCTGGCCGGTATAGACAAATACTGTAGCGTTCCCGAGAAGGAACGGCCTGAAACTGGTGTTAAATTTTTATATGAATTACTTGAACGTCTCGGGAAGATAATACCAGGGAATCTTAAAACCATGAACATCCCTGAATATATGATCAAAAATATTGCTGCAGCGGCAGAAGAGCGAACTGGTAAAGTATTTGCAGCCGGAACAGCATTAACTGTTCTCGAACATGCTTACAACGGCAAAAAATTCAGCGGGGGTAAATAATCATGAATATAAAAAAGTTTCCTGAAATAAAACCTGGAAGAAAGCCGTTCAAAAAGATATATGTTGCCATTATGCTCTGGATTGTCGGAAGAGCCATACAGGCAGCTTCAAAGGTTGATCGTGAAGTTAAAAGTGAATTTGCCGGTCTCAGGGATGATTTCATACTTAATCTTCACGTATTGCCATCTGGCCCCGGAATGATTGTCGGAAAGGATAAAAACGGGAAGGTGAAATATATGGGTTGGAATCCCAGAGGTAAAAAGATCACCCTTGACATGCAGGTGAAAAATATAGAAGGGGCTATTCTCATGTTCACTTTTCAGGAGGGAACATGTGTAGCCTCATGCAATAACAGGCTTGCCGTGCTTGGTGATGTTCCCGACACCTGCACGGTTGTCCGTATACTGAATATTGTTGAAACGTATCTCCTTCCTAAGGTTATCACTTCACTTGCCGTACGGAGATATCCAAAGTGGTCAGAGATGAATCCGATTAGAAAGCATCTGGGAAGGATTCTTATTTATGTAAGGACCTTTACATTCTGATCTTAAGTGAATAGATGATATATTAAAAGGAGATTGATATGCAAATACCAGGATATTATGAATTTTGTAACAGGGTTAAGATTGTTTCAGGTCACAATTCTCTTGATCAGCTTCCTTTAATGCTCACACAGATTAAATCAAAAAAACCTGTCATTATTACTGACAAAGGTGTTATGGGAGCCGGGCTGATCGAATATGTGAATAAAGCCCTTGGTGATAAATATAAGGCTGGTGCTATATATGATGAAGTTCCTGCCGATTCAGACGTTAAAGCAGTAAAAGAAGTAGCTTTATTATATAGAAAAACAAATTGTGATTCAATTATTGCAGTTGGAGGTGGTTCTGTTCTTGATACTGCAAAAGGTGTAAACATTCTCGTTTCTGAAAATTCTGATAATCTTATGGATTTTACGGGATTTGGAGCGCTTAAAAGAAAATTGAAGCCAATGATTGCTGTGCCGACTACTTCCGGTACTGGTTCAGAAATGACTCTCGTTGCAGTTATTGCAGACCATGATAAAGATGTGAAAATGCTGTTTCCATCACTTTTTCTTCTCCCGGATATGGCGGTACTTGATTCACGTATGACGAAAACGCTTCCGCCGTTTCTTACTGCCCCGACAGCTATTGACGCTCTGACTCATGCCTGTGAAGGATATACCTGTTTATCGAAAAATCCATTAAGTGATGTTACGGCTATAACAGCCATAAGACTTATCAGCGAAAATGTCATTACTGCGGTAAAGAATCCGGGAGATCTCAATGCCAGGCTTGCCCTTGCCAATGGTTCCGCTCTTGCAGGAATGTGTTTTTCAAATTCGATGGTCGGCATGGTTCATGCTATCGGACATTCCATAGGGGCAATATGTCATGTCCCCCATGGTACATGCATGAGTATACTTCTTCCATATGGCCTTGAATATAACCTCCATAAAACAGGGCATCTCACAGCGGAACTTCTTTTTCCTTTAGCTGGTGAAAAGGTATATAACGAAACTCCTTTAATTGAGAGACCGGGAAAAGCTATAGAATTTATCCGTAATCTGAACAGTGAGCTAAGAATAGCTACAGGCGAAAAACATTCGACATGCCTTAAAGAGGTCCTGGACAGAGACGGCAAAATGATGATACCGAAGAATATATTGCCGGAGATAGCAAAACTCTCTCTTAATGACGGTGCAAATGTATATAATCCGGAGGAGTTAAATTATAAAGATGCTCTAATGGTACTTGAAAATGCCTGGGAGGGCATTCCTCTTGATCTAAAAAAAGTTAAAAAAGGTAAAATCACTTCTAAAATAAAATATAAATAATTCATAATTTTAAATTATAAGTTTATATAAGCCGCTGATTATGCGGCTTTTTTTATCTATTAAGTATCCTTCAATAAACATTTTTAAAATTTTTAGTCCTGAATTATAAATCCAGACGATTTAACTATCGTATTATGTCAAAATTGATATAATACGATAGTTGTTAAGAAGGACCATATATTTCAAAATAACTATAAGATTAAAAATTTAATAATGAAAAAAATAAAAATGAAGGAGAAAATAATGAACACAAAAAATACGGCAGGACTTGAGGAATTATTAAAAAAACAGAGGGCTTTTCTTGCTACAGGTAAAACAAAGGATATTAAAGTAAGGAAGGAATACCTGAAAAGACTGAAAAAGTCTATAAAAGATCATGAAGAGGATATAATAGACGCTCTTTACAGTGATTTCAGAAAACCTCCATTTGAAACTTTCTCATCTGAAATAGGGACTGTGCTTGTGGAATTGAGTGAATCGATAAAAAATGTAAAGAAATGGTCAAAGGTTCAGAGAGCTGCAACTCCAATGAGCCATATGCCCGGTAAATCAAGGGTATATCCCGAACCTTATGGAGTTGTTCTTGTAATTTCTCCATGGAACTATCCTTTTAACCTTGCGATGGCTCCGGTAATTGGCGCTCTTACTGCGGGTAATACGGTTATCCTCAAACCGGCGTCAGCGTCACCCACTACATCACTGGTTATGGATAAAATACTGAGCAGTGTTTTTCCTGAGGAATATGTCAAGGTTCTCATAGGTGATGAAGTGAAACACACACTTCTCGATTATGAATATGATTATATATTTTTCACAGGTGGACCAGAGATTGGGCGTGATGTTATGTCAAAAGCCGCGAAATTTCTTACTCCCGTTACTCTTGAACTCGGAGGTAAGAGCCCCTGTATTATAGCTGACGATGCCGATCTATCTATTACGGCAAACAGGATAGTATGGGGTAAATTTTTCAACTGTGGACAAACATGTGTAGCTCCTGATTATCTCATTATGACAAATAAGGTTAAAAAACAACTATTTGAAGAGATAAAGAAAGCGATTAAAAAAAGGTTTGGTGATAATCCAAAGGCAAGCCCTGACTTCGCGCGTGTAATAAGTGACAGGCACTGGGTAAGGCTTGAGAAACTGCTTCATAAAGGTAATATTGTCATTGGCGGAGAGATTGATGCTGCCACAAGATATATCGCTCCAACAGTCATTGACAACATTAAAGCCGAGGATCCTGTTATGCAGGAGGAGATATTCGGGCCTATTTTCCCTATTATTACAGTTGATTCGATGGATGAAGCTATAAAATTTATAAACAGCAGGCCGAAACCTCTTGCTCTTTATATTTTTACCAGGAGTAGAAAAATTGCGAAGAGATTTATGACCGAAACAACATCGGGCGGTGGGTGCGTGAATGATACCCTGATGCATTTTCCGAACGGAAATCTTCCCTTCGGTGGGGTGGGATTAAGCGGCATGGGATCATACCATGGCAGGAAGAGTTTTGATACATTTACGCATTATAAAGGAATTTATCATAACGTAAACTGGATTGATGTGCCTTTCCGGTATGCTCCATATACTAAATTCGGGCTGAAGATTGTTAAACTGTTCATGAAATAATATTCAGAAAACAAATTTGTTAATGATATAAATGTTATAAACCCGCTTCATTATTGAAGAGGGTTTATTTTTATTTGTTAAAATAAAATGTTGAAACAAAGTTTTTAAAGCCGGTACTCGTATTGCATAAAATTGTTTTTATAAAATAAATACAATATAAAGCTTTAAAGTTGCATAAAATAAACATTTTCATTATTTTAATGACAGAAAAATTATACTTTACAGATATAAGTAAATTTTTAACTTTTTATATGGGAAATTATCAAAAAAAAATGGTAATATATGTATTGTGAAAGATGTAAAAAAAATGAAGCTACAATTCATCTCTCAGAGATAATGAAAGATATAAAGTCTGAAGTACATTTATGTGAACAATGCGCGAGAGAAGTCGGGTTGAACACCAAAATTTCAAATTTTACTCTAACTCTCCCGGAAATGCTTACATTTTTGAATGTAGATGACGTTAATGAACTTCAGGGTAAAAAAAGATGTGCCACATGCGGGTGTGACTTTATTGAATATAAAACTAATGGGAAACTCGGCTGTCCGGACTGTTATATCTATCTTGCTGATCAGTTAGAACCTGCGCTGGTAAGTTTTCACGGAGATTTGAGGCATTGCGGAAAATTTCCACTATATAATAATAGTACTGAAAACAATGAGATTAAAATTCCTGTTGTAAAAAATAAAAATCCAGATGATCTTTCCAGGCTTCAGGTTGAACTTGAAGATGCTGTCAGGGAGGAACGTTATGAGGACGCAGCGGTAATCCGCGACAGAATAAAGGAATTAAACGGTTCCCTGAAAAAGCAGGATGAGATATATGATAGGCCTTGAAGAAATTTTAAATGAGAGTAACAGCTTCTGGCGGAGGAAGGGGCCCCGAAATGATATAGTCCTTTCAAGCAGGGTGAGGCTTGGACGGAATGTAAAGAGCCTTAAGTTCCCGGATACGATGCAGGATGATCAGATGGAGTATCTCTTCTCACTCGCTGATAAATATGCGTTAAGAGAACCGGATGAAAACAGCTGTATAAGAATTAATTCTCTCGATCTCCATTATAAAAGACTTCTTCGTGAAAAAAACATAATAACCAGTGAAATGGAGGGGGCGGAGCGGAGCCTTGTACTGATCAATAATAACAGGGGGTTTACCATCCTACTGAATGATTCCGATCATTTCAGAATACAGGTAATCAGGCCCGGCTTTCAGATACATGAAGCTTTTATTACTGCTGATGCTGTTGATGATGAACTGAACAGTGTTGTCCCTTATGCTTTTTCAGAAAAATACGGGTACCTGTCCCCTAACCCTGCAAATACCGGTACCGGGCTTAAAGTTTCAGTAATAGTACATCTCCCGGTTCTTACTATGCAGAAAAGAATAACTGATACAATTCTGCCTATTAAGGAGACTGGTTTTCAGATAGCAGGAACACTGAGCGGGAGCGGGAGAGTTATTGGCAGCCTTTATGTTATCAGCAACAGAAAACAGTTCGGGCTCTCTGAAGTGGATATAATTGAAACGGCTGATGATATAATCAGCAGAGTAATAAAGCTTGAAGATGACTCAAGAGATGAGTTCTTTTCAACATCAAAAAATGAACTTGAAGATACTATCTGGCGGTCTCTCGGGATTCTGCTTTATGCCAGAAGGCTTAATTATGTTGAAACAGTGGAGCATCTTTCGCGTGTCAGGCTTGGTGTTGTTATGTCAATAATAAAGGATTATGATCTTGTTCATATTAATGATCTGATGGTGAAAATTCAATGGTCTCATCTCCAGGAGTATTATGGGATTAGATTCAGGAGTATTATCGATAGTGATGACTACAGGGCTTCCATGGTGAGGAGTGAATTGAAAAGCAGCGGAGAATTGGATGTTTGAATTTACAAAGAAATCAAGAAAGATTATTGAAATATCAGCCCAGATTGAAGGGAAGAGATTAAATTCAGAAGTCCTCGGGCCTGAGCATATAATGATTTCGCTTCTCAAGGATGACGATTCTGTTGCAGCAAGGATAATGAAAAATCTCGGGATTAATTTTGAAAAGGTACTCTTTCTTCTTGAGAAAAATATTAAAGTAAGAGGGGGAGGGTCTGCACCTGAACTTCTCCCCGCAAACCAGTCGTTCAGGAATATAATTGAATATTCAAGGGAGGAGGCAAAAAACCTTAAAAATTCTTATATTGGTACAGAACACCTCCTGCTTGCTATATTTAAAGAAGGGTCTTGTCCCGGTCTTCCGGAACTCGATAAGAGCGGCATTACATATGAAGCCGTAAAAGATGAGATACTCCGGGTTCTGGGAGTGAAAAGTAATCCACGCAATATTGCTGTCAAGAGTGATTCAAAGCCGGCTTCACTTGACGATTTTTCAACAGATTTAACAGCTCTTGCTGCCAGAGGTGAACTTGATCCGGTTATAGGGAGAGATGTGGAAATATCCCGTGTTATAAGAATACTCTCCCGGAAGAGAAAGAATAATCCTATACTTATTGGAGAGGCTGGTGTTGGTAAGACAGCGATAGTTGAAGGTCTGGCACAGAGGATAGTAAAGCAGGACGTTCCGGAAAGTCTTTTCGGCTACAGGCTGCTGGCTCTTGACCTGTC
>CAZVFJ010000039.1:2244-18243 GCA_964625825.1 uncultured Leptospirales bacterium | reverse complement strand
AAAGAGAATCCACTCTCAACATTCTCCATTGATGTTGATACCGCATCATACTCAAATGTAAGGCGCTACATAAACAGAAACCAGATCCCTCCGAAAGATGCCGTGCGTATTGAAGAGATGATAAATTATTTCAGGTATGAATATCCTCAACCCGGGGGAGAACATCCGTTTTCTGTCACGACAGAGATATCCGAAGCGCCCTGGAATACAAACAACAGGCTGATGCTGATAGGGATACAGGGAAAATCACCCGATTATGAAAATCTCAGGCCCTGCAACCTTGTATTTCTCCTTGATACTTCAGGCTCTATGAATTCACCTGATAAACTTCCACTACTGAAAAAATCACTCGCTATTCTCCTTGATGAGCTAAGCAGCAAAGACAGTATTGCGATTGTTGCTTATGCAGGGTCAGCAGGACTTGTTCTCCCCTCCACTCCCGCAAAAGAAAAAAGCAAAATTCTCGACGCGTTTAACAGCCTGAGTGCCGGTGGTTCAACTGCCGGAGGCGAGGGTATTGAACTGGCATATAAGATTGCGAAACAAAACCTGATTAAAGACGGGAACAACCGTGTCATACTCTGCACTGACGGTGACTTTAATGTCGGGCAGTCTTCAACCTCTGAGCTTGTACGAATGATCGAAGAAAGAAGAAAGGATGATATCTACCTCACAATCTGCGGATTCGGTATGGGAAACTACAAGGATGGGAGGATGGAGCAGATAAGCAACGCCGGTAACGGAAACTACTTTTACGTTGACAACATAAAGGAAGCACAGAAAATTTTCGGTAGGGAGATGCGTGCGAACATGTTCACAATCGCTAAAGATGTGAAGATACAGATCGAGTTTAACCCGCTGAAAGTGAAAGGTTACAGGCTTATCGGTTACGAGAACAGGGTAATGGCGAAAGAAGATTTTAATAACGACCTCAAAGATGCCGGAGAGCTCGGAGCGGGCCATACTGTCACCGCACTCTATGAACTTATACCTGCTGATTCAAAACAGGATATTAGTATTTCAGGGGAACTGACATACCAGGAGACAACAGTCAAACCTGACGCGGCCCGGAATGAGATAATGACTTTGAAGATGAGATACAAACCGATTAAAGAGGATGTAAGCCGACTGATTGAAAAAGCCGTTGCGGATACAGATTCCGCATTTTCAAAATCTTCGGATAACTTCCGGTTTGCTTCATCAGTTGCCGGATTCGGTATGGTCATCCGGGATTCAAAGTTTAAAAACGGACTCACTGCGAATGATGTTATAAAAATCGCAAAAAAATCGAAGGGGAACGATGATGAGGGATACCGCGCTGAGTTCATCACACTAGTGGAGAAGTATTCACTTCTTTCAAAGTAGAATAGCCCACAAAATATCCGCTCCTGCGGAGGTGGCCTGAAATTGTTCAGGCTGATCTCCCGGCGAGGGGATAAGTTTTTAAATGGATATTTAAAATAACTTGACGGGTCGAATCATCCCCCCATTTTTATACCGGTAGGATAAAAAGGATTAAAGACAGATGGAAAACTTTCTCAACCTTGACGCTCTCATTGACATGGCGTTAAAGGAGGACCTCCTGGACACGGGAGATGTTACCTCTGAAGCAATTTTTTCAGGTGAAACTTACTCATACAAGCTTGTTGCAAAGGAGAGCGGCATACTCTGCGGTATCGGCATCTTCGAAGCTGTTATGCGTAAAATCGACAGCCGTATCCTGATTAAAAAGTATTTTAATGATCGGGCCCTTATATCAAACGGGGATCTAATCGCCGACATATCGGGCCCGGTTGTTTCAATTCTCAAGGGGGAGAGAATCGCGCTGAACTTTATTTCTCACCTCTCTGCTATTGCAACAAAGTCCGCAGCTTTTGTTAATGAAGCTCACGGGAACGTTAAAATTCTCGACACAAGAAAGACACTCCCGGGCTACAGGGAACTCCAGAAATACGCAGTGCGATGCGGAGGCGGAGAGAATCACAGAATGGGCCTTCACGACATGGTAATGATAAAAGATAACCACTCCGACGCGGCAGGCGGGATAACAAACGCTATTAAACGTGTAAGGGAAAAATGGGGAGACAGATTCAGGGTTGAAGTTGAGACTCGGAATATAGAAGAGGTAAAAGAGGCCCTCGCTGCCGGTGCGGACAGAATTATGCTGGACAACATGAGCAATGTTGACATGAAAAAAGCAGTTGAATATATTGCAGGAAAAGCGGAGACTGAAGCATCAGGGAACATGACCCTTGAAAGAATAAAAAGTGTTGCCGAAACAGGTGTTGATTATATCTCATTCGGTGAACTTACCAATTCAGTCAAAGCATTTGATTTCAGTTTGAAGGAAGTAAAAAAATAGACTTTCACAGGAATAACATTATGAATCTTGAAAATTACACAGAGCAGCAGCTCATTGATTATATAAAAGAAGCGAAGAATAAGCTCGGAAAAAGACTTGTAATTCCGGCCCACCACTACATAAGGCGCGAGCTCGTGGAGCTTGCGGACTTTACGGGTGACTCGTATAAGCTTGCCGTAGATGTAAGCCGGACCGACGCCGAGTTTATTGTCTTCTGCGGTGTACGTTTCATGGCGGACAGCGCGTCAATACTCGCGAAGCCTGGCCAGCATATACTGCTCCCTGAAACTGATGCCGGGTGCCCAATGGCAGATATGATCAACGAAGAGACAGCTGAAGCAGCGGTGAAAAAATTAAGCGGCATCTGCTCCCGTGAAATAGCTCCACTCGTATACATGAACTCATACGCGGATGCAAAGAGCTTCTGCGGAAAAAAAGGCGGGGCCGTCTGTACGAGTTCAAATGCGGAGAAGCTTGTAAATTACTTCCTATCAAAAAATAAATCAATCTTCTTCTTCCCTGATTATCACCTTGGAAGAAACGTGGCTGAAAAACTCGGCATTGATGAAAGCCTTATAGTAAAAGTAGAAAGAGACCTCTCTCTTGAAAATAGAAAGAACCTGAAGGACGCGAAGATGTTCCTCTGGGACGGCTTCTGCCCCATACACCAGGAGTTCACTACTGATGATGTTAAATCCGCAAGGGTGCAATATCCTGATGCGAAGATCACTGTTCACCCTGAATCGAAGAGAGAAGTAGTGGATCTTTCCGAAATGTCGGGATCAACACAGCAGATCTATGATACCATAGCGAAATCCCCTGATGATTCGTCATGGGTTATCGGTACAGAGCTTACCTTCGTCAACCGGATCGCCGGAGATTTTAAAGGTAAAACCATTATTCCACTCAAGCCATCTCCATGTTATGACATGCTGAAAATTAATCTTTTGAATACAGCACAGACCATACACTCGATAGGTCTCTTTATCTCGGGGAAAGCCGGCCTCAGAAATGAAATTATCGTGAATGACAAACTAAAAGATAACGCGCGTATCGCCCTTAACAGGATGATTGATATTGTGGAGGGAAAAGAAATCTGATTAATGACAAATTTTAAAAAATAAAAACGCCTGCCTCGAGTAAATTAAAAGCCTGCATCCCGGCCTTTCTCTAAAACTGCTTTTAATTTTAAAGCGATATCTCTCATCGAAAACGGCTTCTGGATAAAACTGACCCCCTCATTAATTATTCCCTGACGGGCGATAACATCGGCAGTGTATCCCGACATAAAGAGAGTCTTCGTCCCCGGCCTTTTAGCTTCAATTTTAGCGGATAGTTCACGGCCGTTCATCTCCGGCATGATGACATCAGTAATAAGCAGATCTATATTGCCGCTATACTCTTCACTCGCTGATATTGCTTCAGAAGGCGATCCCGCAGCAATGACAGTATAGTTTAACTCCTTCAGTATCGATTTTGTTATTTCCATAACAGCGGGCTCATCCTCCGCAAGAAGTATCGTCTCTCCCCGGCCATAAGGCATTATTTCATCTTTTCTGATTACATCAGCGATCTTCTTTCCCCGGGCACCCGGGAAATATATTTTGAATGAAGAACCCTTTCCCGGTTCGCTGTATACATTAATAAATCCTTTATTCTGTTTAACTATTCCATATACAGTAGCAAGGCCAAGCCCTGTCCCATGCCCCAATTCTTTTGTGGTAAAGAAAGGTTCAAATATCCTCTCGCGGGTTGCCCTGTCCATACCTGAACCATTATCGGTCACAGCCAGTACAATATATTCACCGGGGTCAAGACTGTCAGTTCCTGATGAATATGTTTCATCAATTACGGTATTTTTCGTTTCAATTGAAATAGTACCCGATTCTCTTATCGCATCCCTTGCGTTTAAACACAGATTCGCAAGGATCTGATCCATCTGAGCAGGATCGATATTTACCAGCCATAAGTCCGGACACGGTTTCCATATAAGGTTGATGTTCTCCCCTATAAGCCGCCGGAGCATAGCGAGCATACTTTCAATGGTATCATTCAGATTGATGACTTTCGGTTGAATAACCTGCTGCCTCGCGAAGGCAAGAAGCTGCCGGGTGAGGTCTGTTGACCGTCCGGCGATTTTCAGAATTTCATCAAGATAACGGCGGATAGGATCAGACTTATCCATCTTTCTCAATGCGAGTTCTGAATAACCTGTAATTGCCCCGAGCATATTGTTAAAATCATGGGCTATCCCCCCGGCGAGCCTCCCCACGGATTCAATCTTCTGCGCCTGGGCAAGTTGCATCCGGAGGCGTTCCCTGTCCTCTTCACTCTTTGTATACTCAGTGACATCCCGCACTATGGAAAGAACCTCATCACTGCTTTTTAATACCATTCTCGATTCATAATAGCGTTTCGAATCACCAGACATCATATCGTATTGAAATACCTGCATCTGCCCTGTCCTGAAAACTAACTCAATATTCTTACGTGTTAATTCCGCGAGTTCCGGCGGCAATATTTCAGAGGCACTTTTCCCTATAAATCTGTCAGCCGGGATCAGGAGTTCAGCCGTATTTGAGGACATGAAATCAATAAAAACAGCCTGCCGGTTAAATACAAAGATTATATCAGGGAGAGCATTAAGCAATGCGCGTTTTCTCTCTTCACTATCCCGGAGGGCCTCTTCCGCACGTTTACGTTCGGTTATATCAACAGCGATTTCAAATCTCACTTCACGCCCGTCAGGCCACCTGATGAGTCTATCGACAATATCAAGAGTCTCCCGCTGCGCAGGGTTATAGTGCTCCCACTTATAAGGCATTCCCCTGTTTTCAAGGATAATCGGATTCGTGCAGAAATCGCATGGCTTATCAAAACCCTGCAGTTCCCTATAGCAGATCCCGCCGATAGGATTTTTACCAAGCCGCTCCCTCAGACGCTTGTTGGCAAAAAGAATTTCATATGTAACAGGGTCCGAGACATATATAATCTGATCAATGCTGTCAAATATTGAGAGGAGCTGCCTCCTTTCAAAATCCATTGCCTCCTCCGCCTGTTTTAAAACTGTTATGTCCTCCATCATGCCGATCTGGCAGTAAATATGCCCTGAAGAATCAGGTAGAAAGAACCCCCTGTCCCTTATCCATATGTAATGGCCAAGACGATGCTTAAATCTGTATCTTTCATCCCAGAAAGAAGATGATTTTAGAGCTTCATTCAGCGTATTTACAACCGCTTGAACATCATCGGGGTGGATCAGTTCCTGCCATTGAGCAATCCCCCCTTTCATTTCATTCTGAGAATAACCAAAGACATTCTCAATGCTGCTCCCCCATATAATATCCCCGGTAGAAAGAATGTATTCATAAACGACCTGCCCTGATGCCGCGACAATCAGGCTATACCTGTGCATCCAATCCTTAAGCTCTGCTTCAGCCCGTTTCAGATCAGTTACATCCGACAATGAAGCGATTCTCCCGATATACTTTTTATCACTGTCTATCAGAGGTGCTGCCGTAATAAGCAGATTGCGGATAGTCCCTTTCATACCTCTAATAGACGCTTCATAAGTAGAACTCTCGCCCATCTCACGCTTCGCAACCTGAACACGTACTGCGTCAACCGAATCAGGAGTAAAGAAACTGAGAGAATGTTTTCCTGAAAGTTCTTCGATAGAATCCACTTCAAGAATTCTGCGCATGGCATCATTTACATATTCCGTAGTGCCATCGCTATTTGTCTGCCATATCCCCACACTCGCGTTTTCAGTTAAAGTTCTGTATTTGTTCTCACTCTGACTGAGTATCTTTTCTTTTTCCAGAGATTCTTTTCTCAGCTGTTTTTGTATTCTTAAAAGCCTGAAGAGCCAGAGGATCAGGATCAGTTCAAGGGTAGTCAGAATTATCCCGCCGGCAAGATACCAGAAGTACTGAGAAATAAAGCTCTTCCGGCGATTTATAATACGGCTTTCAGACGGAAGAGCCGATTCCGGAATCCCGTATTGTCTCACTTTACTGAAGTTAAAAGCAGGGAGAGATTTCTCAGGTTCCGGGGGAATATTTTGTACCTTTGCACCACGGAGTAACTGAATGCCGACTTCCGCTGCCTGGCGACCCTGAATCGTGCCGCTATTCATAACTCCCCCGGTAACACCATAGTCGAGATACAGATCAACATGACTGAAGACAGGGACAGTTGCTTTATCAGTTAGCTCCCTGAGAAAACTTCCCAGGTCTATATATTTACCCGACCGGGTAGTGTTGAAATCGAGAAAAAAGATTACATTTCCCTTTTTAAACTTCTCCGCTTCTGAAATAACCTCATCAGGCTCCACGCCTATCCCCTGGTCAAAAAAGGAAAATTCAACCCTGTCCTGAAAATTTTCAGCAATGGCCTCCATGCTTTTTTGGTTTGCCACTCCTGTGGCAGATCTGTCATTGATAATCCAGATACGTTTTGTTTTCGGAAGGACATTCAATATCAATTCAACATTATCAAGATAATCAGTAGCAGATAGAATTCCTGTAGTATCCTTATCGATAATGCCCGGGTCTTCAACTCCGCAGAAGACTATAGGTACACCGGGGAAAAGACTCCTTTTGAATCTTTTAAGAAAATTATAGCCGTCCTGATCTGATACTACAATGAGATCAAATTTAATGTCCCGGTACTTTTTACCCCATATTTTGGCAATATCATAGCCCAGTGCTACTTTAAGTTGAGAGGGATACCTCCTGGCATCAAGGTATTCCACTCTAAGATCAATTTCCATGCCCGATTCATTAATAAATACATCCATAATCCCGGTCTGAACATGATCTGACCATAAATATCCGGGGTGATATGAATTAACAAAAAGTATATGTTTCACAACTTCCGATCGGTTTTCTGCTGCATAAAGCCTGCTTGATAACCGCATATTCCTTATATCAGGGGTAATTTTTAATATAGCACAAAATACCAGGATATAAGCAAGGGCTACTATTGCTGCTATTGAAAAGACAGCCGGTTTTCTGTTTCGCATGTATTTATAACTATTCAAACATATTCTCCGGCATGAAGAGTTAATCAGAATTTTCTGCATTATCATTCATTTAATAATAATATTTTAATGACTAATTTACAAGTAAAACTTTATCTTGACGTATAACATTCAGGCATAATTAATAATACATCTAATATCGAATCCCCGGGGCTATGAAAATTTTGAAAGTCTGTATCGCTGAAAAACCGAGCGTTGCTAAAGAGATCGCGCAGGTCCTTGGCGCAAATGCACGTAAAGACGGTTACTTTGAAGGTAACGGCTACAGGGTAACCTGGACCTTCGGCCATCTCTGCACATTGAAGGAACCGGATGACTACACCCCGGAATGGAAGAAGTGGAACCTCTCCACCCTCCCCATGCTCCCTGAAAAATTCGGTATAAAGCTGATTTCAAACTCCGGCGTAGGTAAGCAGTTTAAAACTATAAAGTCACTGGTGGATGACTGTGAAGAAGTTATAAACTGCGGTGACGCGGGGATTGAGGGTGAGCTTATACAGAGATGGGTGCTCCGCAAAGCTGAATGCAGAAAACCTGTGAAGAGGCTCTGGATATCCTCCCTCACAGAAGAAGCGATAAAAGAAGGCTTCACTAAACTTAAAAACGGAAGTGACTATGACCTCCTCTATGAAGCGGGGAACTCAAGGGCAATAGGCGACTGGCTCCTGGGGATAAATGCCACGCGGCTTTACACGCTTAAGTATGCTGACGGGAAAGGAGTTCTCTCTATAGGAAGAGTCCAGACTCCAACCCTTGCCCTTATTGTAAAACGTCATTATGAGATAGAAAATTTCAGGCCGGAAAAATACTGGGAGCTGAAAACAACTTACCGTGAAGTACTCTTCTCCGCCATTGACGGGAAGTTCAGCAGTATAGATGAGGCGAATAAAATCCTTGAGAAGATAAAAGAATTCGATTTCACAATTACATCCTTCACGAAGAAGAAAGGGGCCGAGGCCCCTCCATCGCTCTTTGATCTCACTTCACTCCAGGTGGAGTGCAACAGAAAGTTCGGCTTTAGCGCGGATAATACTCTTAAAATTGTACAGAGCCTTTACGAAAAAAAGTTCGTTACATACCCCAGGGTTGACACCAGGTTCCTCCCATCCGACATTTACCCCAAAGTGCCCGGAATACTCAAAGGATTGAAAGTCTATCAGAAAGAGGTAAGTCCTGTACTGGCAGAGCCGATAAAAAAAAGTAAAAAAGTGTTCGATGATTCGAAGGTGACAGACCACCACGCCATAATTCCAACCGGTGTCAGTCCGCATAACCTCACACCTAATGATGAAAAAGTCTATGACACCATCACGCGCCGTTTTATTGCAGCTTTCTACCCCGACTGTATTGTATTAAATACAACAGTTCTCGGTGAGGCTGAAGAAGTAAAGTTTAAAGCTACGGGGAAACAGATTCTTGAAGAAGGGTGGCGCGTTCTCTATCCGAAGCAGGAAAAACAGGAGAAAAAGGAGGATGAGGAGGACTCTCAGATTATTCCTGAATTTGTAAAAGGTGAATCCGGGCCGCACACTCCGCAGATTTTCGAAAAGGAGACAAAACCGCCGAAGCATTATACTGAAGCAACTCTGCTCCGGGCGATGGAGACTGCAGGAAAATGGTCCGACGATGAGGATATTCGTGATGCCATGAAAGAAAACGGGATAGGCAGGCCATCAACACGTGCCGGCATCATTGAAACTCTTTTCAAGCGGAGCTACATCAGGCGGGAGAAGAAGAACATCATCGCCACTCCAACAGGGGTCCAGCTTATTGACACGATAGAGAATGAGCTCCTGAAATCGGTTGAGCTCACAGGGATATGGGAGGGTAAACTCCGGCAGATTGAGAAAGGGGAGTACCGGGCGTCACAATTTCTCGAGGAGATGAAAAGCATGGTTTCAGCCCTGGTCTCTGACGTAAAGCAGGAGACCGGGAAAAAGATAGAACTGGCAGGCAAAAGAACAGGTAAAAATAAATCCGTAGAAAAGCCTCCCCAGTCGTCTCCGGAAAATAAAAGGTTCCGGAAGAAGTCCCTCTCTCCGGGGAAAAGTCCGTCTCAGGAAAGGACTCCTCCCCTCTGCCCTGTTTGTAAAAAAGGGAAAATCATCAAAGGCCGGGCTGCATACGGATGCAGCGAATACAAAGCCGGATGCACATTCCGGATCAGCTTCAAAATTGAAGGCAAAACGCTCACCGAGAAGCAGATATTCACGCTGATAGAGAAAGGTAAGACCGGCGAGATAAGTGGATTTATTGTTGATGATAAAAAAGTAAAAGGTTACGTCTCTCTTGATAGCGATCATGCACCTGTCTTAAATCTCAGCAAAGAGGAAACTGCTCCTGTAAAAAAAGAAACAGAATCCCCGGCGCCTCAGCAGCAGAATAGGCCCCTGCTATGTCGAAAATGCGGCAAGGGCCATATGATAAAGGGGAGAGCGGCCTACGGATGCAGCCGTTACAGGGAAGGGTGCAGGTTTATAATTCCCTTTGACCGGCTCCGAAGTGAATTCGGTAATGATGAGTTGACAGCAGAGATACTGGAAAAAATTGAAATAAAGAATAATTAAAAGCGGAACAACTCGCCACCCTCCCAATACAACTTCAATTTAACTGATGTAAATTCAGTCTTATCAGGATATGACATTTATTCTCATCCGGCATGGGAAATACCCGGCAGCCGGAGGGGATGAATTACTATTCGTTCTTTCCGATTGAGAAGCTCAGTACCGGTATCTGCGAGAGCTTGACAACCTTCTCACCTACATTATTATGCATGAAATGTTTGATCCCCGAGAGCCCGCGGTTCCCGATGATAATCAGGTCAGCTTCTATCCTTTCTGCCTCCTTCAGTATTACCTCCACCGGCTCGCCGACTTCAACAATGGGTTCCACATCTTTAAACTCATGGGAGAGCTTTTCAATGTATACATTCATATGCTTCAATGTCTCTTTCATTGCTTTATCCCTGAAATCCTCCCATACCTGGTAAGCATCATAATAGAAAGAAAGATGGGGCATATCATGGAGTACATGGATCAGGTAGATCTTCGCGTCGTACCTGGAAGCTACTCTCATAGCTCTCTCCATAAGTTCATCTACATTCTCAATAAATTTTAAGGCAACAAGTATCTTCATTTTCTTTTTCATATCGCACACCTTTACCTTATCCGGTATTCCTTAATCACCCTGTGGATAATTTCGTTATCCTCTTCAGGAATATCCCTGAAGGCCAAACCGCTTGTGTAGAACTCCTTGTCAACTTCGTCATGTTTTGACCAGCGGCAGTCAGCCTGAAAGCGGACAACCCTGTCCTCAACTTTTTTTCCTTTCCATTCAAATGTCGGCGGCAGTTTCATCTTAAGTTTGTAGGTCATATTCTCCACCAGAGGCGTTTCAGACATGACCATAATTCCTTCCTTTGATATATCTATAAGAAATCCTATGAATTTATCCCCCTCAAAAATTCTGAGATAAAAAGTAAGATAGACTCTCTGATGTTCTCTCGGTGCATGCTTCATAAAATGCCTCCTTTACTCTATCCTTAGCAGAGGACAGGTTCTCGCGCATATGTTAATAAATAATAATCTCACCGGCCGCACCCGTCAAAAAAAAGTGCCGATTTCCCGGAAGCTCCCATCCCTGTGATGTCCATATTTTTTAATTATTCAGGAGGAGGGAGCCCCTGGACACCCGGGTATGCTGAAGAATAAGATACCGGTGCCCTGACTATATCTTTAATTCTCATAAGACGGACAAGAGTATTCCTCTCCGTCTCCTCAATCTTCATTGAAATAAATTTTATCGTTTCACTTATATCAGGTATCAGAATATATTCAAGGGCGTTAACCCTCCGCCTTGTTTTCTCTATTTCATCCGCGACCATCATTATCTCCTTCTCCTTAGCCGCAAGTTCAATGAGTTTTTTTACTGCATCGGCAAAGAGTTCAGAGGATTCATCAAGGGCGGCTGTTGTCTGGGCGAAACCGTAGAGCGGGGGTGAAAAATTTTCTCCGGGTATTTTAAAGTGAGGGATGCGGAGATTCAGGAGCGGGCGCAGTGCCGTTTCAACTTCAGGCCCACCACCCGGCGAGTACATCGCTGCAATGCCCGCCTCATGAAAAGTTGAATATCCCGCGAAATCCATAAGAGCCCTTGAACCCAGGATAAGCCTGTCTGCTTCAGGGCGGAGCCGTGCGGCCTCATTAACGAGGATTATCATAATCCGCACAAGCTCATCCAGCTTATCCTTGAGAAGCTGGTGTCCCCTCTTCGCCATACCAAGCTTCCTCTTCAGTTTAAGGAGCTCCATCCGTGTCGGGCTTACGTCAAGGGCCATTGCTTTTTATCCCATATACTTTTCAATATACTCCACCCTTATCCTCTTCAGTTCAGGCACCGGGAACATCTTCAGTAGTTCCCACCCGAGGTTCAGTGTCTCCTCCACCCCCCTGTCGTCATTGTAACCCTGTGATACATACTCCTCTTCAAAACGCTCCGCGAATCTGTAATACATTCTATCTGTTCCCGATAGCGCCGATTCTCCGAGGATTACAGCGAGTTCCTGCATTTCCTTACCGCGGGCGTAAGCGGCAAAAAGCTGGTTGGAGAGGTCGGCATGGTCTTCGCGGGTCTTATCCTTCCCTATCCCCTTGTCCTTCAGCCTTGAAAGCGACGGGAGAACATCCACCGGCGGATCGGTCTTACCCCTGTAGAGGCTCCGTGAAAGGATTATCTGCCCCTCTGTGATATACCCCGTAAGGTCAGGGATTGGGTGTGTCTTATCATCCTCAGGCATAGTGAGTATCGGGATCAGGGTTATAGAACCTCTCCTCCCCTTAATCCTGCATGACCGTTCATATATTGTTGAGAGGTCCGTGTAGAGATATCCGGGATACCCTCTCCTCCCCGGGACCTCCTTCCTTGCTGATGATATTTCTCTCAGTGCTTCGCAATAGTTTGTTATATCGGTGAGTATAACAAGGACATGCATATCCTTTTCAAACGCAAGGTACTCCGCGGCAGTGAGAGCGACCCTCGGCGTGGCTATCCTCTCTATTGTAGGGTCATTGGCGAGGTTAAGGAACAGGACAGACCTCTCCAGCGCCCCGGATGCTGTGAACTCTCTTATAAAAAAATCCGACTCCTCGTAAGTGATCCCCATTGCCCCGAAAACAACAGAAAACTTTTCCTCTTTACCGAGGACCCTTGACTGCCTCGCTATCTGCGCTGCCAGTTTATTGTGCGGAAGCCCCGAACCCGAAAAAATCGGCAGCTTCTGTCCCCGCACGATGGGATTCATCCCGTCAATAGATGACACCCCTGTCTGTATAAATTCATTCGGGTAATCCCGGGCGAATGGGTTCACCGGGAGGCCGTTTATATCCATCCTCTTTTCAGGTATAACAGGGGGGCCTCCGTCAACCGGTTTCCCCATACCGTTAAAAATACGCCCAAGTATGTCATCCGACACTGGAAGCTCAACACCGCGTCCTGTAAATGATACACCCGTAAGTGGGACATCTATCCCCCCGGTGCCTTCAAAGACCTGCACAAGGGCTGTGTCCCTTTCAAGCTCTATAACCTTTCCTCTCCTCCTCTCACCAGAGGGGAGTGTTATTTCTACAAGTTCATCATTCCTTGCCCCTGTCACATTTTCTACAAGGAGGAGCGGGCCTACTACATTCTGTATTGTATGGTACTCTCTCCTCATACAGTTCCTCCCCCTGAAGAATCGCGCTTCTCTTTTATCTCCTTTACAATAGCGGTTTTTATCTCATCAATGCGCGCGCTTCCTTCGCCCTTCAGGTATTTAATCTTAGCAATATCCTCCTCAACACTGAGCCTTTCAAAATTAGTTATATGTGACCCGGTTTCAATCGCCTTTTGAAGTTCACGGTGGAAGAGAAGTATGCAGTCAAGCATGAGGTACTGGTTCTTTATCTCTGTATATGTATCTGTTTCATGGAAGGCGTTCTGGTGAAGAAAATCCTCCCTTAGAATCTTTGCCGTTTTCATCACGAGCCTATCCACTGACGACAGGGACTCTATCCCTACAAGGCGGACGATTTCCTCCAGTTCGGACTCCTTGCCGAGTATCTTCATCGCTTCACTCTTCAGCGCGGTGAAACCGGGGTCAACATTCTTTTCCATGAAACCATTCATCTCGTTATCATACAAAGAATAAGACCGGAGCCAGTTGATGGCAGGGAAATGCCTCTGGAACGCAAGCTTATCCTCAAGGCTCCAGAATACCTTCACAACCCGGAGTGTCGCCTGGACAACAGGGTCGGAGAGGTCTCCCCCTGCCGGTGATACAGCACCGATTACCGAAAGATCTCCTCTGCGCCGGTCACTCCCCAGACACTGGACAAGCCCTCCCCTCTCATAAAACGCCGCGACTCTTGATGAAAGATAAGCAGGGTAGCCCTCCTCACCGGGCATTTCCTCAAGCCTCCCGGAAATTTCTCTCATGGCCTCAGCCCATCTCGATGTTGAGTCAGCCATGAGTGCCACACTGTAACCCATATCCCTGAAGTACTCCGCTATTGTTATTCCCGTATAAACAGAAGCCTCCCTTGCGGCAACAGGCATGTTTGATGTATTGGCGATGAGGACAGTCCTCTTCATCAACGGTTCCCCTGTCTCAGGATCTTTCAGTTCAGGGAACTCCTGCAGAACATCAGTCATCTCATTGCCGCGCTCACCGCACCCCACATAAACTACTATATCTGCGTTTGCCCATTTTGCCAGCTGATGCTGCACCACGGTCTTGCCTGAACCGAACGGCCCCGGTATACACGCTGTACCGCCCTTTGCAACGGGGAACAGGGTGTCAATTACCCTCTGGCCCGTAACAAGCATCTCCGACGGCGGGAGCTTTCTTATATATGGCCTTGGCGTCCTTACCCCCCAGACCTGCAGCATCTTTATTTCAAAGTCTTTTCCTCTGCCTGTTACTCCGCATATTGTCTCTGTTATAGTGAACTCCCCGCTCTTTATCCCCTCCACAACTCCCGCCACTCCGCGCGGAACCATTATCATATGCTTCACAAGTGTTGTCTCCTGGACAAAACCGAGTATATCACCTGCCGCAACAGTTTCACCATCATTGACTGACGGAGTGAATTTCCATCTCCGCTCCCTGTTCAGAGAAGCAAGCTCAATCCCGCGGGGAATATGGTCTCCCGTAAGTTCGCGGATCTTGTCCAGGGGGCGCTGTATGCCGTCAAAGATAGATTCAATAAGGCCCGGGCCCAGCTCCACGGAGAGTGGAAGCCCCGTAATAGCAATCTCCTCACCCGTACTTATACCGCCTGTATCCTCGTACACCTGGATCGAAGCCCTGTCACCTTTAAGCTCAATTATTTCACCAACAAGCCCGCCCGAACCAACCCGCACGACATCATACATTCTCGCGCCCGACATATTCTCGGCTGCAACAAGCGGCCCCGACACTTTTGTTATTATTCCTTTTTTCATATATCAGTTAGCCCTGCTATATCTATCCCTATCGCTCTTCTCACCACGGCCTTTAACATCATCTCTGAATTTAAAGACCTCCCCTCAATCCCCGGGAATCCTGTAATTACAGGTACAGGTGAGGAGAAGTACTCCGCGATAACACCCGTGAGCTCCGAAAGCAGATCGTCAGAGACAAAGATGATAACACACCCTTTCCCTGCCAGTTCCTTAACGGCATTTGCACACTCCTCCGGTGAGGCTATCTCCCTTACCATAAATCCCATGGAGCGGAAGTGGTGGAGAATATCGGCATCACCCACTGCGCCTATCTTCCCGCTGGTACTGTTCACCATACACCTCCATCAGGAACTGATGCTTCCGCGGCCCCTCTCTTCATTGCGGGATTCTTTGAAGCGAAGATCATCCCTATAGTTTTAAGATCAGATTCTACACGGCATGCGTACGCAAAGAGCGGTTCAATCCCTGATATCATAAACCGTGCCATATAGAGTTCCATCATCATCAATTTGCGGCACTCCCGCTCAACAGCGTACTTCAGATAAACCTTCTCATCCAGCGCAGAGCCGATACCATCCAGGTCCTTACGAGCCGCAATTTCAGCAAGCCCGCGCCGGGGATCATCCATGGCTTTCTTCAATAAATCTGTTTCAATAATCCCGCCCTCTATAAAGAGATAATCGCTATACTTCATAATAGCTTCATTTCCGCGGAGAAGAGACATAATGTTCACAGCATCAATTCTCCTGCGGAAATAATTTTCAATAATTTTCCCGCCTGAAGAAACAGCTCTCTCCAGCAGGTCTTTGAGCAGATAACTGTCAGAAACAAAATCTATAATAAAGCCTTTCTTCACACTGTAATACCCCTCTATCGCGGCATAAACAGCATCACGCATTATTCCGGGGAGGGAGCCGTACTCTTCCCTCTCAAAAATCCGTTCCATAAGATCGGGGTCGATGTTCCCGAAAGGTGAAAGCCCCCGGACTCCGGGTTCCCGGAAAATATTTTTTTTCAGAAGATATTTTATATTGTGATAATCGTAATCGAGTCTGAAAAAATGCCCGATGCCCGGATCTCCTGAATATTTATCAATAAATCTATAGAGTTCACT
>CAZVFJ010000039.1:0-2144 GCA_964625825.1 uncultured Leptospirales bacterium | reverse complement strand
CCTCCGAAAAGAATTGCAGCAAGTTCAGGTTCATATTCTTCCATGATTCTTTCGACAGTCTTCTCAACTGTCGCGTTAAAAGTGATCCTCCCCTCCCTCAGTAAAACACCTCCGCCAGTATCGCAGAGTTCCTCACCGAGACGGAGATTCCCTGTACTCCCCGTAACTTCACCAGCCAGGATATTTAACCTGTTCATGAATTCCTCACTGAAAATTTCCCTGTCACCGGGAGATACAATTATCTCCTCACTGCCGGTAACCACACCTTTAACAATTCCCCTCTCAATAAATTTCCTGTAAAGTTCAGGTCTGGTACGAATCCTTTCCTTCACAGACCCGGCAAGTTCACGCAGAATATCCCTCTTCGCGCTAAGTATCTCTCTCTTAATTTCGAGCCTGCTTATACTGAGAAGCCTCTTCATCTCGCTTTCGTAGACAGATTCCAGTTTTTTTTCATACTCACCGGCCTTTTCTGCTTCCGCTTTTCCAAAGTCAAGCCGAAGGGCTTCCGCTTTCCGGTTATATTCCTCACGGACCTGCCTTGATGCCTCGCCAGCATCGCTCAGTATTCTCTCCTTGACACTGCTCATCAGGTTCCTCCTTTAATTACCCCTGGAGTTTTATCCCGTTCAGGAGGAAGAATGTAATGAGAAGGCCCAGTACAGCGTATGTCTCAACCATCGCAGCAAAAATAACACCCTTCATCGCCTGCTCCGGCTGTTTGGCAACAAGATGAACACCCGCTGTACAGACTTTCCCCTGGTGAATGGCAGAGACAAGCCCGGTGACTGCAACAGGAAGGCATGAGAGAAATATCTGCCACCCCTCCCATATCCCCGGTTTAATAACCACGTTACCGAGAAGCCCCAGTTTCAATATAACAAGGAACGCGGCAATAAATCCGTAGAAACCCTGAGTCCCAGGGAGAACGACAAGGAGAAAAAGATTGCCGAATTTTTCCGGGTCCTCCCTGAGCACACCCGCTGCCGCCTGCCCGGGGAGACCTATCCCTATGGCTGATCCGATTCCCGCCACTAAAGCGGCCACAGCCGCCCCGGAGATTGCTATTGCCAGACCTATCTGCCCTTCCATCTATAATCCCCCTTAATCAATTATTTTCACATACCTGTTGTTAAGTGAAAGCGGCTCAAAAGGGACACCGCCCCCTGTAAAAAATTTTGAATAGAACTCCACGTACTGAAGTCTCAGCGTGTGAACAAATCCGCCGAGCATATTTATAGCCATGTTAAAACTATGTCCTGCCGCGAGCACAATTGCAGTAAGGAAAATCCCGGCAACAGGTATATCGCTCATCATAAAAGCTATCGTGTTGATCGCAGTGGCAATCCCCGCGGTAACCATACCAAGAGCCATGAGCCTTATGTATGAGAGTATATCCCCGAGGTAGGAGAAAACTCCGCTCAGCACAAAAAGCTTCAGAAACCCGATAAAGAACCTGAAGAAGACAGAAGTCTCCCCCCTCCCGCCAAAAAGGACCACAAGCACGCCCATAACTCCGGCAGCTATCGCAGACGGGAGCACCACTCCGCCCGGCAGCGGCGGTTCACCTGAACTGACAAACGACATTTTGACCGAAAGGTCTGACGCGAACAGTATGGAGAGGAGTGAGATAAGTATAACCAGCCATGTAAAGTGGTCAAAGAGGGCATCCTGAGCAAGTCCAGCCCTTATATTTGAAATAACTCCAATAGCAAGACCTGTAATTATCTGAATCACCCCTAGCGCAAGGACCAGCCTGAAAAATGCCATAGGTTCAGTCATAGGGTCAATCCATAGAAAGAACTCCCGCAGTGAAACCAGAGCGGGAACATTAATGAAAGGGTTTTCCCCCCTGAACAGATCGCCGAAAATTCCTCCGGTAAGGAGTCCTGCTGCTATTGTGAAAAGCCCGCCCCAGAAGGCAATCCAGAGTATGTCGCTCTTCCACCGGTTTTTTTTAAGCCCCCAGAGAGCAAAGATCGCAAGGACCGCCCCATACCCGGCATCCGTAAGGCAGATACCAAAAAAAATCACGAAAAAGATCGAAGTAACCGCACTCGGGTCATAGGCCCCGTAAGCAGGAAAACTGTAGAGTCTTGTAAGGAGCTGGAATGGGGCGAATGGCGCGGAATTTGTGAGAGCAA
>CAZVFJ010000038.1:8139-18331 GCA_964625825.1 uncultured Leptospirales bacterium | reverse complement strand
AAGAAACTTACGTGAATGAGGGCGAAATAGCCGCTATCAGGGCTACTGTTACAGAAACAAGTCTTAAAGAAGTCAAAATAAAGGTAATGCCTGTCGATAAAACAGATCTGATTGAATTAGAAAAAGCTGAGATGTTAGAACTCGTGCCTGATATAGAAAATGTGAAAGTTGATGAATTGAATATAAGACAACAGGAGATGCTTAAAAAAGAAGAAAATCCTGATAAAGATGCAGAGAAACCGGACGCCGGAACTGTGTCAAAAATAAACGCGGCTACAATAGAACAGCTGATTAAAAAGAAAACAAGAACCCTTGAAGAAATTAAAAAAGTAAACGGGAGGATAGATGAAATTACCCTGAATTCGGGGGAGATTATAAAAGGCGCTATTATCAGCAAAGGTAATGTTTATTCTGTGCTTACGATAAAGGGTGTAGTAAATGTCCCTCAAAAAGATATAGGTACTATAAATATTGTTAGATAAAATTTTTATTAAGAGTTTGCAATATTAACAAACATCAACAGAAAATTTTATTAATTAATGCAGGTGAATATCAGAACTGTCAAATTTGATGAGTTGACTTACTTTCAGCCCGGTGTTTGCTCCGGCGTATGCAACAGGCAATATGCTCACGTATTCGACAGTTATCGTCACAGCCCCCTCATGTTTTCAGGCTTTAGCATCCTGGTATCACCTGAATTAAGTATCTGATTAATCATTCCGAGCATTTTTGCTTTGTCTTTCTGTAGTGTCCCGTTTATCGGAAGATAGTTTGACGCATGCACTCCGACAAATTTGAGATTATCAATTGTTATATTTTCAAAAATTATTTTCATTTCCTGAATCGTTTCCAGCGGTGTTAAGAGTTTAATTTCACCTTTCTGTACCCTGTTATAAAAAACAGTCCCTGGAACCGGTGTTACAGTAAGGGCGGCAAGATATCGCGGTTTCATTTCGTTTGTGATCTTTGCTGTGGCAAGGGCGTGTTCTTTCGATCTCTCTCCACGTCCGGCAAGGCCAAGAAGCACCATTGATGACAGATTCCATCCCGCTTCATTCAGGTTAAGTCCCGCCTGAAGCATCTCCTCGTAACCTACGCCTTTATTTACCTCTTTAAGAAGCCTGTCATCACCTGTCTCAACGCCGAGGTATCCTTTTCGCAGGCCTGCATCTGCAAGGGCTTTCAGGTCACCAATACTTTTACGAAGAATACTTTGTGGCCCGACATAACTTCCGACATGGCGGAGTGAAGGAAATGCTTTTTTCAGTTCGTCAATTATTTCAAGAAGTATCGGTGTATCGATGTCAATGGCATCTCCGTCGCAGAGGAATACCTTCTGCACATCACCCATGGCTTTTTTCGCCATTATGATGTCCTCTTTAATTTCAGAAAGGGGTCTCACCCTGTACTTTTTATCCTTGTACATCGCACAGAATGTGCATTTGTTATGCGAACATCCGATTGTGCATTGAAGCAGATAGCTGTCAGCTTCGCTGAACGGCCTGAATATATTTCCTTCGTATCTCATTATTAACCCATCCTTATAAAAAATACACCGGCGATAATCAATATTATCCCTATTATCTTCATCATTGTTACCGGCTGAACCTGATACCCTGCAAGCCCGAAGTGATCGAGAAACAAAGACGTAATCATCTGCCCGGCAAGAATTAAAGCAAGCATTGAAACAGCACCAACCTTGTTTGCCAGTATCACGCATGATGCTACGTAAAAAGCTCCAAGCACTCCGCCAGTCCATATCCACCAGGGTGCACCTGTGAAAGTTGATAGGGCGGGTACCGGTACCCTTGTTGCAACAGCAAATATTAAAAGTGTTATTGTCCCTGCAAAAAATGATACAATCGACGCAGTAACGGGAGAGCCCGTGTAAATATTAAGCTTTGCGTTGATCCCGGCCTGGGTCGGAACTGTTGCTCCCGCAAGAAGAGCCATTGCAAGATATAGAAGCATATATCTCATGTTAAATTATTTTTCCTCTCTGAAGTATGATGTTCCAAGGCTCGCTGGTGGCGTGCCCGAACTTGCTTTTCTAACGGAGACAAGTATCAGTATGATAATTGTTACAACGTAAGGGAGCATATCTATCATATACTGTGAAATGTGAAAATCAAATTTTTGTATCCTGAAACCGATTATATCGAGCCCGCCAAAAAGAAAAGCTCCCGCAAAAACACGGTAGGGATTCCACCGGCAGAATATGACAAGTGCGACTGCAATCCAGCCACGGCCTGCTGTGACATTTTCCTGCCAGGAAGGGATATATACAAGTGAAAGGTATGCTCCGGCTAAACCGCATAGAACCCCTCCGATAAGAATATGAATGTATTTGTATAATGAAACTTTTATTCCGGCGGCATCAGCTGCTGCTGTGTTTTCACCTACCGCGCGCAGGTTCAACCCTATTCTTGTTTTATACATATACAATCCCGCAAAAATTGTAATTAGATACCCTGCATAAACCAGTATTCCCTGGTTAAAGAATATCTGCCCGATAAAAGGAATATCGCCAAGGAGTGGAATTTTAAAGTCCGAAAAAAATAGTTTGATGCTCTCTGGAATTACCTCACCCATAAGTCCCTGCCCCATGAAACTGGAAAATCCTGTGCCAAAAATTGTAAGTGTAAGACCCGCCACAATTTGATTCGCACGCAGTGAAACGGTAAGTATTCCGAAAATCATTGCCCCGAGAGCTCCTGCTGCCATAGCCCCTGCAAGTGCGAGGCAGGGATTCGCGGTTAAAAGAGCTGTTTTAAAACCTATAACCGCTCCCATTAGCATCATCCCTTCAATACCGAGGTTGAGCATCCCGGCCTTTTCTGTTATAACTTCACCAAGTATAGCGTAGAGGAGTGGAGTTCCGGCAACGACAGCGGCTGTAAAAAATGATATATCCATTATATCTCCTCCCCGTTTTTTATATTTTTTATGAATGAGATTCTGTATCTTATAAAAAATTCGCTTCCCAGTACAAAGAAGAGTATTGTGCCCTGGAGTATCTGGGCAGCTGACTGCGGAATCTGGAAAGCCATTTGTATAAATGTGCCGCCCTGTATCATCGCTGCGAAGAGTACGCAAACAACAGGGATCACCGGAGCTTTAAGGGCTGAAAGCCAGCATGTTATAATAGCGGTGTAGCCCGAGCCGTGTGATATTTCAATAGAAAGCGTACGGTTTACACCCGAAGCCTCTATCATCCCGCAGAGGCCGCAAATCCCGCCGCTTAAAAAAATCGTATATATAATTATTCTTTTAACATTCATACCCGCATAACGGCCTGTATTCTCACTTCCCCCCACAACAGAAATTTCATATCCCCGCTGAGTATGGTGGATAAATACATGGACGGCAATGACCAGCAGTAAAGCAATTATCCATCCTGCGTGTAGCCCGAAGATGTCCGGCAGCACCGCGCCGGGTGGGAAACCCGGAATTTTCGGGAAGCCGAGAGCTGATGGGTCCTTCCATGGGCCGTATTGTAAATATGTCAGCCATTTAAGCGCGACATAGTTCATCATAAGAGTGAAGATAGTCTCGTTTGTCCTGAACTTTGCCCTGAAATACGCGGGGATACCTCCCCAGATACCTCCGCATAAGATTGCCGCCGCTCCCATCATCGGGAGAAGGAGCCATGATGTTAGTTCAGGAAAATTGAGAGCACAGAATGTCGCGCCGATTGCTCCCATCATAATCTGTCCTTCAGCGCCTATATTCCAGAATTTTAACCTGAAAGCGAGGGATATCCCGAGGGATGTTATTATAAGTGGTATTGATTTCCGAAGGGTTTCGGTTATCCGGTATACTGTACCGAACGCACCTTCAATCATGGACGCGTAAACAGAGAGCGGATTGTGCCCCAGAATTAAAATAAAGAAAGAAACAGTTACAAGGGCAAATAAAATTGCCGCTCCTCTTATTGCCGCTGATTCTTTCCCGGAGCAGTCGGTTCTTGTGGACATCTTAATCATTATTTTTTACTCCTCCGGGGATTTCGCCAAGCATCATGAGTCCAATCTCTTCTTTTGTTGCGATGGCTGCATCAACGGTACCAATAATTTTTCCTTCAAACATTACCATTATTCTGTCACACAGGCTCAGGAGAATATTGAGATCTTCACCGACATAAAGTATACCCACACCCCTGGCTTTTTGCCTGTTCAACTCATCATATATGAGGTGCGCTGAGCCTATGTCAAGGCCGCGTGTCGGGTATGCTGTGACAAGAAAATCAGGGGTTGAATCAATTTCTCTCCCCAGTAGAACTTTTTGTATATTCCCGCCGGATAGCTGGTTCACCGGATGATATATTCCCGGTGTCTGTACGTTAAGCATTTTGATTATATGTTTTGCTCTTATTCGAGCGGGTTCCCTGTCGAGGAATACACCCTTCTGAAGATAATAATCTTTTAATATTACATTGTCAACAATGTCCATTGTTGGTACAAGCCCCATCCCGAGCCTGTCTTCAGGGATAAAACTGATTCTCATCCCCTTCTCAAATATTGCCCTGGGAGTGAGATGTGAAATGTTTTCTCCTTTGAATAGTATTTCGCCCCGCTTTCTCCGCTCAAGCCCCTGGATCGATTCACAGAGCTCCTTCTGCCCGCTGCCGGCAACACCGGCCACTCCGAGAATTTCCCCGGCCCTGACGTCAAATGAAATCCGGTCAAGTTTTTTAACACCTTCGCGATCAACAAGTGAAAGGTCTCTCACTTCAAGCATAATGTCATCAGTTGTGACTTCTGGACGTTCAATGGAGAGGGTCACCTTTTTACCAACCATCATACTTGTAAGTTCCATAGGCGATGTTTCTTGCGTATTTACTGTGCCTGCAACCTGTCCGCGGCGTAGAACAGAAACACGATCACTTATCTCCATTACTTCATGAAGCTTATGAGTGATTATTATGATAGCGCATCCCTGATCTTTCATCCTGATGAGTATGTCAAAGAATCTTTCGGTCTCCTGTGGCGTGAGCACTGCTGTCGGTTCGTCCAGTATCAGTATATCTGCTCCGCGATAAAGGACTTTCAGAATTTCTACGGTCTGTTTCTCGCCAACAGACATATTACGCACAATTTTTTGAGGTTCTATCCTGAACCCGTACCGGTTGCAGATATCATCGATTTTTTTTCTGAGTCTCTTTTGACTGAGAAAAAAATTACTCTCCTGGCCGATGGCAATATTTTCCACTGCCGACATCACATCAATAAGTTTGAAATGCTGGTGAATCATTCCTATGCCGGATGAAATTGAATCAGCAGGTGAGGCGAGCCTGAGCCTGTTCCCGTGAACATATATCTCTCCTGAATCGGGAGTGTATACCCCTGAAAGCATATTTACAAGGGTACTTTTACCTGCTCCATTCTCGCCAAGCAGGGCATAAATTTCACCGTTATTTACGCTGAAGGATATATTATCATTGGCCTTCACATCTCCGAATGACTTGGAGATATTAACCATTTTTACAGCTTCATTACCGTTAATGGCGTCCTCCCGGATTATCTTTATAATATAAAATATATGGAAGTATATATAGTTTCATATATTTTATATTGAGTTTTACCGAAACATACGTTCGAAATGACATATCCTGGTTCATTGGAAACTAAAGTTTCTTTCTCCGGGAATTAAAAATTTTTTTAAAAAAGCAAAGTTCCCTTCTTGATTGGTAATTTTATCTCACAGAGAAGCATAGAGAGTTCCCTGCCTGAGAGATAAAAATTTTTTTGTAATCATAAAATTACAGATTTAATAACAAACAGAATTTTCTTATAAACTACATTGTAAATAAAAAAACCGGCAAAAAAATCTATTTTTTACCGGTTTTTTCCATCTTTAAATAATTCTGTTATTTATTCTTAACTTTCCCGACAACACCTTCAACAAACCAGTCGCATGCAAGCTGGTCGCTGTCAGACATAACCGAGCCTGCCGGAATTTTAACAGTTCCCTTTTGATCTTTTATAGGGCCTGCAAGTACATTGAATGTGCCTGCCAGAATTTTTTTCTTTACTTCTTCAACTTTTGCTGAGGCACCGTCAGGAGCATTTTTTGTAAGAGGAGCAAGTCTGACTATATCAGCATTCATACCTTCCCAGTAACTTTCAGCTTTCCATGTCCCTGCAATGACTTTCTTTACCTGGTCAACATAGTAGGGGCCCCAGTTCCATACAGGAGCTGTTATGTAAGCTTTAGGAGCCATTTTGGACATGTCAGAGTTGTAACCTATGGAGAATACTCCTCTTTCTTCAGCTGCCTGCTGAGGGCCTGCTGTATCCTGGTGCTGGGCGATTATATCACATTTTTCATCAAGGAGGGCTTTTGCAGCCTCTTTTTCTTTTGCCGGATCATACCATGTATGGGTCCATCTTACATGAACTTCAGCCTTAGGATTAACTGACCTTACTCCAAGAGTAAAGGCATTAATACCCCTTACAACTTCAGGAATTTCAAAAGCAGCAACGTAACCAATTTTTCCACTTTTGGATTTCATGCCTGCGACTATACCTGAAAGGTATCTTGGCTGTTCAATTCTTCCAAAATAGTTCCCCATGTTGTCAGTCATTTTGTATCCTGAGCAATGAAGAAACTTGATGTCGGGATATTCTTTTGACATCTCAACGATATAATCCATATAACCGAAGCTTGTTGCTGCTATGATTGTTGCGCCCTGATCAATCATGCTTCTGACAACATCCTTTATTTCTGCTCCTTCAGGTACTGATTCCTTGAAAATAGTCCTTATCCCGGTTTCTTTAACGAGATACTGTCTTCCCTGCTCATGAGCATAAGTCCAGCCTCCATCACCGATTGGACCAACATAGATAAAGCCCATTACCACTTCCCTGCCGTCAGCTGATTTCGGAGCTTTCTTCCCGCAGCTTGTGAAACTCATGGCAAGGGATAAAATAAGAATGAGAATAAGAGTAAATTTTTTCATTGTTATAACCCTTTAATTTTTATTAAAACGCCGGGATTAATCCCTGAAGCGTATACTGTTCACTGACATTTCATCTATGATAGCAAGAGATTCAATTCTATAACCGAGTTCGCGGAGTAATCTGCCACCGTTCTGGAAGCCTTTTTCAATAACAATACCAATACCATCAACTTTAGCGCCACCCTGCTCAGCTATAGCGATGAGAGCGCGTGAGGCGCTGCCGTTGGCCAGGAAGTCGTCTATGATAAGGATTCTATCTCCCCTGGTAATAAACTTTGCCAAAACAGAGATTTCGTAATCTTTCTGTTTTGTGAAGGAATGCACAGGAGCCGTGAAGTATTTTTCATTCATCGTTGAGGGTTTGGCTTTTTTCGCGAAAATTACAGGTATCCCCATTTTAAGGCCAGTCATTAAAGCAGGGGCAATCCCTGATGATTCAACAGTCAGTATTTTGTTGAAATTATTTTCCGCAAATCGACAACAGAATTCTTCGGCAACACTATCGATCAGAACAGGGTCTATCTGGTGGTTCAGAAATGAGTCTACTTTCAGGATACTCTCTGATAAAGCTCTGCCGTCTTGTTTTATTCTTTTTTTGAGCAGTTCCATATTGTCCTGAGGGTTTAGGTTAACTTTAATTATTCATTAAAAAATAGTTTAATCTCCCCGACGCCAATGGCGGCAGGGAGATATTGCATTACAACTTACAAAAAGGGTCAAGGATAAATACTATTAATATATACCGGATAAAATATTGATTTGATGATATAAAGTCAATTATAAAAGGTGGGATTTTAGATCCGGAATTGAGTGTTGAGGATAGGTGTTAATTATTTATGAACAATCACATTTTCATATCTGTTCATATTTATTCAGGGTTATGACAAAAATGCTTTCATTCTCTGTTGTTATAAAATGATTGATAATAAAACTTTAGAAATTAGAAAGTAGTAACTTTAAAAAATGGTGTATGTGATATGAAAAGGTTAAGGCAGGGTGAAGGATTTATCGGGATATGTCATTACAGGGGGGAAAGACTCATTGTACAACCTATGTTTGATCATGATTCGGGCCCTTATGTTGTTATAACAACTCCCGGCATTGAGGAGGGGGATATAGTCAGAGCATGGAGCGACAACGGTGATATCTTTGTTTCACTCTTTCACAGAAAGGGAAGCGTCATGCATAGATATATGCTTGAGCTTGATTCACTTCATATAAATCCGTTTTTCCCTTTAGACGTACTTGAAGAGGTTAAAGAAATAATTGAAGAACCAGGTATAAATAATCCGTCCCTCCGTGATTACAGGTCTCTCCCTTTTGTTACGATTGACAATGATGGCTCAAAGGACCTTGACCAGGCTGTATGCGTTGAAAAGAACGAAACCGGGTATGTTTTATACTACGCTATAGCGGATGCTTCTTACTATATAAAACCCGGGACCGCTCTTTTCAGGGAAGCGTTAAGGAGGGGGGCAAGCTACTATTTTCCCGATTACGCGGTCCCGATGCTGCCGCGCGAGCTCTCCGAAGGAATTATATCTTTAAACGCTAATCTTGAAAGAAGGGCTCTTCTTTTTATAATGGAGATAGATGGTGAGGGCAACTCCCTTAAAACAGAGATCACAAGAGCAGTGATTATGAGCAGGGATAAACTTTCGTACAACAGCGTGCAGGAGTTTTATGACAATCCTGCAGAAGGCCCGCTATCTGCTAAAGAATATACGAGCTCCCTGATAAATCTTCAGGAAGCAGGAAAGATCCTGGCAGCACAGGGTGAAAGGAGGGGAGTGATAAGCTATGAAAGATTTGAGCAGGTACTACACATTACTGATGACGAATTTAACCTTGTATTCCGGGATATGCCGAGAAATGATGCAAGCAGGTGGAATGAACAGGTGTCGTTACTCTGCAATATTGAGGGTGCAAAAAAAATTTCATCTGATGAATTTCACTTTGAAAATCACATACAGCCAGTGTTCAGAATTCATGAGGCTCCGGATGATTCAAGCCTTGGTAGACTTGAGAGTGTAATCTCATCCTTCATCGAGATACACTCCCTTGACAGTGAAACTTGGGGATGGAGGAGAGGGGAGAGTCTGGCTGCTTACATGAAAAAGCTTCCTTTATCCGGTCCTGAAAAGAGAATCACCGAGGCCATCGAGAGACAGGTACTCATCTCTAACCGAAGATCGTTTTTTTCAGATAATCCTGGAATCCATTATGCCCTGGGAGTTAAACTCTATGGAAGGTTTTCCTCCCCGATGAGAGAGATTGTCGGTATCTTTAGCCATAAGGAACTTGCAGAAAAACTGGAGTTGCAGGAACCTCTACCTGATGAAGAGGATATTGAACTGCGTGAAAAAGTTATACTTGCATCAAACAGGTGCAAGGATATACAGAAAGAGATAGATCATATGGTGAACTCCATCGTGCTTGATTCATTATTCAGGCCGGATCTTCTGGTTGATATTAAATCAAGGCAATATCACAGCGGGACTATTATGGGGATGAAGGATTCAAGAATATATGTACTCCTCGATTCACCGAGACTTGAGGTCAAGGTTTATAAAGAGGACATCGAAAAGTATTCAGGGAAAAAGTTCAATTACATGTTTCATGTTATGGAAGAGGCCGGTGCGGAGCTTGACAGGATTAAATTCAGGGCAGGTGATGAAATTAAGGTCAGGGTTGCCGGATTTGATGAAAACGGGAAGTGGCGGTTTACGGTTTCAGATTTTGAATAGAGCTATTTATCCAGGGAGAGAATTTCCACAACAGTTGAGCCCCAGTTGTGCGAATCATCCCTGAAAGATAGAACTTTGGGATGAGCCTTAAGAATGTTATAAACTTCTCTTTTTTTTACTGATTTGCCCTTTCCGTGAATAATACGAACAGTCTTATAATTTTGAAATGCATTCATCAGAAAATTATCAACAACAATGTGTGTGTCTGCAGGATGAAAATGGTGAAGATCAATCGTGTCTGTAAATGTTATTACAGAGCCCTCTTCGTTATCTTTCCCTTTCATGATTGGTGTATTTTTAAGCCTGTACTCTCTCGATTTTTTTGACCAGCCGCTTTCGTTGTTTTTTTCCAGTTTTGAATAAATACATCCGCAATAGTTCTGCCTGTAAAAATTATTTTTTTTTGACATCTCTACAGATTTTTTTACGCCGTCATTTTTTTTGAAATCAGCATCATAGAAAGCTACACCGTATTTTGTCGAAA
>CAZVFJ010000038.1:0-8129 GCA_964625825.1 uncultured Leptospirales bacterium | reverse complement strand
TATTTTAGCTGCATTTTTGTGCGGGCTGATTGAGATGGAAGTCGCAACAATATCGAAACCGAGTTCTTTTGCTTTTTGGAAGGTTTTTTCAAGCCTCAATTCATAACAGATCCAGCAGCGTTCAGATCTCTCTCCGCTATACCTGTAGTCCCTTACGGCGTGTACCCATAATTTTACGTCAGGCTCATCGATAATAAGAGGGAATTTTCTAGTCCTGCTGTATGATGTCAGCTCATTTAGCCGGACAACATATTCATCAGCAGGCATTATATTGGGATTATAAAAATAAGCTGTTACTTCAAATTCCGCGCTTAAAAGTTCATAAACATACGCCATACATGGTGCACAACATGTGTGAAGCAGTAGTTTTTGCACAGTCAATTTATTTCAGGTATTTATCCAGAAAATTAGACAGCTCCTCAGCTTTCTTCGGTTCTGACTTTCCGTCAAGCCATAGAAGAAATTTCGGCTTAACCTGGTTTTTCGTTTCAGGACAATACTCATGATGAAGAACATACTTTGTTATGTCATATTTTATGGTATTGAAAATGATTTCGGCCAGGTTAAGATTGGCAGGTGATGCTCCTAAAAACTGGCTGATCTTCACAATAATTTCATGCTTGTCGATTTCTCTCAATTCGTCATTACAACATTTTGAGTAAAGTTCGTTGCAGAGATTCATTTCATCTGTCAACTCAGGCATAAATGCCTTTTCTCTCTCTTTTCCCATCGGGAATCCTCCTAATAAAATCACTAAAAGGGTATTTATTCCTACAACCCTTAATACTTTGTCTGACTTAACTATAGTAAAAAAAAATTAAAATGTCAAATTTTTGTAAAAAAAATTACATTATTTTCATCACAATAACTGTAATATCTGAATCAGGGAGCACTATCCCCATAAATTTTTCATACGAAATTTTTAAATTTTTTACAATTTCTGAAGGAGTTCTTGATTTCTGCTCTTTAATTGCATCCCGGAGACGCAGGAGGCCAAAACTTTCTCCATTGATGTTTTTTGAATTTATCAGCGATTTTGAGTAAAGAATACATATATCACCAGGCTTAAGCTCCGATGTTCCCTGCCCATACTCTGAAAGAGGATCATAGCCCAATGGTGAACCCTCAGTATCCAGGGAATCAAAATCATTCCTGTCAATTCTATAAACTTCCATTGGAGGCAATCCCGCGTTTGCGTAATATATCCTTCTTGTGTTGGAATCAAAAAAAGCATAGAATGCTGTTACAAGTTCTCCGCCACCTTTTGTATATTCATTTATTACAAGATTTATCCTTTTAATTACTATGTATGGTGATGCAGCCTCATTCACACATGAATGAAAAACGGACCTGAGAATAACTGAATATAAGGCATTATTAATACCTATTCCTGAAACATCTGTACATAGAAGTCCAAGTGTGTTCTCCGTGGGCTGAATAAAATCAAAATAATCAAATCCCTTCTGGTACCTCGGAGCTATAAGTGAAGCGAACTTTATGTTTTTAACATTGGGGAGAACCTTTGCAGCAGAGTTACTGAGTATATCAGCTGAAAGATCAAGGCTTCTTGTGATAAACTGGTCTTTCTTAGCCTTGTCAAAAGCAAGAACTGTTATTATGAAGTCATTAAACCTGAGCCTGAATTCCTCAAGATGTTCAATCTCGTCAGGTGTCAGGTTTTTGCCGTTGTCTCTTTTACCGAGGCAGAGCATCCCTAATATCCTGTTTTCATAATAAACAGGGAGAATTGAACCGATTCCATACCTGTCAAAAAAATCAGTTACATTATTCCGTATAGGGCTGAAATTCTCTTCATCTGTGTAGACCCTGATCTCAGGAAGGATCTCCTGGTTTCGCGCGAACCATTTTATAAGGGGGAAGTGGCGTCCGACATCCTCATCAGGTGAAGACTCACTTTTTGAATCGTAAAATTTTTTAAATATACGGTCAGTATCATCGTACATAAAAAAGAGCCCTCTTGTAAGGGATAACCCTTTACGGATTTCCCGTACACTTATCTCTACCAGCTCATCCAGCGTCTTTCTGGTAGATGCTTTTTTTATATAGTTCTTTGTAAGGTTTTCTATATTTGAGATATTCCGCCTGTATGTTCTGTCTATCCTTGGCTGGAGTATAAATGTAAATATCATGAAAACAGATGCTACTGAAAGAACTTTAATTTCTGAAGGAATGTAAAAATATTCAAGTTTAACTTCCAGGAGATAAAAAATAACCAGCACAGGTGTAAAAAAGATTACAGTCATAAGAAAATAAACCATAGTTTTCAGAATTGCAGTTCTTATATCCATCAGGTTATAAGCTATAATTGAATAGAACAGTGTGGCGGTAGCGGCTACAGATGTAAGGGTAGGGGCCAGTACATAGAATGTGTAGTTATTAAAGAAGAGGGGCAGAAAGATTGACCCTATGTATGTCAGTGTAATGAAAATTGAAGTCGCAAAAAAAACATATCTTATCTGAAGCCTGAATGCTTCAATTTTCACTGTAATATACTTATAGATGAAGATACCGAAACAGATCATAAAATAAAGAAATGAAATACCTGCATAAATATAGTAGAGAGGACCGGTGGTTCGTACAGGGTGCATGTTTACAAATTTTACGGTTGAGATTGAATAATCAGTAAAAAATATAGCAGCAGAAATGATTATTGCAGGTGTTATACATGCGAGAGGAATATAAAATGGAACTTTTTTTTCTCTTTCAGGATAAGTAAGAGCAAGATTAAGTATACTTCCGGAGAATAGAAGTGTTGCAACCTGGCTCATCCTGTTAAACAGAACCGCGTACTGTGAATCATGGGCATAGTACGTAAGGAATATGAAGGCCATAATCCCTGCGCCGGTAATATTATAATAGAAATAATACAGAGGTGACTGCCCCCCTCTGTTTTTAAAAAGAACAAAAAATGCTGTGTATATAAGAATTAATGTACACAGGAAAGCTGCAAGTATATTTGCATAATAAAGCATATAGCAGTCCCTTTAATGATTAAAATAATATTGAATGTATCATTATAAGCATTATATCCCCTGTTATTACAAGTAAAAATTATTGACTTCATGTTTATTCATCGATAGTATTTTTCAAAGCTTTTCCTGGAATTATATTATATTTAATTCAGTAATAATTCCTGAATATATTTTTTAGTGTAAATTTAAGAATTATATACCCCCGCCGCCTTTGGCGGCGGGGTAATAGAATATTTTTTACCTGAAATAATTTAAGGAATAAATACTGTATTTAATTACAGAAATTTTGTTTTTTTTTATTTTATGCCGCCTAATTATAATAATTTCATGGTGATTTATTAATGAACGAATCAGCTCTTGTAATAGTAGATATGCAGAGATATTATCTTGATGATAGCTCCGTATATAGTAGATATTTTAATTTATTATATCCGGGCTCTCTTGATTATATAAAAACCAGAACTGAAAGTACTGTTATACCAAATATAGTTAAAATAAGGGAGTTTTTTTATTCCATGAAATTGCCGGTTGTATACCTGAGGCTTTGCGGTGAAAGGCCTGACAGGAGTGATCTCCATAGATTTTTTATGAATTCATATATAGAAGGATTAAACCGGGGTTATGATGGCGTATATCCTCTCTCTTCAGATGCGGAGGCGGATATTATTATACCGCTGAAACCTCAATTATCAGATATTGTAATAAATAAAACAACATTCAGCCCTTTTTCATCAACGGATATAGATAAAAAGCTGAAGTCTATTGGTATAAGCTGCCTTATCTTTACCGGCCTGGCCACAAGTCAGTGCGTGGAGACAACCGCGAGAGATGCTTCTGACAGGGGATATGAAGTTATTCATATTGCAGATGCAGAGGCAGATTATGACGAAATGACACATAACGCGTCCCTTTATAGTTCACGAGGGGTTTGCGGAGGGCATATTTATGATACTGAAGAGTATCTTCAATATTTAAAGGAATCTATTTGAAGAATCTTACTGTTATTTTGTTGCTCTCTTTGCTTCGGATAATCTGAATTTTTTTCCCTTCTGGTTCAGCTATATTGCCACTTTTTAAGCTGGTATTTGTAATATTTCTATTAATAACAGCTTCTTCCCGGTATCTTACAGGAACAATCGTATGCTTTATATTGTTTTTTTGCAGATATTTTTCGAGATTGGCCAGCGATGAATTGTCAATTTCACCATCAATATAGGCAGGGGTCATATTCATAATTCTGCCGTTTGAATCTCTTATTGCATTAATTATGACCTGTGTTTCGCTTTGCACAGGCATATTTGCAGCAACAAAAGCATTGTTATTTTTGGTGTAGAATTCACTTTGTATAAATCCGGCTCCTGCAATTATCATAATTGAGGCTGCAATGGCTGGTATGGATTTGATATAAAGCCGCTTTCTTTCACGGGATCTGCATATAAGGAGAGTCCTTTCAGAGATATCAGGGAGCTGATATGCTTCATTTCTCAACCCTGATATTAATATAACGCACTTTTTTAATGATTCATACTCACATCTGCATATTTCACAGTTTCTTATATGCTCGAGTATAAGATTTTTCTCCTCAATAGAGAGAGAATTATCAATAAAATCTGAGAGTTGTCCAATAGTGAGATGTTCAAACATCATACTAAACCTCTGGCGTGTAATCTGTTCTTCAGGTATTCCCTACCTCTATGAATCCTGACTTTCACATTGGAGAGATTAATCCCTAGTATGTCTGAAATCTCATTATAGGATAATCCTTCAATGTCCCTTAAAGTTAATATTTCCCTGAAGTCATCAGGGAGCTTATTGATTTCATCCTTTACTATTCTCAGGGAATCTTCATTTATAATCCTCTCTTCGGGATTTTCACGATAATCCTGAAGCTGAAGGTCAATCTCTTCATCCCCCTTGTATATTTTTAATGGGACTGTGCTGTACCTGCTATTCTTCTTCTTATAGTTCTTGCAATGATTAACCATAATACTATAAAGCCAGGTTGAGAATTTAGACTCCTGTCTGAAGGAGTCAAGAGCCTCCATCACAGTAATAAAAATATCCTGAGTAATATCAAGAGCTTCATCATAATTTCCAAATTGATAATAAACATAACGGAATACCATATTCTGGTATTTTTTTATAATCTCCGCATATGCACTTTTATCACCCTCAAGTACTTTGTTTATTATTTCTATATCATTTATAGGGGACATGGTTATCCTGTATATGTTACATTTTTTAATTCTTTTGAAACACAATTTTTACAAATTTTTTTCCCTACTTCCAGTATACCATCTTTAGCGATAACTTCAAAATCAGGATTACTGATTTTATCATTTTCAAAGGTTAAGCCTCCTTCAATTACAAGGCGTCTTGCCTTTCCATTACTTTCCGCTAAACATTAAAGGGGTATATGGTTAATTCCGGGTCAGGTATTTTGGAAATCCGATTTTTATGAGTTCAAAATCATTTTTAACCATAGAACTACTCCTGAAGTGACCCCTTCTTCTTTAATGCTCATTTATATCATCATCTTTATCTTCATCTTTGCCGAGAAGATCACTGAATTCAAAGTCAGGGCCGAGCTCCTTTATATAATGATATTGTGCTATAATCGCGATGAGTTCCTCCCGTGCTTCAACAGCTTCCTGGTCAGTATCAAACCCAACTATTAAAGGCTCCTCCATCCCGGACAGAAATACCTCAAATCCGGGTTTGCCGTCCTCATGTACTGTGCTCCCCACTGCGGTAACCTGCGGAACTACTATGGCTATACTCCCGTAATCAACAATTGGTAACATGATATCATCTCCAGGATTAAAATTTTCATTTATGGTAAATCAGGGGATTTCTGAATAGAGAAGCATGTTGTTTGCAGTAAGCAACATCTGCGGTTGTTAAACTAATCTGTCCGGAAATCCTCTAAAGGATACAAGTCATCGTATCCTTTATTATAAAAGCAATAATAAAAACCAGGCCGCAGAATATATTACTGCATGATGTATTAATAGAATTCACTTAAAGAGGATTCATCACCTGAAATGCGGGCAAACTCTTTAAGCAGTTCTTTCTGTCTTGAAGTAAGCTTTTTCGGTACAGAGATGTTAATTTTTACAAGCTGATCACCCTTGCCGTATGAGCCGAGGTAGGGTATCCCGTGTCCTTTAAGTCTGAACATCTGGCCATTTTCTGTTCCGGGAGGGAGCTTCATTTTTACTTTTGTACCGGTTATTGTTGGAACTTCAATTTCACCGCCTAGACAGACTATTGGGAAAGGGACATCTATGAGGCTCAATATATCATTTCCATGCCTGTCAAACTTTTCATGTTTTTTTACATGAATTACAACATAGAGATCTCCTGTAAGACCATCGTTTGGCGCCTGTTCACCTTCGCCGGCAATCTTAAGCCTTGAGCCGGATTCGACACCGGCAGGGATTTTTACTGTGATAGTTCTCTTCTTTCTGGTGAGACCTGAACCGTTACAGACTTTACATGGGGATGTAATAATTTTACCTTCACCATGGCACCTGGGACATGTCTGTGTGATTGAGAAAAAGCCCTGCGTCTGGCGTACCTGCCCCATACCGTTACATGTAGGGCATACTGCAGGTTTTGTTTTTGTAGATGAACCCGTGCCTCCGCAGGTTTCGCAAGTCTCACTTCGTGGAATGTCAATATGAACCTCACTCCCCATGGCTGCTTCTTCGAGCGTTATCGTCAGGTCATACTGGAGGTCAGCCCCCCTTCTTGCTCTTTTAGATCTGCTTTTGGAACCGAATGATGAGCCGAAGAATCCTTCAAATATGTCGCCGAGATCCAGATCCCCGAATATATCAGAAAAATCGGTATATGCGCCTCTACCAAAGTTTTCAAAACCCTGTACTCCCTCATGACCGTATTTATCATATGATGCTCTTTTTTTTGGGTCCCTCAGTACTTCATATGCCTCGGTCGCCTCTTTGAACATTTCTTCCGCTTCAGGATTATTCTTGTTTTTATCAGGGTGATATTTCAGCGCCAGCTTTCTGTATGCCTGCTTTATTTCCTGCTCTCCGGCTGTCTTACCGACTCCAAGAACTTCATAGTAATCTCTTTTTGCCAATTTGCGCCTCTTATTATATATGGCTCATTATTCAAAATCCGGCCATTTCTGACCGGATTCAGATTTATAACAGTCTTATTTCTCGTCAACTACTTCATAATCAGCATCATAAACCTTATCCTTCCCTGATGCGTCATCGTTGCCTTGTTCATTAGTCTGCTGCTGGGCTCCACCCTCTCCCTGCTGCTGTTGTTGCTGCGATGCCTCCTGGTATATCCTTGAAGCAAAGCCATGTGATGCCTGTTCAAGCTCTGTTTTAGCCTGTTTGATGACATCAACATTATCGCCTTCCATCGCTGTGCGGAGTTTTGATATGGCGGAGTTTATCTGGTCCTTTTCAGCAGGTTCTATCTTGCTGTCATTTTCACGCATCATTTTTTCCATGGAATAGATGAGAGTATCAGATTCATTTCTAGCTTCAATGAGAGACTTGAATTTTCTGTCCTCTTCTGCGTGCAGCTCTGCCTCTTTTACCATCTTTTCAATGTCTGAGTCAGAGAGTCCGCTTGATGACTCAATTCTTATCTTCTGTTCTTTGCCTGTGCCAAGGTCTTTCGCTGAAACATGAACTATGCCGTTCGCGTCTATATCGAATGTAACCTCAATTTGAGGTATACCCCTTGGAGCGGGGGGGATATCTGTAAGGTCGAATCTTCCCAGTGTCCTGTTTTGCGCAGCAAGCTCCCTCTCACCCTGAAGAACATGTATTGATACTGCTGGTTGATTGTCAGCGGCTGTTGAGAATATCTGGCTTTTTCTTGCAGGGATAGTTGTATTCCTGTCTATAAGCTTTGTCATTACTCCGCCGAGAGTCTCGATTCCGAGTGAAAGTGGCGTAACATCAAGAAGGAGGACATCATGAACATCTCCGGCGAGTACTCCCCCCTGAATAGCAGCTCCTATTGCAACAACTTCATCCGGGTTAACTCCTTTGTGAGGCTCCTTCGCGAATACGCGTTTAACGATCTCCTGAACTGCGGGGATTCGTGTGGAACCGCCTACAAGTATAACTTCATCTATATCACCGG
>CAZVFJ010000037.1:4806-18768 GCA_964625825.1 uncultured Leptospirales bacterium | reverse complement strand
CCTGGTTCAGCAGATAAAATCCCTCCTGTTGCCCCATATCCATATTGGCAATATAATAATCATTCAGCACACCGAAGGTTTTTTTATACTCGTAATCTCTTGAAGAACAAACAACTTTTCCGCCTGCATCAAGAATGAAGGCGTTCCCGTTTTCCCCGAGATTGATTATATTAAGAGAATCATCCATGACATTCATGTTTATAGCACAGATAACATATCCGCTCAATTTTTTGTTTGCGGAGAATACAGGGTAACTTATAGGCTGGATAATAATATTTTTGTTGTTACGATTTTCGATATATGACTGAAATATATGTATATCCTGCCGTTTTGGTATCTGGCTGAACATCTCTCTATCTAAAATACCCCGCCTGTTATCAGATGAGGCACCGATATTCCCCCTGCTGCTGATAAGCATGATCCACGTATACGTCCCCTGGTCGTACATCACCTCGTCGATATATTTATTTAGTGCTGCTTGATTGTTCGGGCTGAGCCTGCCCTCACGGTCGAGTTGCGAAGCGGCATCAACAATTATCGGCGCTTTTGACAGCTTCTCAACATGCTCAGCGCGCGACTCCATCCAGTATTCGATAAACTCAAACTGTTTGGTCGCGATTTCACTGTAATTCGCGAGAACCTGCTCCTCCAGCCATGAACCGGTCAAAAGGTAATTCACTGCGACAAAAATTAAGGATATGAGGATACAGACTGTAAGGAGGACATATTTGACTTTATTCTTTATACTGATGTTCCGGCTGCTATTCTTAATCCAATCGATTATTTTCGTTAACAATTTCATGATTCACTCCCCCGCATAACAGGTAAATCTCTAATGACGTTCCCTATGACAGCTATTGCAGCCCAGAGGTCCCGATGTACTGCGATGGCATTCATGACATTGTTGATGAAAAGCTGCTTTGAGATTGATAACTGCACCCTCATCTTTTTTCCCGTGACACGAGGAGCATTTCGCCATGGAGCCCAGATGGTGACAGTCAATGCATTCGGTGTTATATTCCTCCACGTGGCCTTTATGGTTGAATTGTATCTGCGGAAGGCGGTGCCCTGTTTTTTCAAGAGGTATAACATCTTTAACATTCTGGTATTCAGATTTGACCCCGGCATGGCATTCCTGACATTTTACCGGCCCGCCATCCTTCTTGTGGCAGTCTTTACAGAAATAATGCAGGATAACCATTTTTGATCTGCCGACATGACATTCATCACATTTTTTCTTTGCCGCTTCATCGCCCGCATCATGGTGACACACGTTGCATTTAACTGCTGCATCTTCATGTGTCTTATGATTTTTTTTATCGAAGGAAAATGTATTACCATACATTTTTTCTATATCATTGTAAACATGTTCTCCATAATTGTCAATGTGACATTCATTACAGCGAATCGGACCTGTGTTTTTATCAGTATGGCATTTAACGCAGAAGGAGTGAAATAATTTGGTCCCGGCAAGCCCTTTATGGCAGTAAGCACATTTTTTTATACGTTCATCATTATAAATTTTATGATGGCATGTCTCACATTTGACACCCGATTTTTCATGGCTTTCATGCGGCATTTTTACATGGATTGTAGTTTCAAGGGTTTTTGTACCCCACTGGGCATCCTGATCGGTAAAATATTTATTAACTCCTGTTATGGTTACAGTATTATTAGTGCCCGTATCACCAGAGCAGGAAACGATAGAAATAACAGCTAAAACAGTGATCAGTATCGAAACCCGCCTGATAGAGCATTCGATAGAGGATTTATTAATATAATTATATTTTGACATTTATAATTTACTATAAAAAGTTTATTTTGTTTAAGAAATGAAGAGTGAAAAGTCAATCTTTTTTAAACACTTCATAAAAAAACTCCAAAACAGTATCAATTTATTCAAAAAAATTCTTACTGAAAGGCATAAACTTCGATGTTATTTATATAACCACTAAAGGCTACATTATGGAGTAATATTTGTAAATAGTCGGGAGACTACACCGATCTTTTGTCCAGTCCGGAACGCTCAATGATTTCACTTACGCGGTGTTCCCATTCAATGGCCATGATATGAATGCCGTGAATCCCTTCGATACTCTTTAGCTCATGAATAATCTCACAGCAGAGTTTAATACCTTCATCTGCCGCGTGCTCTTTCGGTACCCCTTTAAGCCGATCGATCATAGGCTGCGGCACAACTACACCCGGAACCTTTTTATTAAGATATGTAGCCATTCCCGCTGATTTGATTGGCATGACCCCTGCAAGAATATGCGCCTTTTCATGAAGTCCCATATCTACAATTTTTTTCATGAATTCCCTGAACGCGGGGAGGTCATAAACAGACTGTGTCTGTATAAACAGGGCGCCCGCATCAATCTTTTTCTTCAGGCGTATTGGACGGAAGTCTACCGGTTCTGCAAAGGGATTACATGCCGCGCCGATGAACAGGTCCGGGGCTGAGGTAAGAGGCTTATCGCTATGCAGGAGCATCTTCTCTTCGCACATGCGACGGGCTGTATACACAAGCTGAATTGAATCAATATCATTGACTCCGCGCGAGCCCGGCTGGTCGCCGAATGATTGATGGTCTCCGCTCAGGCAGAGTACATTGCGTATCCCCAGGGCCGAGGCTCCGAGAAGATCGCTCTGGAGCGCAATGCGGTTACGGTCTCTTACAGTCATCTGCATGATCGGCTCGATACCTTCAGATATACAGATGGCTGACGCAGCCATGCTTGACATACGCACAATTGCTGTCTGGTTGTCTGTAATATTCACCGCGTCAACCGAGCCTTTGAGCATGACCGCCTTTTTACGGACGGCTTCCGCATCGCATCCCCTGGGAGGGCCGAGCTCTCCTGTTACAACAAACTGTCTGTTGTTAAGTTTATCTTTCAGTGTCAGTACATCATTCATTTTTTATTCACCCACGGATGTATGTTACATGAAATATCACTCATTTTATAACAATACCGCACTCGAGTTTCTCCGGAGCCTGCCCCGGCCAGAGAACCGGTTCACTGAATGCATAGAGTTCTTCAATCCGGCCCTGGGCCTTCATGCGTTCAATAATTAAACACCATGCGCATTCCCGGCCATCACCGGTTTCACACATGCCGTTTTCAGAACCGCCACATGGGCCATTCTGAAGGCCTTTCGCGCACCGCGTTATCGGGCAGATTCCGGCAGTGCTGCCGAGCCTGCAATTGCCACATGACCTGCATCGTTCAATAAAAATATGACGTTCATGAGACGTACCGACAAAATTTGTATTTAGCCCGGGAAAGACGGGTATATGGGGATACTGTTCCGCAATCAGCTGCACCCCCGCGCCGCATCCGAGCGACAGGACCGCATCGACACCGGTCATGACCCGGGCAAGTTCACGCACAAACTCATCATCACACTGCCGCTCAATAGTAATGGATGTAATTTTTTTTCCGGTGTCAAGCCTCAATCTAACGGCCATAGCTTCGGTTTCCCTGAGGCCGCCCGCATGGCATACTGCAACGCAGCTCCCGCACCCGACTACGAGCACTGATCGGCGATCTTTAAGGCAGGATAAAATTTCATTATATGGTTTAAGCCCGGCAACAATCATAATTATTTCTCCTTTTTTAAATGACACCGGCCGCACATTACCGGCCCGGAACTGATCCCGTTTTTATTCATCTTCTGATGACATGTAATACAGAGGTGGTGATACGCCCGTTCGAGATCGCGTCCGGAATGATGACATGAAGCACACGATACGGCAGATGTTTCCGGCAGCAATTCCCCGTGCGTAAGGACGTTGGCCCCTTTTTCATAACGGTGATGACAATCAAGACACCCTATTCCCCATTCATAATGCCGGTCATGAGGGAACAACACGTCCCCGCGCGACAGGTTTCTGAATACAGACCTGTTGGCAAGATGCGGCACTCCAACATCTCCTGTCACAGATGCAATAATAAGAAGAACCGCAAAAATAAGGGCGATAATGATGCTATTCCTCACGGCGGACTGTTACTCCTTCAATGTTCTGGCTGCGGCAGATCGCCCTTCCCCACGCCATCATCGATGAAAGGTCAATCCCCATGGGACAATAGCACTGCCGGCAAAGAGCGCAATGCCCCCACAGCAGGTCGGCCATTGTCTGGAGCTCATCGCGGCTTACACGTCCATCTCTCCTGAAAAGTCTTCCGATAGTGTTACGTACTTTGTACGATGGAACAGATTTCCGGTCACCGGTATTTTTATAGAAAAAACAGCTCTCTGCGCACTTCCCGCAGGAGGTGCAGGCGTTAAGCATTTCACGCATATAGCGCTTCTCGCGAAGCATATCTCTAATGATTTTCTGATCGATAGAATTCATACCGGAGTCTCCCTGCTCAGGTTTGATATAACGATCCGGCCCGCCATGAAAAAGACCATATGCCCCAGCCTCGTCCAGCCGATAGCCAGCAGAAGGACATGAGCACTAAAACAGTGAATAAGCATAATGATTTCATAGTTCCCGATCGATTCCCTTGCAAGCAATCCGGTCACGAATGGAGTCAGAACGGATATCATGGCCGCGTAATCTCTCCATGAGGAGACAGCAAACACATGCCGCACGACTATCCTCCTCATAAGAAGAAAAAAGCCAGCAGCGATAGCCGTGACAGTACATGCGCCGGTTATGGCAGGGTCGAACCGCGGAGGGATCACCTGCCAGGACTGTTCCAGGAGAATGCCGTGTGCCATTGCCGTAAGTGGTGCCGCGAAAACAGCTATATGAAAAATAGTACTCACAGCCGTAAATATCAGGTCATGGCCGGCAAAGATCATAGCCGGATTCCTCCCGTAAATCCCCGCATTCAAGTATGCCGGCCTATGTGATGCGGGAAACAGTAATCCATGTTCCCTGCCGGATATAATAATTATTACTTTTCGCGCAATACCGGCAAGGCATAAAGGCACTGTAATATAGAGGCCCGGGACAATGAGAAATTCATAAATTCGGGATATGATATTCATACAGTATTTAATTGAATCATTTTAATCCATGTCAAATATTTTATTGAAGAGTTATAATTACTATATAAAAATATTAATAAACAATTATAAAATTATATTCATTAATAGATTAGTTGTATATATTTATTGACATGCTTTCTTAATTTAAGAACATTGTACACATAAAAGAATTTAAATAAAAGAAGGTCATGAAATGTATACATATGAAAAACCTGATAACCTCGTTGACTGGTGGGAAGAGAGTGTACAAAAGTATGCTGGCAACAATCTTTTTGTTGTAGATACTCCCCAGGATCCACTTTTCCCGTATACCTACCGTGAAATCGGCGATCGAGTGGATAAAGTCCGTGGAGCGCTTTCCCACCTTGGAATACATAAAGGTGATGCTGTAGGTATTATTTCCAAAAACCGTCCGGAATGGGTCATCATTGAATTCGCGGTATACGGTTGCGGTGCTCATTATGTTCCCATGTATGAAAAAGAACTTTATGAAACATGGAAATACATCATCACAGATAGTCCTATAAAATTCCTCTTCGTCGCAGACATGGGAATTTATGAAAAAGTTAAAAACCTTGTAAAAGAGATTCCCACACTGGAAAAAATATTTATAATAGACTCCAAAGATGAAAACAGCCTGGCAGTCCTTGAGAAAATAGGAGAATCCCACCCTGTCGCTTCGACCAGGCCGTCACCGGAGGATCTGGCAGTAATCATATATACCTCCGGAACAACCGGTGAGCCAAAGGGTGTAGAACTTACCCACGGAAACCTGACCTTCTGCTCATGGTCCGGTTATAAAATTTATCCGGAGCTCGATGAAACAAAGATTGCCCTCAGCATGCTCCCGTGGGCGCACAGTTATGCCCTGAGCGGAGAGCTGCATAACTGGATACATTTTGGCGGAACCCTGGGATTCATGAATGAAGTGAGCACTCTCCCCTATGATCTTAAGCGGGTAAGACCGCACTTCCTCATTTCAGTACCAAGGGTTTTCAATAAGGTATATAGCGGCCTCCAGACAAAAATGAATGATGCCGGCGGTATCACGAAAAAACTTTTTGATGCTGCTTCTGAGGCAGCAAAAAAGAAACGCATTCTTGAACAGGAAGGCAAATCCAGCATATCAAACAGCATAAAATTCTTTATACTGAATAAGCTGGTATTGTCAAAAATCCGCGAAGCCCTGGGTGGAAGACTTGAAGGTTCACTTACAGCAAGTGCCGCGACTAATGTTGAGGTTGCGAATTTCTTCTACGATATGGGCACTCCTATCTATGACTGTTATGGCCTGTCCGAAACTTCACCTGCGGTAACAATGAACTGTAAAGCGGCACACAGGCTTGGAAGCCTCGGAAAATTACTTGCTGGCGTTGAGATTATAATCGACAAATCAGTTACCGGTGATGAAGCCGATGATGGTGAAATATTGATCAAAGGGCCCAATGTAATGAAGGGCTACCATAACAAACCAGAGGAGACAGCAAAGGTGCTAAGCAGCGACGGATGGTTCAGGACTGGTGATCGCGGCCGTTTTGACTCTGATGGCTATCTCTATATTACAGGACGTATTAAGGAACAGTATAAGCTTGCGAACGGGAAATATGTTTTCCCTGCTACGATTGAAGAAGAGATGAAGCTCCTCCCCTCGGTGGAAAATACCATGATTTATGGCGATGGGAAAGATTATAACGTATGCCTTGTCTTCCCTGATTTCGAGTACGTGAAAAGATATGTTACTGAATACAAGCTCCCGTCAGATCCCGCAGAACTTGTAAAGTCAGAAAAATTTATCAGCATTATGGAAGAACAGATCAGAACACATCTCAGAAAAACTTTCGGTGGATATGAAATCCCGAAAAAATTCCATTTTATCAGCGAGGACTTTACGCTTGAAAACGGAATGCTTACTCAGACCATGAAACTCAAAAGGCGAAATGTGTTAAAGCAATACGAAAAAGACATCCTGAAGATGTATAAATAATAAATAAAAAAGGCTGACCTGAAAAAAGGTCAGCCTTTTTATTTAAAAACAGTAAAATTATAAATTTCTGATCATTAATATTATAACCAGCCGTTCTTCTTAGCCTCAAAAGTCAGTTGATCCCTGAAATCCGGATGAGCAATACTTATCAGAGCTATAGCCCTTTCACGGACAGTTCTTAGCCTGAGATTAGCGACCCCGTATTCAGTTACTACATATTCCACTAAAGTTCGCGGAGTTGTTACAACAGTTCCCAGCGGTAAATGCGGAAGAATTTTACTCTGTAAATTCCCTTCTTTATCCGTATATGTTGAATTAAGAGAAATAATACTCTTACCGCCTTTCGATTTTTTTGCGCCAAGTACGAAATCGAGCTGTCCTCCTGTCGCGCTGTACTGTTTAACCCCGATAGATTCAGAAGCAGCTTGCCCGGTAAGATCCATCATGAGAGTATTGTTAATCGATACAAGGTTGTCATTCTGGCCTATAATATCGGGATTATTAACCCAGCCCACTTCTTTAAAATAAAAACTTTCATTATTATGAATCTCCTCATAAAACTTCTTTGTCCCAACGGCAAAAGCACCGACGACTTTTCCCGGCATAAAATTTTTCCTTGAACCGTTTACTATACCGGATTTGACCAGTTCGGTGACAGATGGAGTAATAACTTCGGCATGCATACCGAGATCTTTTTTCCCATGGAGGAGATAACCTACCGCATTCGCGAGTCCCCCCAGGCCGAGCTGGATACATGAACCGTCGGGAATGAGGTCTGCAATATACTCCGCGATTTTTCTTTCTTCATCCGTTATGGGAATCTCCGGTAGTTCAAACATCGGAAAATCATTTTCAATAATTAAATCAACATCAGACACATGGATCTTGAAATCATCGCTGTTCAGCCTTGGGGCATTGCGGTTTACTTCAACAATTATGGTCTCCGCAGGTTCCACCATTTCTCTGTTGGGCAAAAAAGATCCGAAACATGACCTGTTCATATAACCGTTTTCATCAGGCGGAGTTGCCACAAAAGCTACACGGCTGCAATTGGCATAAAGAGCGGCAGCAGGGATATCACTGAGATGCATAGGCTTATACTGTGCTACTCCCCACTGCATACATATCCTTTCCATTGGTCCGACAAACATTGTTTCTATCTGAAACCTTTCCTTATTCTCCGGTTTCATGTAATCAAAAAGGCCCATTGCGTATCCCTGCGAAATAGTTATTCCTGTCAATTCAGAAGCACGTTTTCCAAGCGCCGTCGCAAAAGCTGTTGGGATACCGGTGCCTCCACCGAAAAATACACTCTCGCCTGACTGTACAACCTTTGCAGCTTCATCCGCCGTAGTCAGCTTTGCCTGGTATTCTTCCTGCCATGTAGAATAATTTTTTGTTCCTCTTCCCCTGATAAGAGCCATACCTGCCATAAAATCCTCCCCGAATTATGGATTGTGTTTTCACAACACTATTTCTTAATTTATTGTAATCTTAAAATTAAAGCTGATGATCATCTTACCATGTTTCCCGGCACTGACCACCATCACCTAACATATGAACAACTCATGCATATAAAATTTATAAGATTAATAAATACAGCATGAAAGATTTTAAAACAATTGTCATAAATGATAAATCAGTGTAAGAGATTCTGTAATTTGTTATGAAGTTTATTTAATCAAAGCTGTAGTAATAAATTGTCATTCTCTATTCTCAAATATGTACAAAGTGTCACTATATGTATTACAAAAAAAATCCGGTAATTCCAAAACATACATTTATCGACAGGATTCATAAACAGAAGATATTCAGATATTTCTCTTTTAAACAATAATGGGCTGTTATAAAAATATTAAAGTAGAAACATCCCGATTTTTAAACTTTTTTCGCGGGATAAATAAAAGCTGATTGCAAAACTGACACATATATATTTATGTTAATTTTTAGGGCTAGTACTTAAAAAACCTGTTAAAACTACTGATAAAATATCAGTAATGAAAGAAATACATAGATTTAATTCCAAAAAAAAGATGATTATTCTGCGAAGGTTTATTATTTTTAAAATGAAAATAATTTAAAAAAATTATAACATCGTTAAACCTGAAGAGACTTATTAAAAATTATAGAAAAATAAAACCTTAGAATTTCATGAAAATTATTACAAAATGCGGCTGAAGATTATAGTCGTGTCTACTTTTTTGCGTGTCAAAGGGGTAATATTTTCGGAGACTTAAATGGATATATTAAAAACAACAATTCTTCTTGTTGAAGATGAACCTGCAACTGCGAAAATACACTCCGAACAGTTGAAAAAAACAGGCTATAATGTTATTCATGCTTATACAGGTATAGAGGCAATTAATACAACTACCCGTAACCATAACCTGATCAATATAATCCTTATGGATATAGAACTCGGAGAGGGTATAGATGGCGTTGAGGTAGCCGAGATTATACTCAAAAAGTATGACATCCCCATTGTATTCTTCTCGTCTCATTCAGAGGAGGAGGTAGTATCAAGAACCTCCAGGCTCCCATCATACGGATTCGTGCTGAAAAATACAGGGATTGCTATGCTTGATGCCGCAATTAAAATGGCTATAAACCTTCATAACTCTCACAACAAGGCCCAATTAAAAGATGAGCAGGAAAAGGAAGCACGGTACAAAGATCTGGTTGATAACGCGGGTGAAGCGATTTTTGTAGCACAGAACGGCATTCTGAAACTCGTAAATCCTGCAACATGCGAACTTACGGGTTATACCGAAGATGAACTATACTCAAATCCCTTCTCTGAAATAATCTATCATGAAGACCGTAGCAAAGTCATAGAGAACCACCTGAAACGAATATCAGGAAATCAAGTACCAACATGTTATCAGTTCAGGATTAAAACTAAAGATAACGCTTTAAAGTGGGTTGAAATAAACTCAATTTTATACAGATGGAGTTCTAAACCTGCCACATTGAATTTTCTTACCAATATAACCGAGCGGAAAGAAATAGAGGATGCCCTCCGTGAAAGTGAAATAAAATATAGAAAAATATTTGAGAACGTGCAGGATGTTTTTTACCAGACTGATAGCGACGGAAATATTATTGAAATCAGCCCGTCTATTGAACGATACTCATACTACGCGAGGGAGGAACTTCTGGGAAGACCGGTAACTGATGTTTATTTTAATCCTGAAGACAGGAATGAAATGATAAACCTGATCCGGGAGAATGGGGAGGTCATTGATTATGAACTAAGACTCCGTGACAAACATTATAGAGATGTATTTACTTCAACAAATTCCCATTTTATTTATGATGTTTCAGGAAATATAATAGGGGTAGAAGGTTCGCTCAGGGATATATCTGCCCGTAAACACGTGGAACTGGCTCTGAAAGAATCCCTGAAGCAGAAAGAGCTCCTGATGATCGAACTCCAGCACAGGGTAAAAAATAACCTTGGGATAATATCAAGCCTCCTCAGTCTTGAAATGCCAAAGCTTAATGATGAATATGCCAGGGAAGTATTTATAAATGCCAGGACCCGTATCCTGTCGATGTCCGTTATCTATGAGCAGCTCTACAGTTCGGGTAATTTAGACAGTGTAAACCTTGCTACATACATAAGTGGCCTCGCTGATATGATTCTCAAGACTTACTCAATAAGCAGTAAAAAAATAAATCTTCATACGGAGCTTGCCGAAGTACAGCTTGATCTGAGAAGAACAGTTCCCCTCGGACTTATACTAAATGAGCTCATAACTAATGTGCTAAAATATGCATATCCTGACAGCGCAGAAGGAGACATAAAAATTGATCTGTTCATTGAAGGGGAGATTGTTACTTTTGCCCTATCAGATTGCGGCATCGGCCTTCCTGAAGGATTCAAAATAAGTTCTGCTGAGACAATGGGCCTGAGTCTTGTACGGATGCTTGTCAGCCAGATCAACGGTACACTCGATGTTGAAAATTCCGGAGGTACAATGGTCCGGATATCTTTTGAAAAATAATTTCACAGATTCTATTTCTTAATAATTTCAAGGTATGATCTGTGCAGTTCATTCCAGATTTTTTTATTGCCGCTTACTATATTAAGAAGTTTCATCGCGAATGCTTTTGAAGTCACCTGCAGATCATCATAGCCAAGTAATCTTTTGAAAGCGTATTCAATTATACATACTGTATGAAACTCCTGGTAATCACCTCTGTTCATTACTTTTGCAAGTACAAGGCCGCAATTTTTAACAAAATTTTTCTCTTCAGTTACTTCACTAAAATAATCACTTACCAGTTCTTCCCAGTCAGCTCTGGTTATCCTGCTAAAAGAATTATCTTTTATCGCAAGAATTTTCTTTAAAGACGGCTTTTCTATAACAGGCGGATCAAGCTCTTCAACCTGAATAAGTATAGCTTCAGAAACCATGTCAGGAATTGGGCTCTTCCCGAGAAATTCATGCAATAGCCTGAACTCCTGAGAATCACGAAGTACGTTTCTGTAAATTCCGGTTTCGCTCTCCCCCCTCTCTTCAATTATTCTTAAAAAAATATCATTGAAGTGATTTGACTGCGATACGAAATCTGACCCGAAAGAGTCAAGAAGACTCTTAAGGCTACGGTAAGCATCATACAGCCTCTCAAGAGATACGGAGGGTGAAGTTGTCCTGAACTTTTCAATTGCATTGTTAATATCTGATGCTTTTACACCGTCACCATGTTTAAATAGAAGAGCAGGAAAGTTAATCAGGGTTGATTCATTATTTTTTTTCATCTATTATTAATCATTAATTCTGCTTATAGATTCCTGCATTCTTTTTTTTAAAATCCAATATGCAATGACCTTTGGAACAGCCCCTGATTCTTACAGTGTTATTATTTAAAAGAGATCCCTGTTAAATACAATTCCAATCCGTATATTGCGTAATGATATTATAATAATCGGAATAACAAAAAAATCCGGATAGCAACACTATAAAAAAGTGAACTGAAATATTTCAAATAAAAATATGAATATTTTATAATCAAATGTATATAAAAATAGCATAAACAGAAATAATTTATACATAAATAATGTTTTTATTTGAAAATAAACTTTACTAAAGAGCACAATTGGGTTAAATTTATTTCATTCAAATTATTCTCCGGAAGTTTACCGGTCTTTATTTTAATAATCGGACTCTTCAGGAAAGAACGGGAAAAATTTAATTACAGATTACCTTTATGCACAATAAAAACAATGAAATTCAAATAATCAAAGAGCATGAAAAAATCAGGGATTTATACAATTCCTGTTTTGCCGGTAAAACCGCATTCATGAAATATTATAGTAATGATATTCAGGTTAAATGTCACGGCTATTCAGTCGGATATGTTACTATCGGAATTCCATACATCAAAACTATTCCCGACCCTGCTATAATCTTCTCATTTAACGACAAGAACATAATCCATATGACACTGAAAAAAACTGCGGTTATTCAACAGGATATTATACAGTTTGAAATAACAAGGTGTTATCTCATTCCGTCATCAAGACATTATAACAGAAGCACAATAAATCTTAAGAGTGATCACCGGAATATTCTCTTTATAACAAATCTTATAACCGAGACCGTTATTAATAATTCACTGATTACATCGCGCAATAAAATAAACACAATATTCAATTACGCAGAGGAGAAGTTAAAACAAAAATTTCTTTTCGTAAAGATATATACAGCCAGCGAAATACCTCATGACCCCAGGATGCAATATATCTATGCGAATAACGAGGGTTATATTGTATACAGGATGGGGAAAAACTCCTATAAAAAAACTCCTGCTTTTGAATACTACATGAATTATATATATCCCAATGAAAGAACAATACGGACAGGGATGTACCGGATTTCAGAGGGGATATTTCCAATCTTTTATAAAAATAAAATACCTTACGGCTACCTGAGAATAAATAAAGAAACTGAATTGTCTGTTTCTGACATCTCTATTGTACAAAGCCTTGTCAGATCAATTGAAAATCATTTTTGTAAACTTGAGATATTCCCCGTTTTAAAAGAAAAAATTATTGTTCAGGATATATCTCCGGGTGGATTCTCCACGCTTCAGCATCAGAAAAATAATACAAGAATTTTCAAGTATGGTAATATCATCTGCTGCGATCTTGTGATTCCGGGTATGAATAAGATAAATATCCTGGGGAAGATAACATATAATTCCAACATGGAGAATGGACTGGTCAGATCAGGGATGAAGATAGAAAAAATATGCGATAGTGACATGAATGAGTTAATGAGTTATATTGACTCCTCAAATCCCCAAAGGGAAGTCATATGAGATTCAAAATTCTAATCTACATCCTTTTATTTCTCTTATCCTGCGGCAGTAAAAAAAATATTCAAAAGTATGACCCAGATAACAGATGTACTCCTGTAATCCCCACCAAAAATCTCACGCCATGTGCTGAATTATTTTAATAAAATTCCCCATTTACTCCCTTAAATACTCCCTTGAAAATTCTCTTTAAATTAAATGCTGCCTTTTTATAAACAGAAAGTCAGTTTATTAATAATTACTTTCATTTCTTAAAAAATACTGTCTTTCCATCTAAGTACATTATATAATATCAAAAGTCTAACTGGAAATTATTTACAGGAGAAACCATGTTCAGAAAAAGCGGGATATTTTTTCTTATATTTATTTTTTCAGCATTAAGCCTTCATGGTGAAGACTGGCCTATATACAAAGGGAATATTTATTTCACAGGTAACAATGATGAAATTACGGTAAAAAACAGCAATCTCAAATGGCTCTTTCAGGCTGATAATATAGTGCTTAATCCCATCGTATCTGACGGGATGCTTTATTTTCTTGATCTGGTAAAAAATGTTTATTGCCTTGACCAGGGAAAAGGCAGGCTTGTATGGAAAGTGAACCTCATGGAGCTGTCATCCCGGTTCAGGGCTTCAGGAAAATCTTTCGGT
>CAZVFJ010000037.1:0-4796 GCA_964625825.1 uncultured Leptospirales bacterium | reverse complement strand
CAGGGGGGAGAGGCTCTTCATAACAGACAACATCGCACTATACTGCCTTGATAAACGGACAGGCAGAGTTATATGGGCACGCACGGGGATGCGTACAGATGATCCAAACATCAAAGCCGATACAGGCAGCAGAATCCCTCTCAAGGACAGGACTGACCCGGTACGCGGTTCAGGGAACTGGAATCCTGAAAAATCAACTTACGCGATGGTCGACAGCATATATTCAGATCCCGTTATAATAGGAGATGTTATATATTATGGAACAAGGAACGAACTTATATCAAGGGAGATTATAAACGGACATATTCTCTGGAATAATAATGAAATCAAGAGCTGGAGCAGATTCCCGTCCTTCTATGATGAGTATATCTTTACACAGTCGATGGACTATAAAAAGAATACATACTCACTCTATTGCCTTAAAGCTGACACGGGAAAGAGTGTCTGGGTAAAGCAGGTGCTGAATCCGCACAGGATATATCCCCCTGTTGTCTACAGGCAGAGGGTCTATTTCGCGTCCGGGGAGGAGCTTCACGCGATAAACCTGAAGACAGGGGAACTCCTCTGGTCAAAACAATACAGCGGCCTTATTACGTCTAATCCGTCATTCACTGAGAGAGCTATTCTCTTTACAGTGAATAACGGAACAGTCGTTATTACAGATCCAGAGAACGGAAATGTAATAAACTCACTCGGGTTCGGAGATCAAAAAGCGCCCTACTTCGTCACAATACGCGACCAGATATATGTTGCCACTACATTCGATAAAAAAATTGGAGGGAGGGATATCGCCTGGGCAAAGATCGAATCTTTCAATATTATGGATAAGACTAAAATTTGGGAATATTCTCCACAGTTTCCCGGAGCCCCGTCTCAGCCTGTTGCCGCTGACGGTATAATGTTTCTGCCTGCCGGAAACTATGTGTATGCTATAGGTACTGATTACTACCCGAGAATAGTTGACGGAGGCGACGGTTATTATGACCCGTACAACAGGCTTGGTGATGAGAAAGAAGTTGATAAAACAGAACTTGAGAAGATGAAAAAAGAGGCCACGGGTAAAGAGGAGAAGAAAAAAGAAGAGCCGATGGCGATGAAGAAACTCAGAATAACCGTTCAGGATGAAGAGGGACAGCCTTTACCCTCAACTGTTGATGTCAGGAAATGGGATAACGGTAAACTTATATTTTCCCGGAAGTATTCAATAAAAAATCCCGGCCAGGTTATAGAAGTACCGGATATGAACGATGTGGAAATCACCGCTGATTCGACAGGTTTCATGCCTGAGAAAGTTATAACATCCCGTGAAGACCGTGATAAAAAAATCAGCCTCAAACGTATCGAAAAGGGAAAAGGAATCGTAGTCGATAATATCCATTTTGAAGTCGGCAAGGCTTATTTGAGGAAGGAGTCTCTCAACATACTTGACAGGATCATAGAACAGATGAAAAGGACACCTTCAATTAAACTCGAGGTCCGCGGGCATACGGACTCAACCGGCGGTAAGGAATATAACCAGAAACTCTCTGAACGCAGGGCTGATTCTGTAACAGAATACATGATCAAACAGGGTATAAGCCCCGAGAGATTAAAATCAGTCGGCTTCGGAGAGGAAAAACCGGTTGCTGACAATAATACCCCGGAGGGCAGAAGGAAAAACAGAAGAACTGAATTCTTTGTTATCGGAAAATAAAGATGGGACTGAGACTTGCAGAAGGAGACAGAATAAAAATGATTGTAAAACAATCCTTAATTATAAAACTTATACTAATTTCTGCATTTCTTTTTATCTCCGGAACCGCATTCACAAGGAGCTGGCAAGATCTCCATGAAGAGGATGTGAAAGTCTTTGGCAGCGAGAAAGAGTTAAAATATAATCCCGATATGTTCTTTTTTCAGAGAGAGGTATGGGAAGGCCACTACTCTCTTATGTTCTTCTGGCTATTCAAGTATACCGATTATCCGAAATACAGTTCTTTAAGATTACCCCCACTATATTATTACCTGGAGAGCAAAATTGACAACAGGACCTATTCATTCATTCCGTTAATCCTGACATACCGGGAGACAGACGGGAACGAAAAATTCAGGATAAACCCTCTGTTCGTATCAGGTAATACAGATGACAGGAAAGGTTACAAGGATAATTACAGCGTGTCATGGCTGCACGGCTATTTTTATACAAAGAACCCTTCAATTGACAACCCCGAAATTACCTGGTGGATACCGATAATTCCATTAATATACAGAAGTACTGATAATTACGGTGGGCATATGAACATAGGCTGGCTTCTCGATTATTCATGGAGCAGGAAGCCTGATGGAGAGGAAAACATCAAAAGGTACTGGCTTATACCGTTTGTTTTCCATGAGCCGGGTGATAACGGGTATACCCTTGGACTCCCCCCTCTATACATTCATAACAGACACAGTAACGGGGAGTACTGGCTCAGCGTATTCCCCATCTTTAAAAGATCAAAAAACATTAACAATACTCACTCCAGTGATAAACAGGGTGTTGAATACGAGGACTCATTCAAGTCACTTCTTTACTGCTACAATGACGTTTACAATGAGAAATGGGCCGGAAATAAAAAAAGCTCAAAATTCTGGTTCCCATTAATTCCACTTTTCTACTCATATAATGAGCCGGGAGTTGAATCTCACAGAAACCTCCTCTGGGTTATAGACTGGCACAATAATGCCAGGGGGAAGACAGACAGGTTCTGGTTCGCACCATTTTACTTCAGGAGCAAAAATACATACAGGCATATACTTCCGCCGATCTACATGAGTTTTAAAGATTCGGAGGACGACCGCTATTCACATTTTCTCCCGTTCTGGATAAGCAGCAGGGATATGTCGTATGCCTATGACCCGAAAACCGGAAAATCCATACAGATGAAAGAGCGGCTCCTCTTCACGCCGCTTTCAGGTTTTTCGTCCGCAAAGGCTGTTGAAGGAAAAAGCGAAGCCGATGCATCGTCATTCTGGTTCCCAATCATCCCCCTTTACTACCATTCTGAGTGGAGCGAGGGATCGCACACAAACATACTCTGGGCCGCGGACTGGAGTCGTGACAGGGACGGTAAAATGGAAAGGTTCTGGCTCATACCCTTCTTTTTTCACGAACCAGGCGAAGGAGGGTATAGTCTATACTTCCCCTTCTACTTCAGGCCATCGGGATGGACAGAGCAGCAGGGGATCGCCTACTCACCATTATATTACCACAGGTGGTCCCGGGACGAGGATGTTAAATGGTCATGGCTTATACATTACAAGCAGAGTAACAGCAAAACCGGAGAATACCTCAACACATGGATTATACCTTTTTACTATCACCATATTGTCCCGGATAAAAGTGAAACCACATGGATTACGCCTCTCTATTATCACCATGATAGTCTCGCTCACAAGGGATACTTCGCGCGTGTAGCGGCCCCGCTATACTGGAATTTTGAAACAGAAAAGAGGGACACTACCCTGTTCCTCCCTCTCTATTTAAACACTAAAGACAAGAATGGAAAATCCAGTTTTTACGTGAACATAATAGGACTGTCAAGATCAGTGACCTCTGGCGTTAATCCGGTCATAGACGCCGACCTGGGATTCAATAAAAACGGTTTATACATAGACACTGACCTGTCATGGCTTATTGATGTTCTCAGCCTCTCCACCCGGATGACGGTCCCTCTGAAAAAGGGTGAGTATGAAAAGACTGAGGATACTTCTGATACTGGAGAAGGAGGCAAAGTAATCCTGTCAAAGAAAAGCGGTGTCAACAGGGATAGTTCAATAAACTTCTGGGGATGGCATGTTCTTTTCGGTCTTGTTGCCTATGAACATGCCGATACAAAAAAACATTTCAGACTTCTCCCCCTATCATGGATTACCTGGGATGAAAAGTCTGAAAACAGACTCAAATGGATAGCAAACTACCTTTCATTTAAAGAGGATGAAACCGAATACCTGGTATTCTTCCCTTTTTACGGCTACCAGAGGGAGGGAAAGTCATTCAGCAAAGGCTACATCCTTAACGCCTACTGGCATGAATACGATCACAAGAAGGAGATGAATGAATACACGGTTTTCTGGCCCATAATAAACTGGTACAGTTCACCGGAAAGAGATGGATGGAGGGTAGCACCTTTCATCTGGCATAAAAACAGTACAGAGGCTGGAATAGCATACAGTTCAACCTATACTCCGGTTTATATGAACAGGAGCAGGAACAGGATATCAGATGACTCTCCGCTATACAGACTGAACCTGAGTCCGCTCCACTTCTACAGGTACAACACAGGTAAGGATGAAACTTCAACGTTATGGTTCAGTACGATTCCTGTTGTCTTTTACAAAAATGATGTCAGGACAGATAAATACCTGGATATTCCTCCAGGGGCAGGGCCGAAACCTGCCGGCGAAATAAACATCCTGCCGGATAAACCTGAAAATTATATCGAATACAGTTCATCCGATACTCTCAAATGGGTATTCCCACTCTGGGTGATCATAGAATCGGATAGAGAAGATAAGGGAAAAGATGTAACTAAAAACTACTATACCCTGTATGGGCTTCCACTTCTCTATTACCACAGGACTACCGAGAAGAGCGGAGGGCTCTCAGTAGAAGAAAAGAAAAGCGGAAAACTATTTATCATCGGTTATTATAACGAGTTCTCATCTGAAAACAATATATCCAGTATACTATTCGGCCTGTACAGTAGTGAGAAGTACCAGGGAAAGCAGGACTACTCTTACGGCATGTTCTACGGGCTGTTCAATGTATCGAGCAG
>CAZVFJ010000036.1:0-18958 GCA_964625825.1 uncultured Leptospirales bacterium | reverse complement strand
GCACAAAAAAATATAAAACCCCGTTATAACGGGGTTTCAGCCTGTATTTAAAAAAATCAGCTTTCAGGCATGAAATTATGCCTGAAAAACTACATTCTCTTACCTGTATCAGCGTTGAGATTTATGGCTTTTCCACCAGATTTAACAGTGAGCTTTTTACCTTCAACAGAAAGGGTACCGTCATTATTCACATCAGCCTTCCAGAGAATAGCCCCTTCAGTATCAGCGCAAAAAACATACTCCCCTGAGGCTATATACACTTTCCCGTCAGTCTTTAAAGGTTCATTTATAACTTCCCCGTTCCATACAATTTTTCCATCCCTGATAAAATATATATCATACCTTGTAACAAGAAGCCTCCCTTCAGGAACAGGCTGTTCCTTTTCCTGTTTAATAACTCTCTTTATCCTGACGATATCCTCTTTAGGTTTCTCTTCAATATCAATTATCTCTTTATTTTCGTTAACAAAATCAGCCGGATTGAATTTTACAACATTGGTTTCTGCAACTCCAATCTGTACAGATGATTTCTGAATTACCGACTCAATTACATTGTTATCAGGTAGAGCCTGGGCTGAAACATCCTTTATCCTTGAATCTACAACCTTTTCAGCCCCCTTGACCTCTTCAGCGGTTATTACAACCTTCTCCTCTTTTTCAAGTGTAGGAGCAACCTCCATTACCTTCTCCACACTTGACTCAAACTGTTTGAGCCTCCTCGCAACCTTAACCTCTCCATTAAAAACTTTAATCCTTGTTGTCTTAAGTTTATCAGCCTCAATAATAAACTGGGTCCCTCTCACTCCTGCAACAGCTGTTGGAGTTTTAACGAGAAAATGTTCATCTTTCAGAAGCTTTTTCGGTTTGCAAAGCATCTTCCCTGTGCTGAGGCCGAGTTCAGTATTTTCGATGTTCCCGCTCTTCAAAAGTGTTGAAATCTTCACACTGCTCTGAGCTTTTATTCTTATTATAGATTCACCGATCCTGATATCACAGAAAGAACTGTTCCCGGTGATAATATCATCATTCTGCTTTATAATATCGCCGATCTGTGCTTCTACGCTGTTAATCTTCACATCACCAATCATAAATGTTATCATTGCGTATTCATCAACGGCCTGCCTGCCGCAACCTGCAATAATAACAGCAGTTGTAATAAAAACTGCTATGACACAAAAATTTTTCATACCTGTCACTCCTGAAACACTTTTTCCGGCAGAATTAACTTCATGACTTTACTAACTGATTCTGCCATTTAATAATCTTTATAAAAAATCGGTATAAATCAACAATTTTATTGAATAATTATCATATTATCCGCTATATGCATTGTAGCCGCTTATCAAAAAATCATTAAGATGGAGTCGCATGACAGCAGAAATCAGGGAAATTATCTATTCATCAATCATCGGTGATGCTTTAGGGTACACTCTCGGAGGGATGAAAAAAGCGCATATCCAGGCTGTTTTCAGAGATAGCGAAGGGTACCTCGATCCGGCTCCCGCTCTGAAAAACAATATGGATAAGTGGAAAAAACCGGGCCTCTACTCTTCGATTACACAATTTATGCTTATCATTGCTGCGAGTATAGAAAACCGGAACTTCCGGGCTGACATATTTTTCGATGCCCTTAAAAAAGCGCCGGAGCTCCCTGGTACTGAATTCAGTTTTTTCCGTGAACCTGGACAGGCAGAGAGGCATCTGATAACATTAATCCGTTCAGAAAAACCTGAATCCGATATTCCTTTTAACAGAAAATGCGCCAGGCTCATCCCGATCTCCACTCCGTTGATATTGACGGGGGATGAAGAAACCCTGCTGGACGATACCTTTAAACTTGTTTCTCTTTTTACATCTGATACAAAAACTGCGGTTTACACATATCTTTTTCTCCAGCTTCTGCTGGACTCCACTCATTCAGGCGAAGAAGAAAACATTATGACTGCCGCGTCAGTATCAGCTGAAAAATCAATGCATATAATTTCTGATAATCAGCATAAAATATTCAACGCGGGACATAATCCCGATTATTTCTATGAAGAAGCCCGCAGATTTTCCGAACTTCTTAAAAAGCTTATCAATGTGAAAAATGTTGAAAAGGGAGAGAATATAATCTGCGAATCCGTTAACCACGGTCTAAAAACTCCAATAGCCAGAGCCTGTGTAAACATCCCTGAATCTATACTTCCCTATGCGATACTACTTGCAGAAGCAGCAGTCAGGCCGGAGAGTATATTTCAACTAGCTTCACGTGAAGGTGGAGAGGCTTCGGCTCTCGCATCAGTTTCAGCAGCTTTAACAGCAGCTTTTTACGGTTCAAATATTCCTGACAATATTAAAGAAGGGCTGGCAAATAAGAAAAAAATACTTATGATGATCGACCTTTTATCATCAGGGAACAGGCGTCGCGATATTATCAGGCTCCTTTACGATTCTGAACCGGGCCTGACTCTGAAGGAGATGGAGGAGTTCAGGGCGAGGAACAAAAAAGAGCCGAAAAAGAACACCCCGATTAAAAGCAGAAAAGATGTGGAATCTGAACTTACAAAACATGTTGTTGAGAGCTGGACAAAAATCGACAAAGCAAAGTGGCGCAAAGAGCGAAACCGCGAGTGAATTACGGATTGAGTATTTTTCTTGACTTTCATATAACTTCTATGTGATCAATTAGTGATCAAATTTCCACAGGAGAAACCATTTTAATGTATAAATTATATTTCAGAATCTCACTACTCCTTGCTGTACTCTTAATCTTCACCTCATGCGCGAAAACTCCGGCGAAGATAGTCTCCCCATCCGTAAAAGTTGAGGTTGCTCAGGGGGTTGAGAAAAGCTGGATGCTCATCTTCACGGGAGGTTTGAAAAATGAAAATGCTTCAACTGCATTTCTCAAAGTTGAGGGGAGCATAATACTGATCAATGATTCAGGTGATAAACTTTCTACTCTCTCATTTAAAATACCCGCTGTTCTTCCTTTTGAAACAGGAATGATTAAAGAAAAGATTGAGATTAAAGGTGATGAGGCTATGAAAATTTTCAGCATGCTTTCTGTATCGCCTGATAAAATTGGCAACCCCGGCGAGCAGGGGAGCAGATTTCTTGAAGAAAAAAATGTAAAACTCGATTCGATAAATTTTGAGAAGAAGGATATAGTAAAACTCCTCGGGGAGAAGATCAAGTAATGGAAAAGATAAATGATAAAAATATATATTTAACGTTTATAATAGTACCGCTTATAATAGCGCTATTCCTGGGGGGTATTTCTGTCTATTCACGTATCATAGTTGAGCCTGCAGCGTCAAAACTTATATTATCAGCAGAAACTATGAAGCAGGGATATGTTATGCTCCGCGAGCCGCAGCTCTTTGCAGGTTACAAGTACTGGGATTCAGACGGGAGCGCTGTTAAAAATACAATCCGTTATTTTGATTTCATGATTTACAATGGCGGCGAGATCAAACCCGAAGAGAAGGTTTACCTGGACCTTCTTCTGCAAAGAAGAGAAGCAGGCTCAACCCTGGGGATTAAAACCGCACTTTTCATGATACTTTTATCTGTCATGGGAGGAATTGCGCTCTTTACAGAAACCAGGAAAAAAAATTCTGAATAAATGGAATCAGGATACAGGAATTCCGGATGAAGAAACGAATACTTCTGATAGATGATGAAGCCCAGATAAGGGACTTCATGAAAAAAATACTTACAAGAGCCGGTTATACCGTGTTTACCGCGCAGGACGGGAGGGAGGCGATTGAAAAACTTGAATCGATCTATGTTGACCTCATTGTTCTCGATATGTATATGCCTCACATGAACGGCCTTGATGTTCTTCGCCACATAAGGAATAGTAACCTTACAACCAAGCCTGTACTTATGGTTTCAGGGAACCATGACGCCGACCTCAGAATTGAAAGCTACAAACTCGGCGCGTACGACTTTATTACAAAACCTGAGCAGACCGAAGTTATGCTTAAGAGGATAGAGAATGGTATTAAGATCGGGGAGATCATCGACTTCAATGAGTTCATGAAGGTCGAGCTTTTCATGGCCAAAAAACTTCAAAAATACATTTACCCGGACCCTGCTTTTATATCTGACGAAGTTGACATCTACTGCTGGTCTCAGCCACTTTCAGACATAGGGGGAGACCTCTATGACTATATCCATTTCAGAAACGACAGGATCATGTTTTTTGTCGCGGATGTCTCAGGTCATAGTATTTCCGCGTCTATGTTCACAGCAATTGTGAAAATGGTATTCAGAAACGCAGTAAAGGAGACAGAAGAGCCGGGAGAGATTATGACCATTGTTAACCAGGAACTTGCAGCCAATCTCCCTGTGGAATCATTTGTAACCATGTTTTGCGGTATTCTGGACAGCAGAACAGGAGTTCTGAAATATGCGAATGCAGGGCACCCCACTCCATACAGGATAAACTCTTCAGGATTTGAACCTCTTCCCGGGAGTGACCCGTTTCTTGGCCCGATAAAGGATGTCCACTATCCTACATATAATGCCGTTCTTGAAAAAAATGACTCCCTGTTCATTTATACTGATGGCCTGGAAGATATTATCAATGAAAACTATCATAAAATTCAACTTAATGAATTTCTCAACACTCTTTTTGATAAACCTGTGACAGGCCATGAATCATTTCTTGAATTTACATCCGGTATTTCCGGGCAGAGATATATTCGTTCCGACGACTGCACAATAATGATGATTCAAAAAAAATAATACGATATTTTATGAAAAAAATTCTGGTTGTTTCTGACTCTCACGGACGGAGAGATACACTCCAACGATGTATAGATTTATCTGTTCCATTTGATATCATTATCCATTGCGGTGACGGAGTGAAAGATATCAGGGGAGCTGATGTTCCTGATAATGCCATAGTGCTTGTTGTTGCAGGGAACACAGATCTCCACTCATACTCAAATGAAGAAACTTTACTCATTGAAAATATAAACGGCCGGACAGTAATGATTACTCACGGACACATATACAATGTGAAGTCAGGGTTGTATTCAATTAAAAAAAGCGCGGATGATATGAAGGCGGGGATTGTCCTTTTTGGTCATACTCACATCCCTTTCCTGAAAATAGAAAATCCCGTACTTTTCAATCCCGGGGATCTCTCCACCGGGAATTACGGGATTATTCAGATAACCAATGAAGGCGAATGGATTTTTGAGCATAGAAGGCTTGAGAAAAAATAAGCCTCCTGTTTACTGCCCCTTCTGCTTTTTCAGAGTCAGTTCACCCAGTTTTTCCTGCAATTCCGGATCTTTCTGAACTCTGTCATAAAACTCTTTATATTGCTCATAGGTGTATCCATATTTTCCTGCTACTGACCCTACCCTCGCAGGATCAATTTCAGGATCAGGGAGCTCCATCTCACTCTCTATCTTTGCATAATCTTCAAGAGTCATAGTACGGTTTTTAGGTCCGCATCCTGCTGTTAATGCAAGTACCAGAGTCATCATTATGAGTAAATTCCAGAAACGCATAGTTCCTCCTCTACCGGATGAATTTCAATTTAATTTCAGTACTATTTCCTAAAATATATTTTAATGTAAAAGAAATTTTAATACTGATTTCATTTATAAATATATTTTTACAAAAAAATCATACTGTCAAGAATAAATCATAAAAGCTTTTTATAAACCCCATTCAGCCAGTCATACATATTATTTTTATACCATTTTGTGAATGGCCTGTCACAGTTTCCCCCGGTTGTATTAGTGAGTAGTTCTCCCCCCGACATATCAGCAATCATCCTGCATGAGGGGCTGAAGGTTGTAACTCTTCCCGCTGCTTTGAATATTTGTCCCTGGGTTACGGTTGCCCTGTTACCGGGCAGTTCTACCGGGCCATAATCAAGTCCGAAAAACGACGGAATTTTATCCCCGAAGAGAAGGTTTTTGAAGTAGAGCTTCCTGGTTCTGCCATATGGTTTCACCTTATCTTTAAGGCCCTCATCAACAGCCATTTTAAGAACATCCTCCCTTGTACCGAACCTGAACCATGCCGATTTTCTGTTGAATATTATATCATCAAAATTGCCGAAATAATCGTTGAACATACTTGTTTCCTCAAGGAGATAACTAACCGTCTCCCTGCCGAAACCGTAATCTCCAAACACCTTTTTTAAAATTGCCCTGTAAACACTCTCAAAAAGAGAAGCCCCCATCGAATCGCCCTTATATGTTAAATTCCATTCTTTGAATAACCTGCCATTAGGTGTATCAGGAACAAGCGGTGTAAGGAGTTTCATAAATTTCTCTGCCTGCAGAGAGTAGAGATCATAATGGATCTCCTTCATGTACTCTGTATCGAGCTTTCTCCTTTTTTTCAGCATCTGGATAATTCTGTCTGCCCTGTATGAAGCCATCGGGAGATTTATCGGATCAGATTTACCCAGATAATTCAGATCCTGATTTGCCGTAACAATTATCCCTTCCGGGGGATTGTATAAAAACGGAAGTGATGTTTTTGGGACAAACCCCCTGTTGTTAAACCTGTTCTCCCACCCCGGCAGCGGGAGAAGGCCACTTACACCTCTTGGCCTCGCAAAGAGCCTTCCGCTCATCTGATAACCGATATTACCTGATACGTCAGCGATAAGAAAATTAAATGAAGCGGAGTCAAGATTCCTGTAATGCTTCATAGCCTCGCGTACTGTCTTTGACCTCATCACATTATGGATAACATTAAGCTCCTGCGCCCCGCATCCTTTTTGTGCAGACCATGATCTCACAAGATAAAAACCGGGTTCAAAAGGATTTCCCTCAAGTATCCCATGCTCATTTTCATAAAAATCTATTTTTATATCTTTGCCTTTCTTTGTTCTGATTACCTCACGGCGCACATCAAATGGAATCCAGCGGTTACCCCTTCTATACATTCCATCTCTGCATTCCTCAATCCTGAAATCGATCATATCCATAAAGGAGTATGTAGGTGAAAATGCAATATTCCGGTTTCTCCCGACAACAATACTCGGTATTCCCGGAAGTGAAAAACCTGTCATTGTTTCACGCGGGAGCCTTACAACAATTTCATGCCAGATCGCCGGGAGCCTGTTCACCTCCAGGTGAGGGTCTCCACATAACAACGGTTTTCCGCTTTTTGTGTGCTTCCCGTCCACGACCCAGTTATTACTCCCGGTAAACCTCGGAACAGCAGAAAGCCATCTTACTGCTTCAGGGACAATGGGAGGCGCAAGTTTCACTTTTTTCAGAAGGTCCCTGTCTATATTATCTTTAAGATATGGGAAGAGCTCCCTTATTTTGGCTTCATCAACATCATTCTGTATCATCTGAACAATGAGCTTCTCCATATTCCCCTGGACATCGGTCAGGCCGAAAAATGTAAATACTTTCCCGAGCATCATCGTATCCTTAAGGCTCCATGGTTCCGGCCTGTATTTTAGAAGACTGAATTCAAAAAGCGGGCGTGAACTCTCCAGATAAAGATTAACTCCCGCCGCATAACACTCTGCTGACTCAAGGACCTCGGGCTCAATCCTTCTGGCCTGGTCTTCAATATCAGGGTAGAGGTTAAGTGACCTGATATATTTATCCGCCTCAACCAGGGCTTTGTCATCTGAAAGTTTCTCGGAAGATTTACCTTCAAGAATGGTCCTTGTAAGCATCATCTGCAGCTGCCTGTCATTCGCGTGAACCCATCCAATGCCAAAAGCGCTGTCACGTAACGATGCCGCAGTTATTTCCGGCACGCCGGAGCTGTTTCTTTTTATATCAATATTACCATCTCTACCCTTTAATGTAACAGGATTATCTTTAAGTATCATTCATTGTCTCCTTTAAGTTCCCTGATTTCCCTCTTCAGACGGTCACGTTTTGCGATGTCATTTTGAATAAGAGGGTATATGCAAATATTTGAAAGCTGGTAACAATATGCCATTATAAAAATAAATATCCCGCCCTTTTTCGATTCACTGAGAATTCTCTGGCCGGCGATTCTGCGTAGCAGAGGTGTTGAACTTGCGACTTCTCTCAATATATACGCGGTGAATGGGATACGGCCTTTCTCCGGTTCACCCGTATCTGACAGCGAAAGCGGAGCATTTGAAATATTTTCTTCTCCCTCTTCCGAAATATATTGATTGTATATTTCATGCAGCTTTTTACCGGTGCTGTAGAAAAAACTCCCGGTTTTGTATATCAGCTTTTCAACATGATCCATCGAAGAAATCTTTTTCTGCATGATCTTCTTTACTTCATCATCCGAAATTTTAAGGGTGGGGTTATGACTGCGGAACACAAAAAAATCATCAAGAAGTGTTTCCAGTTCCCTTATTTCTTCCCTGAAATAATCAGGCGCAAAAAGAGCCCCCTCCTGTATTACGCCCTTTTTTTCCAGGAGGAGAGGTGACCCGTTTAAAAGCTGGACAAGAAAATTGTTAAAATAATGAACAGCCGCTTCAAGATACACCATAAAATTTTTTTTAAACGAATCAGACGCATCCCTGTTAATACGATCGGCAAGTTTCCACTGATCATCCACTGACCTTGTTATCAGGTTCTGCCCGTTTTCTTCAATTGTCACAAGACGATAAAGAGTATCATACCATAGAATTTCTCTTTTAAGTTTTTCCACTCTCTTTTTTCGTATAGATTCCTCGTCCTTGCAGTATACTTTAAGTTTTTCCGGGCTGCAGTCCCATATCTCGCTGCTTACAACAGCCGGCCTTATATCGTAGTAATCACGCAGTTCTGTAATTGCAAAGGGCCGCTGGAATACAAGGGCTTCCAGGGTCATATTTATAAATTCAGTCATTGAATATATGTCATATTTTCTGCGGAACTCTTCGGCAAGGAGGCTGTCATTCTCACCGGGAATTGTAACAAAGGAACGGAATGCTCCCATGTATTGATAGATACTCTTTTCTTTGAAATAATTACTATTCTCTTTTTTTATAATAGTACTTCGTTCATCATCTTCAGTAATCTCCTCTTTAAGAAGATCAGGTTCCTCTCTTAAAAGCTTTTCCACATAGGCAAGGAGATTCTCTCTCTGTTTAAGTTCAATCTTCAGGAACGCGTAATGATTCATCGTAAAGGTTCGTAATTCTCTTTCAAATCCCCACTGTTCCATCCATTTAATCCTGTAAGGCTGCACCTTTGAAAAAGGTGTTATAGTCATCCAGCGGCGAATCATTTTCAGATAATTATACTCAAGCGGGCTCTGCGTATCTTCATTTTTAAGTATAGAATCAAGCAGTGAGGGGATCCTGGAGAGCACGGTCTCCTGATAACTGCGGATCAGTGAGAGTACCCCCATAAATTTCCTGGTGGGGATTAGTCTTTTATTAAAACCGAATCCGAGCCAGTTATTTCTCTCAACGAGACGTCTTTTTTTAAAGAGTTTAAACCTTCTGTATTTAATATATATATCATCTATATAAAGTGAAGTCTCGGTTGGTCCGCTAACGAAGGGACGTCTTGTGTCCGGTATATCCGCATATGAATCTATACTTCTATCTCTTTCAGGCTTCGGTTTTACAACTACCGGAATTTCTTTAACAGTCTTTACTTCTTTCGGCTTCTCTTTCAGGTCATATTCAGGTTCATCGGATATTTCAGCGATCTCCCTGTCGGGCAGATTTCTGAGCACTCTTATTATTGCTGTATATTTCTCTTCAGGGCTCAGGTCACTGTCCCGCATAATAATATTAATCTTATCTCTTTCCTGAACAGAGATATTCTTTGCAACCATCAGGCTCCTGGCCTGTCTTTCAAGACGCTTTCTATTCTCTTCGACGCTCATTTTACCGGCCTGTATCTCTGTATATCATCTTTGCTGTCCCGTTTAAATGTAATATACAATTAACACACATTAATTAACATATAACGGTTAATATTGGAAGTATAAAATTTGATCTCAAACAATAAAATGAATAATCAAGTCTATTCATAATATAAAAATGCCTTTATTAAAATTAACGGCAGCAATTAACCAAATGATGGCTACCATCTCATTCCACCCGGAATTTTGAAACATCGTCTTTTCACCAGGTTTAAAAGCTAAAAAAATGAACGAAAAAACGTATATTGATACACCCAAAAAGAACTAAAATAAAAATATAGAGTATGACCATATTAAAATATACTTTATTACATAATAACATATCAATCAGAATTTACTAAACTGAAAAGGTTTAATTATAATCTCCAAATTCCGGCACAAAATTCCGATAATAAAGATGTTGCAGTAATGATGTCAGGCCAGTTCCGGAGAGAAACTATGAAAAAAATACTATATATATTAATTCTTATTTTTATCACACAATCGATGCTCTACAGCAGCGATGCGAGAGTGGGGAGGTGGAAGTCCCGGATAGAGAGGCTGTCAAAATATAGAGATGAAGCGGCAAAACTCACAGGTTATGATGCAGCAGCAGACAAACTTTTCAGTAATGAAATAAAATCGGCAGAAGAGTTCATTTCTTTACTGGAAAGATACGGCTCAGGCGACGGGTCTCTTAAAACTGAAACAAAAAAATATACAATAAATGAAATCGAATCAATTACATCAGAAACAGCAGGTCCGATTGTATCTGTATATTATGCTTCAGAGATGATACATGCAACCGGAAATCCTCTTTATAAATCAGCATTGAAAGATGATATAAATAAATATGCCGCGGCAAATGGACTCCCCCTTTTAAATAAACAAAGCAGGGAAACTGAGCTCCTCGCCCAGAAATATATATTACAGAGATATTCATCCGGGTATGACGAATTTAGAAGGAGAGCTATTTCGAATATACTCGCGACAACCGGATACGAACTGAGCCGTACCGGATACAACTCAAATGATATAAATCTTAAGGAGATAATATTCAGGGCCGCTGAAAAATCTGTTTCAACAGGGATAAACAGTGAATCAGAATTTAATAATAAACATCTCACCGCTCTTGCTGAATGGAAAGAGCATGAACTCTCGTCTGCCGAATTTGACCGTAAAATCAAAAGTGCCTGCTCATTCGCTGAAGCACACGGCATAACAGTCACTCCTGAAGATAAAAGAAAAGGGTTCGTTCATATAGAGGAGCTTATATTTTCCCCTCAGAGAGGCCTGATTATAATGATGAGTGAGAATACGGAAAAATTTCCTTCAACGGGATATAACAATCCACTATATGAAATTCCGGATTTTATGGAAATAAAAATCGCTCTTGAAGATATAGACATGTACAGGCAATCACTTAACAGAGTAATTAACGGGACAGAAGATTCCGGGTTCATGAATAAGGTCAAAAACAACAACCGCGGTATTGCCAATAGATATTTAAAAAAGTATGATAATCTTTTTAAAAGGGAGAGGCTCCGGATAGCAGCGTTAAAGGGACAGAACAGCGGAGTAATAATATACAACGAGGAGATATTTAATGTTGCAGAAAAACATTTCACCGAGTTGAAGGATAAACTCCTTGCATATGCTGATCTTTCATCTGACTTCATTGACGCGATACACTCCCCGGGAAAGATTGATCCTGATGAATACCTCACCCGATACAAATCTAAAACAGAGAAAAATCTTGAGTATATGTCATTCATTGAGAGGCTGACAGCTGATGCCCTTCCTGCCGGTAACTTTGCCTATACCCGGATAAATAATCTCTACCGCGCCTCTGCCGGTGAACTCTTTGCGACAATGAAAAAACTCCTTGTTACAGAACAGGTCTCACCTGAAGTAAGAAAAACAATGACAAAAGATCATATAAAAAATCATGCCGGCATTAATGATAACCTAAAAGTAAAGGGTTCGGCCCTTATTCTCTCCGCCAGAAAGAATTATGAGGCTTACTCCAAATCATATACAGAGGCTGTTGCGGCAAAAAAAGAAAGCTTAGCCGCTTCAGAAATAAGTATAGGCCAGGATGAAGTTGACAGGCTTATGTCAACCGCCGGAAGTTATTCTGAATATATTGCATCAATGGGATACACAATACAGGCTCTTAAAAATTATTCTGAAGAGTACAAAAAAATAACAGGTGATATACAGGCGGGGAAAGACCTTTCTCAATATCTGGAGAAAATAAATAGCGGGACCCTCATACCCCTTGTTGATGGATTCTCTCCCGAAAAGATCGACAGTGAGATGAAACTGCGAGATATGCTTATCCGCGAGGGAAATGAATCACTGAGCGGGGCATCCGCCCTTACGCAATACTATAGCAGGAGAGGATACAGACTGAAGTATACACACACCGCTGAAGAGATAGCAAAAATCAAAACTAACTTCAATACCAACCCGGGAGTTAAGATTCTGACATGGGAAATGAACGGAAAAAATTTCAGGCTTATAGATACAAACACAGCCGCAAGTCTGAAAAAACTGATAAACCGGAAAGCATGGACTCCGGCATCAGCCCTTGAAATGGAAGCATCAAAAGAGACATTCTCCCTTGATGATAAAATCACTTTTACCATCTCTGTCCCCTCCGGATGGAACAGAACAGAAAAGCAGGATGACAGAAAAGCTTCTATCTCGGTCGCATTCAAAAGCCCTGATCTTCTTGGGAGTATACTCCTGCGCGCTATTAAATTTGATAATGAAAATATACAGATCTTCTCTGATGAATGGAACAGGGCATGCGGCTTCACTCCCGTATCAAAGGAATGGGGTAAAAAGAATGGTATAGAATACCTTCTCTCTGTTTCAAAAAACAGCCATGACAGGGTCATGGAATCCTACATAATAAAAAAAGAAGGATATGTTATTCATATATCCGGGATTTCGGATAAAAATAAATACAGCAGCATGAACCGGAACCTTAAAGATATTTTCAGCAGCCTTGAAATCTGATTTCACCCGGCTCTAACTCCGGGTTAAAGAAACCATTTTCTCCCCAGTTTCCCCTGATAGAATCACGCACCATGGAATTATTAATTATAGAAATAAATTCCCCTCTCGGCATTTCAAAAGCTCCCAGGCTTTCAAGGTGTTCTGTATATACCTGACAGTCGATAATATCAAAACCAAGTCTTTTAAGATTAACCGCAAGTGTTATAAACGCGGCCTTTGACGCATTAGTTTCCTTTGCAAACATCGACTCACCAAAAAAAGCGCCGCCCAGTGATACGCCGTAAAGCCCTCCCGCGAGTTCATCACCGTGCCAGGCTTCAACTGAATGAGCATACCCGATTTCATGGAGCTTCACATATGCCTCAATCATATCTTCAGTAATCCATGTTTCCTGTTCATACTTTCGCGGACGGCTGCACCCGGTAACAACCTCTCTGAAAGCCCTGTCGAATGTTATACGAAAAAATTTCCTCTCAAGGACCTGTCTCATACTTCGTGATATTTTAATTTCTGCAGGATAAATTACAAAACGCGGATCAGGCGACCACCATATAATAGGGCTGTCATCAGAAAACCAGGGGAATATTCCACTGCTATATGCTTCAAGCAATCTCTCGGGGGAGAGGTCGCCACCTACAGCAATTATGCCGCTCGGTTCAGCATAATGAACGGGAGGAAAGAGTATTTTTTCGGTGAGATAAAATACAGGCATAAAATTATTCAGGGATAGAAATCACAACATCATCGCCTGAGATATCCGCGATAGCACGCCCCCCTTCAGTAAGCCTTCCGAAGAGCACCTCGTCCACGAAAAACTTCTTCAGTTTATCCTGAACAAGCCGCCCGATCTCCCTTGCCCCGAACTCCCTTGAGAAACCCTTCCCGGCCAGCCACTTCCGGCATTCAGGAGTTACTTCGAGAGTTACATTCTTATCCGCAAGCTGAGCTGCGAACCTGTTAATTTCTTTACCAACTATATCCAGTATTATATCTCCATCAAGGTCATTGAACGTAACGATTGAATCGAGCCTGTTCCTGAACTCAGGAGAAAATATTCTCTCAACAGCGCTGTCAATGGCATCCTCTTTAACATGCCGTTCATCAAAGCCGACCTGTTTTTTACCTATCTCTCTTGCACCGGCGTTTGATGTCATAATAATTATAACATTCCTGAAATCCGCCTTTTTACCTGTATTATCAGTAAGAGTGGCGTAATCCATAACCTGAAGAAGGGTATTGAATATATCCTGATGCGCTTTCTCAATTTCATCAAGGAGGAGCACAGAATACGGGGTCTTCCTTATCGCTTCAGTGAGGAGCCCCCCTTCATCATATCCCACGTATCCCGGAGGAGCACCTATGAGACGCGCGACTGTATGCCTCTCCTGGTATTCACTCATATCAAACCTGTGAAGCTCAACACCAAGATTATAAGCCAGTTGCCGCGCAAGTTCAGTTTTACCAACCCCTGTCGGCCCAACAAAGAGGAGTGACGCTATAGGCCTGTCAGGATTCCCGAAACCAGCCCTGCTCCTTTTAATAGCATCCACAACAAGCTCAATTGCTTTATCCTGACCGAAAATCTCATTTTTAAGCTCAACAATAAGGTCCTTGAGCCTGTTCTTCTCTGAGGATGATACGCTCCTTTCAGGGAGTTTCGCGATCTTTGCAACAACCTTCTCCACATCCTCATTTGTTATCTCTATATTATTCCCTTCCGAATTCCTGTATATTTTGGCATAAGCCCCGGCTTCATCAATAACGTCAATCGCCTTGTCAGGGAGATGCCTGTCATTTATATATTTTGCCGAGAGCTCTGCTGCCGCCTTCAGTGATTCATCAGTATAATGAACAGAATGGTATTCGGCATACCGGTCTCTTAGCCCCTTAAGGATCTTAATTGTATCATCAATTGAAGGTTCTGATATCTCTATCTTCTGGAAACGCCTTGACAGGGCCCTGTCCTTATCAAAAAACTTTTTATATTCCTCATATGTTGTTGAGCCTATACATTTGATACTCCCGGTAGATAAAACCGGCTTGAGCATATTTGAAGCATCCATAGACCCGCCTGATACCGCTCCCGCGCCCACAACGGTATGAATTTCATCAATAAAGAGTATAACATCTTTCATCTTTTTGAGTTCAGATATTACGCGCTTCATCCTCTCTTCAAAGTCTCCACGGAATTTTGTTCCCGCAATAAGCGACCCCATGTCAAGGGAATATATCTTAAGATCTTTCAGACTTTCAGGAACATTCCCGTCAGCAATCCTCTGAGCAAGCCCTTCTGTGATTGCGGTTTTTCCTACACCAGGGTCACCCACATGAATAGGATTATTCTTGTTTCTCCTGCAGAGTACCTGTATTGTCCTTTCAAGAATATCCTCTCTCCCGATTAGAGGGTCTATCTCGCCGGCGCGGGCTTTAGCGGTAAGTTCAGTGGTATAGGCCTCAATTATTTTATTCCCCTCTTTCTCAGGCTGTTCTTTTATCTCGTCATCCAGCCTCTCATCATCATATGGCTCTTCAGGGAATACCGAAACTCCGTGAGAGATATACTTAAGAAGCTCATACCTTGATATCCCCTCAAGGTTCATAAAGTAGGCTGCAAAAGATTCCTCCTCATCAAGAATTGAAACAAGAACATCACCGAGATCCAGCGTATTCTTCTGGGCGGAGGCAGTGTGCCATATTGCCCTCTCCATTACATTCTGAAATCCGGCGGACTGTTTCGGTTCATCAACATCCGTCTCCTCCATCTTTGTACTGAAAAAATTCTCTATACTTTTTTTCAGGCTGTCAATGTCCCCGCCACTACCTTCAATAATCCTTCTCCCCTCTTCAAACTTGAGAGAGGCATAAAGAATATGTTCAGGAGTAAGATACTCATGCTTTTTATTCTTTGCCTGACTGAAAGCTTCCATCAGGACGTCGTTTAATACATGATTCAATTCCATAATCTGTCCTTTACTTTATTCACGCCCTTTCATAAGTACACCTGAGCGGAAATTGCCTCTCTTTAGCCATAAGATGAACCTCTTCGACTTTAGTTACCGCAATATCATAAGTATATGTTCCGCAGATGCCTGCACCTTTCTTATGAACATCAAGCATAACCTGTGTTGCTTTCGCAGAAGGCATCCGGAAGATCGTCATAAGAACTTCAACCACAAAATCCATTGTGGTATAGTTATCATTATGAAGAATAACCCGGAACATCTCAGGTTCCTTCACCTTCTTTCTTGATTCAAGCTTGACGCCGCCGTCGTAATTATCACCTGAATCCGCAGCCATTGCTGCACCTCCATAAAATCAATATATATATATAATAATCCATTTCAAAAAAAACCATATTGCTGAAACAGCTCCGGATTAAATTCCAGTAAAATTTTTTAAAAAAGTATGCCGATATGACAAAGTCCTGTAAAAAAATTCTATCTAATTCTAAAAAACTTTAATCTTCCCGTATCTTGCAATAGCCTTAATAAAAAAATACCCGAACGTAGGGAGGTCCTCCCCTTTAATCAGGTAGATCCTTTTTATAATAAAAGCACACGCGTACTGCTTCATGTCAAGACTTTTGACAATTCTGAAAATAGTACTAAAAATCTGTTCAAAGAAAACAATAAAAACCCTGGTGAGAAACTCGTCCGCATCATCCTTGATATCCGTAAAAAATCTCGGGAATGGAATCTTTTTATCAGTATATAGAAAAAGTTCGGTAAACTTCTTAATCCCGAAATCCATACCGAGGAGGTAGTAGACAAGAGACACGCACATATCAACATTCTTATTCATTGAGAGAGAGGCAGGGAGTGCTTTATAAACCTGGTAAAGGGATACTACAATCGTTTTAATCCCCTCCTCATCTTTATCCATTGCTGTAATTTCTTCACTGTTGAACATTTCAGTAATAATTGAATCTATCTTTAACCCGTACTGCCTGCCAAAGGGTGTCATCAGGAGTTTATCAGAAAATCTTATGCTGCTTTCATCGTTGCGGATATTTTCGATATTTCGCGATTCCATCGCCTCATCAACTTCAGCCTGCCTTGCTTTTAAACGGGCAGCAGCGATCTCCTGAAAATAATTGAGAATGGATTTAACATTTGAATTGATCATGAAAAGAGAGAGCCTCTCTGCCCTAGTAATAAGGTTGAGGCTTCTCCTTAACTGGTCATCCTCATTGAAAAAATATTTCATATAGGTTCTGTCATCCCACCAGTCTGTACGGTTCAGAATTGTAAGGTACGCATCATGAAGAGATGCGGCGACATAACCGTGCTGAGCCTTGTGAGATATTGTAATATTGGTGCTGATCAAATCTTTATATGTCTTTACATGGCCATGCAGTTCATTAATCGGAATCGACATTGTCGTGTTATTCTTATTCATATTCATGTTATACTGCTGGACCTGATGATTCAACCTGTTTTCAAGAAGAGTCCGAAGGCTGATATAAGATGATATCCCTGCCGGATTAGTAGTATCTGAAAAGATATTGGATATATACTCCCCCTCAAGGTCCCTCTTCCCCTTCTGTGCTATAACATAAATTCTCGATAAAGCCTGAATTTCAAGGAGAAGTTCTATTATCATGTTGCTTTGCTGGCTGTTCAGGCTGTAATTAAAATTTATTATTCCTGAAAGTTTACCCTCTGTGATTACTTCAGCATAATCCGTCAGTTTATTAAAAATTCTGCTGATCGTGTTGTAATCAATAAAAGGGGTAATCCTTTTTAGTTTATCTGTTACTTCTTTATTAATTACAAAGTCTTCCATTTAAAATACCCGGTTTTAAGTTATAAAGTAATAATTTATGAAGAGAATTGTAAAAACGTCAGTTCCTCTTATTATTTCTAAATAACTTTTTTTAATCAAGCACTTCATAAAGAAATATTCTTTTTATTGCAATACTACCTCATTAATGTTAAATCAGTCCAGGAATAATACCGGAATAGAATTGAGATCTGTTTATAATTATGTTAAATTTTTTATTTTTTTCTGAATTATTTGGCATATTAAAATTTAATTGATTATCTTTAAATTGTATTCCTATCAGTATATATCACTATTCTTCAAAGAGTATTATTACGGGACAGAGCGGAATACCGTGCAGCATATATTTATATAAGGAGGATACTTTAAAACCTGTAAATATCAAAAATTTGATTAATTAATTTAAATACAGGTTTAGGAGGTATACAGAAATGATTAACATACTTGTAGTGGAAGATGATAAACCATCGGGGCTCATCCTACAAAAGCTTCTGATTAAATCGGGATATAATGTTCTTGATATAGTAACTACAGGAGAAGAAGCAATAAGTTTTATCAAGAGCCGCAAGGCAGACCTGATACTTATGGACATCTCTCTTTCGGGAGATATTGATGGAATTGAAGCTGCTGAAAGAATATACGATGAAAATAAAATCCCGTTTATATATATAACTGCAGGCACAGACGGCCAGACATTTGAAAGAGCAAAAAAATCAATGCCGTTGAACTACATAGTTAAGCCGTTCAATTCCCAGGTACTCTCCTCTTCTATAGAGATAGCCCTTTTTAAATTTGAAATGGAAAACCGGCTAAGGGCAAGTGAAAAAAATAAACAAAAGATTATAGAATCAATACCGGATATAATATTTGAAATAAACAGGGATGGCTCGCCATTTACTGAATCTGATATGGAAAAAATGAACATGCTCTGGCCGGGAGAGATCAGTGAAAACGCAAAACCGGAAATTGACAAAGCATTTCATACAGATTCAGTCCGGATTTTTGAATACAACTTCCCGTCAGATGAAGGCAGCATCTACTATGAATCCCGTATTATCGCAATGGAAGAAAACACCGCTCTTGTAATAACAAGGGATATTTCAGATGAGAAAAAAAATGAAGAGAATATCAACAACCATATGCATCAGCTTGAAAGTATGGTAGAAGAGAGGACAGGAGAACTTCAGAAACTTAACAAATCCCTTTTATATGAAATTGACAAAAGAAGTATGGTCGAAGAGGAGATTAAACTCTTTGTTGATGTAATTGAACAGAGCCCCAGGTGCGTCGTCATATGTGAAAAAAACGGCATAGTCAAATATGTAAATAAAGC
>CAZVFJ010000035.1:0-19024 GCA_964625825.1 uncultured Leptospirales bacterium | reverse complement strand
AAAAACTGCACGTCGGCGTTATATTCCATATAAGTAATGCTGCCTTTTTATTTATTTAGCAGTATGCATTATCTCAATCATTCTGTCATGCAGAATTCCGTTGGACGCAAGAATTTCAGGATATTCAGGATCAAAATATTCGTTATTATATCTGGTTACTTTCCCTCCGGCCTCTGTGACTATGAGGCTTCCGGCAGCCGTATCCCAGGGGTGAAGCATAGGTTCCCAGTAGCCGTCAATCCTTCCTGACGCAAGGTAGCAGAGATCGAGTGCGGCAGATCCGAGTCTTCTGATGCATTGTATCCGTGGTAAAAAGGCATTTAATTGCCTGAGGTTGTTTCTCTCCATGTCTTCCTTGGCATAGGGGAAGCCTGTCGCAAGGAGTGCTATCCCTATATCCCGGGTGCCCGAAACCATGATCCTTTCGCCGTTACAATATGCCCCTCCGCCGTAAAATGCGTGGAACATTTCATCATGGATTGGGTCATAAACTGCTCCGCTGATAACACGTCTCTCCTCTGGAAGATATACTCCGATTGATACGCAGAAAAAAGGAATTCCATGCGCATAGTTGTTTGTCGCGTCAAGGGGATCAACATACCATATGAATTCTCCCCCTGAGTCCCGGCTGGTACCCTCCTCGGCAACAATGGAATGTTCCGGGAAAGCTTTCCTTATCTCTGAAACAATGAATTCCTCCGATTCCCTGTCTATGTTTGTCACAATATCAGTCCGGCTTTTATAACTGATCGTGGTGCTCTCTGACCTGAAACCGGACATTAGAATTGCCCCCGCGCTTCTGCATAATTTTACCGCGAATTGTGATAATTCTTCTGGAAAATTCATTTTATCTCCGGAATTAAAAAGAACCCTGTTTCAGAATAGATTTCATTTCGATCGTAAGATTTTCAATCTCTTTTGTAAGTATGGAAAATTTTTCTTCAGCATCATCCAGTGAATTATCCCTGCCGGATATTTCGAGTGCAAAGGCCGCCTCATATGCTTTGGTAGCTGAAAAGTTTGCCACGGCTCCTTTTAGTGTGTGCGCTGTCTTTCTAAGGGATTCAGCATTTTTCGTCTTTATGGAATCTTCAATTTTTTTCAGGAGTGCTATTGAATCATCAAAAAAAAGATCGGTAAGTTCGCCAAAGAGAGAGAAGTCCCCGTCAAGCCTCTCCTCAAGTTCAGATCTGTTAATTATTTCGGTTACTGTCATTATCTTGTTTCTGCCTTTGCTTTGTTTTTGTATTCATTCAGGTTGCATAATCAATATAACAGTTTTCAGATTAGTGGTCAACAGCAATTTAAGCGTATTTATTATAATGGAGAGGTTTAAAAAATATACAGGTTGTCGCTGTAAACTGCGCGGAAAAAGAGGCCTCCTGAGTCCTCCTCGCAGAGATTACTTATCATCTTTAAAACTCTATTTCTGTAAGATCTGTCGATCTTAAGGTGATATAAAACTGAATCGGCTTCATGTCCAATATCTGTAATCCTGTGAGGGCGCTCCTCAACTATATTTGTCATACTGTACTCCACGCCCAGGTTTTTCAGCGTCGAGGTTACGAGGGAATTAAACTCCCTGTCTGATTTAATATTAAACTCCCCCCTTATTAAACCTGTGATGGTTTTCATCTCTAATGGTTCCCTGACGATAATTATTTTTCTGTCAGCTGAGGTTAGCATCAGTTCGATCGATTTTTTAACATCGTGCATGGGGTAGAGAGAATGTATGCATATCGCAGCATCATGTTTCGCGCCGGTCCAGTTTTCCCATTTTTTATTAATAATATTGAGAAGAATTCTCTTTTCTGTCGGACATTTTTTTATTATGATATCGGACATTCCGGAGGAGGGCTCAACAGCTGTGACTTCATGACCGGCATTAAGGAGTGGAATGGTAAAAAAACCTGTGCCTGCTCCGATATCGATAACAGAAGTGTATCCATTAAGTGCTTCAATAACAGGTGGTAAAAGCTTCCCGGGGTAACCGGACTCACTCTGCTGCAGGTCATAGAATTCTGCATAATCATGATTTTCGAATCTCATAGAAACTCCATATTATACGATATGAATGTTAAAAAAATATATATTATAATGGGACTTTCTTTAAATAAGTTAAGTAATAAATACTTTTTTGTTATTGAATTTTAAATATGATATGAGAAACTTATTCAGGTAGTGTCAATGGGCATTTTTGCGGAGCTGCTAATAAAAAATTATGAGAGCCTATGGGTACAATTAGAGAAGAAATTAAGAAGATATATCCCTTTCTCCTGGTGCTTATACTTCTTTATGCGATTAATCTCGGTTTTAACATGTACTATGACTGGGGTGGAGTATCTGTAATTGTAAGAGTTTACATTATGGTTTTGTCATGTTATGTTGTGTTTAATTTTTCACAACTTGATACTGATGAACTCAGGGAACTATACAAGGATAAATACGGCAAATGGGGAGATATCTATCTCTTTTTTATCCTTAGAATTTTTCCTTTCCTTTTTATATACCTGATGACTGTAATTTTTACCCTGATTAATTATATCCAGAATGTGAACTGGCCGGTAGACCCTCTTCTCAAGCTGATGGATGGAAGGTATTCAAATACTGTAATTTATACCCTCATACTGTTTGTTGTCCTGAGGCTGAAGCTGAGGCCTGGTATTGCGATCCCTGCTTTTATTGTCACGGCAATGTGCTATTTCTATATGGATAAACTCCTTTATAAGCTTTTTGAGCCCGGGATTGGTATTTCTATTGTTAAGCTGATGAAGTTTGCCGCGTTTTATTTTATACTGGTCTACGGATATTCAAGAAGCAGGTTAAAATTTCTTCACTCAACAGCTGCCGGAGCGGTAGCGGGGACAATCAGTTTTGCCGCTTTGTTTTCAGTATATTTTATGATATTTGTATTTTCAGATCCAGGGAAGAATATCCATTCCATATCAGCAAAGACTCTTCTTAAATGCGGATTTTACCAGGTATTTGAATCTTTTGAAAGCTCTGTTGCGAAGTATAATACTGTATCGGATGTAAAAGACCTGATCATTTATTCAGGAAAAAGCGGGAAGGATATACAGTTCAGCCGGGAGCAGTGGGAGAGTTTTGCGGTTACAGCAAAAACTGATGACGCTGATTATATTTTCAGATATCTTTATAAAAAAAATATCAGGCTTAATTTTGAAAATGTCATGAAATACGCGGAATTCCAGTCCGTGAAAAATCCCGATTATATTCTAGGCAGCAAAAATTTTAAAAAGTATTTCTCCTCATTTTATGCGGAGAAGAATAAAGATTTTTTTTCTACTTACGATAACGGAAGTATGGTTATTAAGATGCTGATAATAGATGCCCTTTCTTATGTGGATGATTATCAGGCTGTCAGGTTTTTGACAGAGAGGCTTACTGATGTTGACAAAAAAATTTCAGAGAGAGCATATCATTCCCTGATGAGAATAACTAAACTCGATCCGGCAGACTCCGGGAAAAAGGAGTTTTATGATCTTGATGTTGTAAATGCTTTCAGAAAGTACGCTGAAAGTATCAGGTGATATTATTTTTTTTCCGGTACAAACAGAAGTGTTTAACCGGGCATAATCCGCATTCAGGATTTCTTGACCTGCATATAGCCCTTCCGTGTTTTATAAAGAGGAGATGCGTGTCGCGCCATCTGTCCGGAGGGATGATGGCACAGAGATCTTTTTCAATCATGTCGGGATTTTCGCTCTCTGTGTATCCGAGCCTTTTTGCGATCCTCCCTACGTGTGTATCAACCGCAAGCCCCGGAATTCCGTAACCGATTGAAAGTATAACATTCGCTGATTTTCGCCCTACTCCGGGGAGTTCAAGGAGTTTATCCATTTCCCGCGGTAGTGAACCTCGATATTTTCCGGTAACCATCTTTGAGAGGCCGATAATATTTTTCGCCTTTGCATGATAGAATCCTGTGCTCTTAATGATCTCCTCCACTTCGCTGAGTTCTGCTTCAGCCAGTGATTTGAAGTTCCGGTATTTTGAAAATAGTTTCGGGGTAACAGAATTTACCTGTTTGTCAGTAGTTTGCGCCGAGAGCACAACCGCTATTGTCAGTTCATAAAGGCCGTTGAATTTCAGGTCGGGGTTGACATTGCCATAATAACCCCTCAGTATATCTATAATCTTTTCAGATTTTGTAATGCTTATTTTATGATTCATCTTTAAGTCCCCGGATTATTTCGGCGGCACGGTCAAGGGCTCTCCCCCTGTGGCTCACCAGGTTTTTTATTTCAAGGGAGATTTCAGCCATTGTCTTTCCAAATTCAGGGAGATAAAAAACAGGGTCATATCCGAAACCGTTATCTCCGCGCGGTTCAGATGAGATAACTCCTTCGCATGTACCTTCTGTGGAATACTCCCTCCCGTCAGGCATAGCTATGGCGATAGAGCATACAAATCTCGCACTCCGCTCATTTTCAGGGATCCCTTTCATCTTCTCGAGAACAAGTAGATACCTGTCGCGGTCATCAGCGTTTTCTCCGCCGTATCTTGCTGAGTAGACTCCCGGCTCACCGTTAAGTGCGTCAACCACAAGGCCTGAGTCATCTGCCATTGAGGGGAGGCCGGTGAAATCTCTGATAGCCCTGGCCTTTTTCATCGCGTTGCCGCTGAATGTATCAGCGTCCTCAATTATTTCCGGGACATTTTTGAATTCATTAAGTGGAATGATTTCAAGGCCTCCGGTTTTTAAAAATTTATCTTTTATCTCTGTTATTTTATTTTTGTTGCCTGTTGCTATTACAAGTTTCATAATTCTCCTTTATGGTTTGTGCCTATAGCTTTTATGAGCGGATTAAATCTCCTGTGTATCCTGAGAAAACAATACATAGTATTATAAATAATGGATCTACACCTGAGCAGAGGTGACATAAAAATTTTTAATACAACCGGTAACTGCTATAAGATGTTATAATCGGGTATATTGTTGGAGAGATATAAAAAGAAGAAAACCATTTTTTATTAACAGGTTAAACTATTTCGCTCATATTTTTGAATTATAGACTTGATGATAATTCTAATATTGACTATTATTAATTTGGGCCGGGTAGATTTATCAGATCTGGTTATTTATTATGTATTTCAGTTACCGGATGTCATTGCAAACGTGTTATACTGTATAAGATTGACTTTCAGCTCTTTCTTTGGGCGTAAGAAGAAAAATGGATTTAAAATAAGAGTTTAAAAAATTATTCTTATAAGATAAATAACGCCTGACTCAAGTAATATAATTCATGGGAATTTACCTCTCAGGGAGATAACGTAGGGACTTCAATATTTAAATTTGAGATCCGGAGATAAAAGCCCGTTAGTCTGGTAGAGGACATGGCAGTTCCTGAAAATTCCGTAAGGAATAAATGGCAATAAATAATGTTAAAAATCAAAAATCAGAATTTTAAAAATATCCTTTATTGGATGGTAAAGATATTCATACCTAATCTGATACTGGCTATATATGTTTTAGGCCTCCTCGCGTACAGGGAGCAGATTGATAGTATTACATATATTCTGCTCATTGCCGGTATGCTCATGTATTTCACCGCAAGGCTTTATTTTTATTATTACAAGGTGGGATTTTTTCTCTGGAATAATCTCCGCAACCTGCGTCAGATAATCGATGAATTCAAAAAGGGAAAATTTGTATTAAATGAATCAGATATAGTGGTATCAGATAAAATATCCCAGGTGCTGAAGGAACTCCTTAACGTCGGAAAACAGTTTGATTCAATTGTTACGTCTCAGAGTGATGAGCTGAAAAAGTTTCACGAAATATACAGCCATATAATATGTTCTATTAATTCTCATTTTATCGTTATCGACAAGGATGAAAATGTAATCTTTGCCAATGAAGGGTTCTGCAAAAAATTCAGTGTTGACGCTAACAGGGTTATAGGGAAGGGGCTCAATTCACTTTTCTATTTTGTCAATACGAGGCTGAAGATGGGGATCAGCCAGGTGATGAAGGGAAAGGGGAGCGAAACGGTTGTTCTCAAAAATGTACACCTTATGTCAATACAGAGAAAGTCGATAATCTCTGACCTTAAAATTTCCTATATGACAATGAATTTTGAACCGCAGGTGGTCATAATTATTGATGACATTACTGATCGTTTCAGCAAGGATTATCACGCCACTATCCTCAGTCATCTCTCTGAAACAATGGGTGAAGAGGCCGAGGCTGAGACAACATTTTACAATATACTGGTGGGCGTTACATCGGGCTCGGGGCTCGGGTTTAACAGAGCCATGCTATTTATGGTGGAGGAGGATAATCTTGCGGGTAAGATGGCAGTAGGACCGGATTCATTTGATGAAGCAATCGAGATATGGAATTCACTGACATCATCAGATACTGATCTTACAGTACAATATCCTATTGAAATAAAGAGGGGAGGCCTTATAAAGAAAGTACAGGCCTATAATGTAAGTCTCAGTGATGATAATATTTTTACCTGGGCCGTAAAAAATAAAGAGAGGGTACATGTTAAAAACGCCTGGACTGATGAAAGGCTGGATGATGGGATAAGGAAATTTATGGAGGTTGATGAATTTGTAGTAATGCCAATGATTTCTTTCAACAAGGTAATAGGGCTTATCGTGGCAGATAACAAGTATAATATGACGGGAATTTCACTCCAGAGTACAGACCTCCTCTCTATTTTTTCTTTCCAGGCAGCCTTTCTGATAGAGAATTACCTTAATCTCATCGAAGTGAAAAAGGAGATAAAAAAGCTCGAGGAGCGGCAGGATGCAATCGTTGAATCTGAAAAGATGGCCGCAGTGGGGAGGATCGCATCACACATAGCTCACGAAATAAGAAATCCCCTTGTCACCATGGGAGGGTACGCGAAAAGGATTCTAAAACATACAGGAGAGAGTAATCTTGATCTGAAAAAGATTAATAAGTCCGCTGATATAATACTGAAGGAGTCTGAACGCCTTGAAAAAATTCTTTCCAATGTCATGGATTTTACAAAACCATCAAAGTATATTAAGGAATTCAATGATATAAATCATATAATAAGAGATACTTACAGGCTCTTAAAAAATGTCCTTCTTGAAAAAAATATAAAGGTAAAGATGGATCTGGATGAATCTCTCCCGAATATAAAATCAGATTTTAACCAGATGAAGCAGGTTCTCCTGAATCTTTTCCAGAACGCCATAGACGCAACACCATCCGGCGGGATGATTCATATACTTACCGAGTGTGATGAGGCTAATATCTTTGTAAGGTTTATTGATACCGGGAGTGGAATCGAGGCAGACAATCCTGATGTTATTTTTGAACCTTTTTTTACAACGAAAATTACAGGTGTCGGCCTGGGACTCGCGAATGTAAAGAAGATCATAAAGGACCACAGGGGGAAGATCTGGGCATTCAACAGAGAGGAGGGGGGTGCTGAATTTGTCATCAAGATCCCTCTCCCTTCGGCAGAGACAAAAGTCGTAATTAATGATGAAAATATTGGATAAAAACTTGCTATTATTATTGGAATTCTTTATGTTTAAAAAAAATACTCCAGGTTAAAATTATGCCAAAATTATTAATTGTTGAGGATGAAGAAAATCTGAGGGAGCTCTATGCCGAAGATCTTCAGGAATCCGGTTATGATGTTGAAAAAGCGATGAATGGAAAGGAAGCAATGGAACTTGTCCGGAAGGGCAAGTTTGATCTTGTTATTATGGATATAAGGATGCCTGAAATGGACGGCATTGAAACACTGGGTAAGATTATAACAATGGAAAAAAAACTTCCTGTAATCATCTATACAGCATACTCTAATTACAAAAGTAATTTCATGACATGGACAGCTGATGCTTACCTGACAAAATCGTCAAATCTTGATGAACTGAAAGACAAGATCAAAGAGCTTATTATCTCCAGGAAGGTTCAGGGGTAAAAAGTACACCTCGATGTTTCGGATTCCCACACTGTAACTGAAACCACAATAAGGCTCTGAACTGTCAGGTTAAGCTCCTCCTGTGCCCGCCCTGCAATATATTCCGCAATATTCTCTGAACTGGGATTTATTTTATCAAAAGGTTCCACCTCATTGAGATTTTTATGGTCAAGGTAACCAGTAATTTTTTTAAGAATAGCCTTCAGATCCTGAAAGTCTATGAGAAGCCCTATATTGTTAAGCTTTTCACCCTTTACGTTTATCTCAACCTTCCAGTTATGGCCGTGTATATTTTCACATTTTCCCCTGTAGCCCCGGAGCTGGTGCGCTGATGCGAAGTGATCTTCTATTGTAAGTACGTACATTATTTTCTCCATGAATAATTATTAGATAATAATAAAAAAGCACTACAGAGTCACGGAGTAAGAATAAAAACGAGTTAATTGATAAAAGAAACAATAGTAACAAAATTCTGTTTTCTCCGTATGGCCGGTGCCTCCAGTGATGCGTGTGGTGACATTATTTATATATTAGAAGATAAATAATTACAGATTAAGTTACTCCTATATGAAAGCTCCGAGCGATTTTGATATTTTATCTATCTCTTTTTTACTGAGAGTCGGGTATAACGGTAGTGAAAAAAGTTTTTTTGAAAGCCGGTCTGCATTCGGAAAATCAAAGCCCTTAAGTCCCAGGAGCTCATGGTTCGGATGGGGAATGACTTTTTCAAGCTCTATCCCGTTTTTTTTCCAGTACTTATCAACTCTGTCAGAGGGGGCATCAAATATTACAGGGAAGCTCTGGTATGCTGACGTCTCACTGTAGGGATACATTGGTTTATGGGAGGTTATGCGTGCAGACTCATAATATTTCATCGCGATCTCCCTCCTTCTTTTTATGAAGGCCTTCAGTTTTAGTATCTGTGAAAGCCCCATGGCTCCCTGGAGGTCGGTCATGGTAAAATCAAAATTCAGTGTTTCACTACTCCCCCCTCTCAATTCTCTCATTGATGAAAAATACCTGGAATTATTGGTTAGCACAACTCCGCCATTGCCTGTTGTTATGATCATTGACGGAGCGAATGATGCTACCGCGAAGGCGCCTGCCGAACCTGCCGGTTTTTCATTATACTCTGTCCCGATCGAGTGGGATATGTCGAGAATTACGGGGACGTTGACATCCTTCAGCTCGTCGGAATCAAAATGGAAGCCGAGCATGTCTCCAACAATTATAGCTTTTGTACTTTCTGTAATCTTCTCCTTAATTGAAGCTCCTGATGGGAATAATGAACCATCGTCCGAGTCAACCAGAACAGGCTTGCCCCCTGTGAGCATAACAGCACTCAATGCTGAATTACTGAAAAAGGAGGGGAGGATAATCTCATCTTCGGCTCCTATCTCCAGGGCTTTGAAGATCAGGATATAACATGATACAAGTGAATTAACAGCAAGGGGATATTTTATACCCGTAATGTCAGAAAGATTTGATTCGAAATTTTTAACAGTGCTGCCCGTGGTAAGTTCATCATGTATCATGCAGTCAAGGACACCCTCGAGGTCTTTTCTGGTGATTGTAGGTTTACTCGATACGATTTTCATTTATTCCTCTGTTTATCAGTCTTGGGTATTGAGTTTTCTGAGAAATTTCAGGCACACAAAAGGTTATTTTAGCAATAATATATAGAGGTCAAGGATTTTTGCGACATAAAAGGAAAAATGGGATAAAGCAGAGATACTTTTTTTCCGATATAATACACAGGTGTTTGTATATTTGGAGGTATTGGAAATGAAAAAAATGCTGAAAGGGACCACGCTGCCGCTTATAGCGATATTTATCTTTATGATTCTGCCTGGATGTACTCCGGGGAAAGCCCAGACAAGAGGTAATGATTATAAGGGGAGTTTTGAAACTGAGGATTTTGAAGCATTTGACCGGGTCGATAGTGGTGATGATGAAATCCCACCGTATAGAGATAATAAAAAAGTCTCTACAACCGGAAATAATAATTCATCCGTGAAAGAGTATGATAATAATATCGCAAAAATAAAAAAAGATTACGACAGAAGTAATAATTCAGAAAACGGATATAATAGCTCAAGGGCTGACTCTTACAGGGATACAGCCTCCTCCGGGGAGGAAGAGTACGGCAGCAGGTATAATTCCGGTTATACAGATGAAGGAATGCGTACTGACAGTTTTTATCAGAAAGGAATGGCGTCATGGTATGGGCGTGAATTTCACGGCAGGACTACCGCTTCCGGTGAAAGATTCGACATGAACAGCATGACCGCGGCTCATAAAACTTTACCGTTTGGCACAGTAGTAGAAGTGAGAAATCTTAAAAACGGTAAAATAGTTCGTCTGAAGATTAATGATCGGGGGCCCTATAAGGGAAACAGGATAATTGATGTTTCTTACGGTGCAGCTAAAGAACTTGATATGGTAAGTGTCGGCGAAGCAAATGTCGGAATCAACGTAATAAAGATAGGAGATAAAAACAGTGCCGGCGGAAGCGATTACACATCAAGATATGTGGAACCTGTATCAGATGAGGATTACCCGATAACGAGAGTTAAAAGCAGCAGTAATGATTATGCTGATACCGATGACATGAAACTTCAGGCCGGGGCTTTCTACTCGAGGAGAAATGCCGAAAGTCTTAAAACAAGAATTGAAGGAATAACAGACAGGCCGGTAAGGGTCATCCAGGACGGGGAATTTTTTAAAGTCAGAGTTGAGGGCCTCAGGAGTAAAACCGAGATGAACCGTGTAAAAAATTCACTCAACAGTGACAATATTTCATCCTTTTCGGTTGAATAAATTATACTATATAGATAAAATAAGGGGCTGCAGCCCCTTATTTTATCCCTGAATTTTAACTGATATTCTTCCTCAGCTTATTCAGAAATTTAACCATTTCATCATAGTCCCTTCCTTTTATAATATGAGTCAGGTAGGAAAGCTGCTGGTTTATGCTCTCTATCTGTTTCAGTGTGTAGGGATTGAAAAGTATTTCTGAAACAAGGTAATTATCCTCTGACAGAAGACCTCGTGCGATTTCCATATGTTTCCTGAATGTTGTTCCAGGGGCGTCTATTTTTTTCATACATGCAGCAAATACAAGTGATGAAGCGAATGGCGTTGAGAGGGAGTATGCTGTTATCCTGTCATGTTCTTCAAATGTGTATTCATAAATATTAAGGTTCACCTGTTCAAAGAGGGAATGAAAAAATTTTTTCCCTTCAGCATCAGACTCACTGATTATAATCGCATTCTCAGTGCTGAGGTTGCGGACGTTCCCGAATGTTGGTCCGAACATAGGGTGGGCGGATACAAACTTCCTTCCACATTTTTTATAGTATGCTGCAAGGCCGTTTTTCACTGAAGCAATATCTGCTATTATGCATTTATCAGAAATGAGTGGAATAACCTGGTTAAAGACTTCCTCGGTTCTTTGAAGATTAACACAGTTGATCACCATGTCAGGATTAAACTCTGTGACTTCCTCCATTTTCATGAAACGCTGTATATTTATAAAATGTTTCAGATTCCTGGGCTCGATATCAAACACTGCTACTTCATGGTCAAAGCAGATCTCCTCCGTAATCCAACTCCCCATTTTGCCTGCCCCGATTATAAAAATTTTCATCATATTTCTCCTTTCATCATCTCTTCGGTAATAAATTTTTCACAGTAACAGCCAAGAAGTTTCAGGCCGGATGTTGCTCCCTCTGCCAGTGAAAGAGCTTCTCTGATAACCTCATCATTCTCCGATCCGTCAAAATCGAGAAAGAAGGAATAATGTCCCGGTTCTGTCGGTATTGATTCTATCCTCGTCAGGTTTATTCCTTTCTTCGCAAAGATTTCAAGAGTGTTGAAGAGTGTACCTGATTTATGCTCAGTGGTAAAAGTAATTGAGCATTTGTTCCCTTCCATTTTATTTTTTTCTTTCGCGAGTATCAGGAACCTCGTACGGTTTATATCTGAATCTTCAACATTTTCTTTCAGAATCTCAAGTCTGTAAAGTTCAGCCGCAAGTTTTCCTGCTATACACGCGGTTGCACGCGGTTTCTTTTCAGTAAGCATTCGTGCTGCTCCTGCTGTGTCGTAAAATGGTACAGGAAGGAGGTTGTTTCGTGAAAGGAATCTCCTGCATTGAGAGAGGGCCTGGGAGTGAGAGTATACTTCACGTATCTCCCTGTGGTCAGTACCGGGTAGCATCATAAGGCTATGGTGGATCGGCATGTCCACTGCTCCAACGATGTGGAGTTCAGTATTTATAAGAAGTTCATTTACCGGGCCGACAATTCCGCCGAGGGTGTTTTCAACAGGTACAACACCATAATCGAACATCCCCGAGTTGACACCTTCAAAGACGCCATTAAAAGTTGTGCAGGGAATAGTAAGAAGATTCCGGTTCCATCTTCTTGCCGCATCTTCACTGTAGGCGCCATGCTCCCCCTGAAACCCTATAACCTGGTGTTCTTTAGCCTGAAGTTTTTTACTCCAGGCAATAATCAGTTTGTACAGGTCTTCAGTAAAATCGGATTCAAGCAGAAGATTAGGTGTATGTTTTATCCTGTCAAAAATTTCTTCTTCTCTTGCCGTATCTTCAATTTTGCTTTTGAATTTATTTGCCAGAAGAGCCTGCTCCATCCTGTCATTCAGAAGTTTCAGAATTTTAGAGTCGATCTGGTCTATGGTATTTCTTATCTCTTCAAGTTTCATAACTCTGCTCCATTTTATTGATATGTTTTATTTGTGAGATACATGTCTGCCGAGGCTATGGCAGCGCATGCTTCGAATACTACAGGTGTGCGGAGTGCGATACATGCATCATGTCTTCCCCGTATTTCAAGAGTTTCAGATGAACCTATGGCAAGGTTGAGAGTATCCTGCGGAAGGCTTATGCTGGGTGTGGGTTTAACCGCTACCCTGAATATAACATCGTTGCCATTTGTTATCCCGCCGTTTATTCCGCCGGCATTGTTTGTTGCGGTTTTCCCTTCGGGGGAGATAATAAGGTCATTGTTTTCACTCCCTTTCATTTTCGCGGAAGCAAATCCGGCGCCAAATTCTATTCCTTTAACGGCAGGTATAGAAAAAATCAGGTGACTCAGTACTGATTCAAATGAGTTAAAGAACGGCTCACCAAGTCCGCATTGAAGGCCGGTGATTCTGACCTGAATTATACCGCCGAGTGAATTCCCGGTTTTAACTGCCTCCTGAAGGATGTCTTCATAATCTTTTACTCCTCCGATTTCAAGAATTTCAGAATTGATTTCTATTCCGGGGAGAATTTTTTTTGCCACAGTACCTGCTGCTACAATCCCCAGGGTTATCCTGCCGGAGAAGTGTCCCCCACCTCTGTAATCGTTAAAACCGTGGTATTTTTTCATTGCTGTAAAGTCCGCATGCCCGGGGCGCGGGTGAACTTTAATATTCTCATAATCCCCAGAACGTGTATTACTGTTTCTGAAGATAATAGTCATTGGTGCACCTGTTGTGCGGCCGTTAAATAGTCCGCTCAGTATTTCAGGAGTGTCAGCTTCTGCCCGCGGGGTTGTCCCTGGTGTTCCCGGTTTTCTTCTTGATATATCTCCCGCCATGTCCGCTTCAGAAAATTCAATTCCGGCAGGAGTCCCGTCAATCGTAACTCCAATAGCAGGGCCATGAGATTCACCAAAAATGGAGACTCTGAATAATGTTCCGAAGCTGTTCATTTTACCAATACCCCCAGCCTTATTATATGTTCAAAAAATTCGTTGTACGATTTGCTGACGCATTCAGCGTCGTTGATAACAACCCGTGAGTCAGCTCGCAGTGCAGCAATTGTGCATGCCATGGCAATCCTGTGGTCTCCGTGAGATTCCACCTCTCCGCCATGCACAGCCCCGCATTTTATTACCATACAGTCCGGATGCAGGTCAATTTTTGCTCCAAGTTTTTCAAGCTCGGATTTAATTGTAATTCCCCGATGGCTTTCTTTATGGCGGAGCCTATCTGCTCCATGGATTATTGTTTCACCATCGCAGTATAACGCGAGTGCTGCAAGTGGTGGGAAAAGATCGGGGCATTCTGTAGCATCAAATTCAAAACCTTTCAGGCTGCTTTTTTTTATATCAATTGAGTCAGGGCGTATCGAAATTTCTGCTCCGGCTTTTCTGAGAGCTGTCACTACAGTTCTGTCCGGCTGAGGAGAATTCATGTTGATTCCGTTTACAGTTATATCCCCGGCTATGGCACCTGCGCAAAGAAGAAATGCCGCGCCGCTCCAGTCTCCTTCAATTTCTGCTATGCCGGACTTGAATTTCTGGTTTCCTTTTATTCCGAATTCACTATAGTTGTTGTTTTTAATTTCAACCGAAAAATTTTTAAGTATATTTATAGTAAGATCTATATATTCTCTACTTTTAAGATTTTTTACTTTCAGGATAGAATCATTATCGCAGTTAGGGAGCGCCATCAGTAGCCCGGTAACAAACTGTGAACTTATGCTGCCATCGATTTCCGTTGTACCTCCACTGAGTCTTCCTGATACTCTAATTGGCAACTTGCCATTGTTAGATGAAATTGAAGCTCCCAACTCACGCAGAGGTTCTTCAATCGCTGATACGGGGCGCTCCGCAAGTGATTTTTCACCTGTAAGAGTCAACTCTCTGCCTGTAAGAGCTGCTATGGGTGTGAACATCCTGATGCAAAGTCCGGATTCTCCACAGTTAAGAGTATCAGAGACAGGGCTCAGTCCCCCATGAATCAGCATGTGATCGGAATATCTCTTAATTATAGCACCAAGCCCTTCAACTGCCCTTATTGCTGCAAGTGAATCATCGCAGTATGTAGGATTAACAATAATCGTCTCGCCTTCAGCAAGCAGCGCTGCTGCAATAGTTCTCTGCATGCCGCTCTTTGATGACGGGGCTGTAATGCTCCCTTTTATTTCAGAAGGATAAACATATCTCTTCATTAATTAACTCCGCAATTTTTTCAGGGGCACCTTCAGAAATTACAAGTGTCCCGAATAGAGAGGCATATAGATGCTTTCTCTTTAAAAATAATTCCATCAGCTGTTCCGGCCTTTCCATATTACTGAGGAGAGGCCTTGTCCCATCATACGCACGCTTTAAAGTTTCTTTCATCGATGTATACAACCAGAAAGGAACAGTCTCATTCATAAGGAATTTTCTGTTCTCCTCGCGCAGTACAGCTCCGCCACCGCACGAGAGAACAATATCGCTTCTTCCCTGAAAAGAGAGGAGAACGTCAGATTCTATCTGTCTGAATTTTTCTTCGCCATAATTTAAAAATATATCGTTTATACTCATAGACTGTTTCTGCTCGATTATTGTATCAGTATCGGCAAATTCATATCCGAGTTTCGTGGCAAGAGATATTCCCACGCTGCTTTTCCCTGATGCCATAAATCCTGTAAGTGATATAATCTTTTTTCTTTCTTTGCCTGCTTCAAGAGCAGAAGCTAAAAGATCAGCAGAAGGTAGAAAGCTGAGAAAATGGCCGCAGGCATAAATGCCCTGGTGAACAAGCCACTCTTCTCCACCTATAAAATCAAAACCGTATTTTGCTGATAGGGCACTGTAATGGGATTTCTTGTACCCTGCATCAAGGAATATAGTTCCTTTCTGTATCTCCGAAATATCCAGTGCCCCGATTTCATATGGGATAGTATTTATTATAATTTCAGCAGAGGCTATTTCTTCATTGAAAAATTTAAGATTTTTAAAAACTGTCCCTGTTTTTGCCGCGGCAGCAGCCCCCTGCTCATCGAATTTATTAAGTATCAGCACATCGGCTCCTTTTGACTTCAGTCCGTATGCTGCTGCAATCCCGGCTCCACCAGCCCCGAGGATAAGAGCTTTTTTCCCCGTAAGATCGCCAAGCTTCAATTCGAGCGGTTCAGTGACCCCCATGTGATCAGTATTAAATCCCGAGAGTCTGCCCTCGCTGTTCAGAATTGTATTTACTGCACCGATTGATTTTACATCATCCGATATATAGTCAAGATGGGGAGTGATACTCTCTTTGAATGGAGCTGTTATATTCATTCCCCGGAAGTCGAGTTCCCTTATGAGCCTTACTGCTTCATCAGCAGAACGGACAGCACACCTTATATATGAACCGTCAATAGCAATATTCTGGAATATTGCTTTGAACATAAGAGGGCTTCTGCTGTGAAGGACAGGCGAGCCGGCCACACCAAGAAGTATATGGTCATCAACTTCCATTATCATTTCCTTATCATATCAATAATTTTTGTAAGAGTTCCCGAGTCAATCTGGCCAGGCGCGGTCTCTCGCTCAGCGTCAATTGACGCGTATGTAAATGGCGCGCCAAGGAGGGGTGCCGCAATTCTTGTTATTTTTCCGGCTTCACCCATGCCGATAGAAATTACGGGCTTGCCCAGTGAATAGAGGGAGAGAAGCCGTGCCGCGTCGGCTGTGCTGTTGGCAAGGCATGCGATTTTCGCGATGTCAGCCCCGCTTTCAAAACACCATGATACAAGCTGCTCAAGCTCACGCATAACCGGTGTTTTTTCATAGTCATGATATGATACGATGACTTTACATCCGGCCGCTGCAGCTGATTCTTTAAGACCGGATTTAAATGAATCGCTGCTTTCAACCTCAACATCAATATACGATGCGCCGTATTTTATCGTGGAAGTCAGTATTTTTTTCCTTTCTTCTTCCTCTATCCCTTCAGTCGGCCGGTAAGTTGCAATGGTTCTGCCTGAGCTGAAAATCTTTTCGAGGTCGGTTACTGCGAATTTTATCCTGTCAAGCCTGACCTCGGAAATTTCATTTTCCCTGATTATCCTGCATACTTCACTAACTGAGACGTCCGCTATGCTTACACAAATCATTTGCAGCCTCCATCGTCTGACAACTGCGAGTTTAATATATCAGAAAGTTCTTCAAAGCTGAGAGCCCTGATTAACGGCGATCCTGGTTTGCTGAGCAAAATAAAATTTACACTCCCTGATTCACGTTTCTTGTCCGATTCTATAGCATCCATTATAACGGGAATATCATTTTTCTCTATAATATTGTTAATTTCAGACGGCAGTCCAAAAAATTTGAGGAGAGATTTAATTTCATCAGCAGTTATTTTATCCGAAAATCCATGCCTCACAGATATATCAAGAGCAACTCCTATGCCTGCCGCGACAGCAAATCCATGTTTAAGACCTTTAACCTTTTCTATCGCATGACCTGCCGTATGTCCAAGGTTAAGTATCCGCCGCAGATTATTCTCCTTCTCATCAGCCTCGACAACACCTGTCTTAAACTTTATGCATCTGAAAATCGCTTCTGAAATAGTATCCATATCCATTGTAAGGATTTTTTTTCTGTTATCAGATACAAATTCAAAGAGGCCATCACTTGATAGACATGCCGTCTTTACAAGTTCGGCAATGCCATTTATATATTCCTCATGCGGAAGAGTTTTTAACATCGTTTGGTCACATATGACGAATTCAGGCTGAGCAAATACTCCCGCCATATTTTTTGTCATATCAACATTTACACCATTTTTACCGCCCACACTTGCGTCAACCTGTGAAAGCAGGGAACTTGATACAAACCCGAATTTTATCCCCCTCATAAATATCGAGGCGGCAAACCCGGCGATGTCTGAAACAATACCTCCACCTATACCAATAAGAAATGTTTCCCTTGTACATCTCATTTCTATCATCCTGCGCATGATATTTTCAACGGTTGAGAGATTCTTTATTTTTTCTCCTGTACCTATTTCAATTACAGGGTAGTCGTCAAACATGGCAGAGTAGTGCCTGAGAATATTACAATCCGTGATTATCACACTGCTTTCCGGTTTGGTAAATTTTCTGATTCCTGAGATACTTTCGCCTGTATAAACAGAAGAAATTTTTTTTTCAAGAGTGAGCTTAATCTCTCTCAAACTATCCCTCCAATATGTTCTCTGTAAATATTGAATCATCCATGAATTTTTTCAGTTTAAGAACTTTCTCTGTGAGCCTCGCGAACTGGTCAGGAGTAAGCTGCTGTTCCGCGTCACTTAAGGCTTCTTTTGGATTTATATGAACTTCAATAAGGAGGCCGTCTGCCCCGGCAGCAACAGCAGCCAGGCTCATAGGTTCAATAAGACTCAATTTCCCTACTCCATGAGATGGGTCAACCATAACAGGAAGGTGAGTCAATTCTTTAATTGCCGGTACAATGCTGAGGTCCAGAGTATTTCTGGTATATGTTTCGAATGTCCTTATTCCTCTTTCACAGAGAATTACATTGGGATTTCCTTCAGCAAGAATATATTCAGCACAGTTAAGCCATTCACGTAATGTGGAGTACATCCCCCGCTTAAGAAGCACAGGTTTGCTCGATTTGCCAACCTCTTTCAAAAGGGAGAAGTTCTGCATGTTTCTTGCCCCGATTTGAAGAATATCCGCATATTCGCATACCCATGAAACATCCCGTGGGTCTATAACCTCAGTTACAATTGGGAGCCCTGTTTTCTGTTTCGCCTTCTCAAGAATTTTAAGTCCCTTAAGGCCAAGGCCCTGGAAATCGTAAGGAGAAGTCCTTGGCTTAAAGGCTCCCCCTCTGAGCATATTTCCTCCACCTTTTTTTACAGCTTCTGCGGTAAGAAGAGTTTGCTCTTCAGTCTCGACGCTGCAGGGGCCTCCTACGATTATAAAATCTTTGCCGATTTCACAATTTCCTACGCGGAATGTGCTTTTTTTGTGCGAATCATCAAATCTAACAAGTTTGAGGTTCTTCATATTTTTTATACTCCCTTTGCCGAAGCAGATTAACCTAAAAAAAAAGACCCTTTGAGTTTCATCAAAGGGTCTTTTTGCATATGCCTGGATAAAACTCGCGTTACACTATTATGTAGTTTCCGTAAAAATAGAAATAAAAATAACCAAAGTTGAAAGACTTCGGTTCTGCGGACGCGAAAGCTGTTTTTGCTGAATATTTTATCAAGTTTGTCATAGGTTTCACTTTAGTTGATGACGTCTCTACCGCCGACCGATAAGTCTGTCAAATATTTTTTTCAAGGAACTTTAAAAAAATGAATAATCC
>CAZVFJ010000034.1:11441-19226 GCA_964625825.1 uncultured Leptospirales bacterium | reverse complement strand
GAAAAGTACTTGTTATTTACAAAAACATGGTCACGCCCCACGCGGGCGTGTGGATTGAAACAGAAAGAAAGCGGATGTTGCGGCAAATAAGAAAGTCACGCCCCACGCGGGCGTGTGGATTGAAACGGTGGTACATGGGTAGAACAGTTTGCCGGAGAAGTCACGCCCCACGCGGGCGTGTGGATTGAAAATGAAAGTTTAATGCCTCATTGTAATGTGAAGTATACAGAAGTGGTTTTGATATGAGGTGATTGTATAAAGAAGATATCATTGCCGGTCTCAGCGACAGCCTTCGGTTTATTTGCCGACAAAAAACTGCGGATACCGGTCACGGTATATGGTTAGATGAAAACGGTTTGCCGGTCAGTTCTTCAAACAGTTTTATTGCAGTAAAAATACCACCCGCAATGCCGGGAGTATTTTTTGTTGAAGAGACATTGAAAAGATTTCCGGGGGAGCCGTTATCTTCGATACGGCCTTTTAAAATTTCTTTTACATTCATCCTCCTGCCGTAAGCACTCCCCATCTCGCAGTCGGTCATTGTTTCAATGTCAATAGAGCTTGTTACCTCGACAAAAATGAGTTTTGATCTTAATCCTGGAAATAAATTTTTATCAAGGATAGAAACAGTATCCTCCGCGAGTTTTTTCTTGAAAAGTTTTACGGCCGTATCCCCTTTATTATATATCTCTTTTTCCTGCGGGTAGTTGCCCGGGCAGTAAACAACAAGTGCATCTTTATCGTACTCTCCCAATCCGCTATTCCCGTTTGCTGTTGGAGAACCTATATAGAGCATGCGGGGCGGAGCGGTAATATCCGGATTATCATAATTGATTTCATTGCCGTCCTGCCACCAGTAATTCGTGCCCTTCATTCTGTGTATAGAATCCAGTCCTTTTTCAAGGCCGATACAGATGGCGGGGATGCTGTGTGACGGAGTATAGTCAAATTCTGTATTCTCTTTTCCCAGCAGTTTATATGTAAGCCGCGGCGAAATGTCGCTGAATATAAAATCACAGGGATACTCGCTCCCGTCAGCGCATATGGCTTTTGTCACAAGGTTATCTTCAACCTTTAGAGAGATGACTCTTTTCCCTGTCTCTACATCTCCTCCATTTGCACGTATCACCTCAGCCATTGAGTCAAATAGATGATGAAATCCATTCTGAGGATAACGGGCGCCTTTATGATAATTTCCGGTTCCAACAATAAAAGCAATCGCCGACATTTCAGACTCCGATTCTGCAAAGATACCTCCATGCCCGTAAATAATTCGGCGTGGCAGGCTACTGATGCCGTAATGGTCAAACCATTCCTTAACAGATATAAAGAGTGTCTGTCCGAGTTTTATCTTTAATGCGGCTGGAATTTCTCCGTTCAGTAAAAATTTTACAGCAAGCAGTATCCTCTCTTCTGTGTCTTCATTCTGCTTAAAAAAATTTTTAAATGCAGTATAAATCCTGTTCATATCATCAAAAAGAGAAGAGAGTTTATCCGCCTCTTCCGGGAATAGGGCCGCAATCTGCTCTTTAAATTTTTCAAGTCCCAGGGGTACTTTGAAATTCAAAAAATATGAATTGCTCTCCTCATCTTTAGACCCGATAAAAAGTCTTTCAAATCCATCTCTATCCATAAGGGTGAATGGATTTGATTTTTTAATATCAAGGAATTCTAAAAAATTGTCCCCGGCTTCACCCTCGCCAAACTCCCAGACATACTGCGGCCCCATTGAAAATTTCACTCCACCGATTGTAAGCCATCTTGTATGCCCGCCGATTAATTCTTCGTTCATTTCCAGAACATTTACAATGTGACCGGTTTTCGCGAATATTGATGCTGATGCCATCCCCCCGATTCCGCTGCCGATTACAACAATCCGTTTTTTTTCGCCGATCCAGGGCGGAGAATCTGTGCTGCTGAAATGGCTGAAGCGTTCTTTCAGTGAAGAAATTTTTGTCGGGGATTTATCTTCAAATGCAGCACGTTTATGTTTCAATGTTTAATCTTATACCTCGCAGCATCTTTTAGTTTTATTATATCTTATGTAATTACGCTTTCAATTTTTTTACAGAATAGAGACGTAGCATTGCCAGGTCTTTACTCTATTATATCATAATATTTAGAAATATTCTTCCAAATAAATAGATAAATTGAGGTATAGAGAATATAAAAACAAAATTATACAGTATTATATTGCAAAAGATTTGACATTCTAAAAAAACATATTTGTAATATTTTATTCACCGGTGCCGGTTTATACAAAGATTAAAGATAATAGCTTAAAGTCTTACTCCTGGCAGATAATAATTTTATCCTGTCGGATTAATTTAAAAATTAAATAAAATATTTTCCGGATTAAAGACATCAATGGGTCTTTATCTTTAATCTGATACACTGCCGTAATTTATAATAATAAAAATAAAAATTGTCAGATGCAACATAGGGGGGAGTATGCCATTTTCAGATATGCTGGATTCAAAACTGTTTTTCAGGTATAACAATGAAGATCCATTTACAAAGTCTTTTGCAAAGTTTCTCTTCTTTATTTCTGCTTTCTTTTTTATTTTTATGGTGCTTCTTTTTTTATACACATATCAGAAACTTGGTTTTATCAGTTCAATCATCACAAGTGGGAGTTCCTGCACATCCGCGGCTTTGACGATGATACTTATTTTTAAAGGTAAAGTAAGGGCGGCTGGTATATTGCTCTCCTTATTTCAGACTGCAGTTATAATCGTAGCCGGATTTACAAGGCCGGCAGAATTGAACATTCTGACAGTGTTATTGTTTTCTTTCCCTACTGTGCTTATTGCTACTGTATTTTCTTTCCGTTGGGTTCATATTTCAGTAACAGCTTTACTTATTGCTGCTATAGTTATGAATTATTTCAGATTTGACATTTTGACAGTTTCTATCTCCCCCGAAATTTTGAAGGATATGATTACCCGGGGAACTATTATTTTCATAGCCAGTCTTCTTTTAGCTTATTTCATTGCTATCATTACATTACGTTCTCTGAAACTTTCTTTGAAAATAAGCAATAATGAAGCAAAAAATAGTAATGAAAAGAATCAGTATATAATGGAACTTATTGCTACTATCCGCAAATCATATAATGAACTTACCGCCGCGATGGGAATAACAGATCAGGCTATATCTGGCATCTTCGATAATATACAGACAGAGGCCGCGACTATTGAGGAACTTGTCGCTTCCATTGAAGAGATTTCATCAAGCACGTCAAGTGTAGAAAATGCCACAAAAGATCAGAATAGCTCTGTGAATGACCTTACTGAAAGTATTAATACATTATCAGAGCTTATTGATTCGCTTCAATTGTTCGGTTCTGAGCTGCAGAAAGAGTTCTTAATGATTTCAAAAATGTCCATGATAGGCCGTGAATCGTCAGGCTCGCTTAATGAAGTGAATAAAAAAACTCTGGAGAATTCAGAGAATATGCAGACAATCGCTGATATCATTGATGACTTTTTCGACAAGATAAACCTTCTTTCTCTTAACGCCGCAATTGAAGCTGCCCGCGCCGGAGAGCACGGGAGAGGATTTGCTGTTGTCGCGGATGAGATCGGTAAACTCGCGGACAACTCTTCGAGCGAACTGAAAAAGATTAAAGATCTAATCGGGGCAGGGAGAAGTGACGTGCAATTCTCTAATTCGATAATAGCAAAAATTATAAACTTTATTGAATCATTAGCTAACAGCCTTGGCAATTTACAGTTAAAAGCTAATGATACTATGAAGGTTATATCAAAGCAGAAGGATGTACAGGGTGATATGATCCTCCGGAATAAAGGTGTATATGAAAAATCGGAGTTCATCAAAGATGCCTCTTCTGAACAATCGATAGCGATACAGGAGATTGCCAAATCTATTGAAAATACAAACAGCCTTGTGCAGGAGAATACAAGGAACGCTGAATCTCTGAATGCCAGTAATGAAAGGATGAAAAAAATAGCAGATGAGCTCAAAAATCTGATAAATGAAAAATAATCCTGTTTATAAAAAAGCGGAGAAGGTAAGCCGGGTATAAAAGGATTTAAAAATTTTTATAATTGCCTCTTTCCCCGTTTCCGGCGGGGAAAAATTGTACTTTACAGGAACTCTTCTGTCCGGGAAAAAGGAATATTGGAAAATGATTGAATTTGCGGTATTTTACCTGTATCCGCATATAATCAGCTTCGGAGGATTTGATTGATGGAAAGCGAAAAAAATTCTGATGGGATCAGGTTTATGCATGAGGGGGTTGAACTTGCCATTACGAGAAATGGTGAAACAATTATCTCCACTGAACAACTTTATTCCATTGTTTTTGATCTCCTCACTGTAAACTGCTTTCTCCCCGAGGACTGGCCTCCCATAAGGCAGAGGTACAGCTCTGACAGAAAGGAATACGAGATAGCTATAGGCGCCGAATCCGATAGCCAGGTTGTTACGGAGATAATTGATGATGAATCATACATAAGTGAACTCCGTCCAGGGGAATACTTTCTTGAGTCTGTTATTGATCCGAATAAGTTTCTCTCGATACTTAAGAATAAGCTTGTATTTCTAGGCCTCCGTGAGGGGAAAGATTTTAGAATTCACTACAGCAGGAGGCTCGGGAGGATATCAATTACCCTCTGTGAGGATTGCTGAGGTTTTTCCGTAAACGCATACTGAATTTGTATAGGAAGATATTTATTATTACAGCAGTTTATAAAAGTATCAGTACTCTTTCATTCCGGCCGAAGCTTTGCGAAGTGACAGGGTCTTTATGAAACTATATCATTTTCTCTTTAACGTTCCTCCGCCAGCTATAAACAGAGAGATTAAGATGAACACCGCCCCGCAGACCTGTGTCAGATTCATACTCTCACCGAAAAGGAACACTCCGGTAAGTATTGCAATAACAGGTTCGATCGTCGCGATAATAGCCGCGTTCCCTGCCTCAACATAAGAAAGCCCTTTTGTATAGAGGATATACGCGAGAGCTGTAGGGATTAGCCCGAGCCCGGCGATGTATATAATTACCGATGGTGAATTTATAAGGCCCGTGCTTTTATCTATTCCGCTGAAAGGAAGGAGCGATACAGCAGTGAAGAGGAATGTGTATGCTGTTATTGTTACGGATGAATACTTTCTTCCTGCGGGCTTCGCGAATACAGGGTAGAGGGCATACCCGAGACCTGAACCGAGCCCGATTATAAAACCTCTCAGTGATATGGAAAGCCCCGCCCCCGGGACAATCCCCGCGATGAAACAGCAACCTGTTATAGTAAGGACAAGGGCGCCGATCTTTCTCTTTGTAATCCTCTCTCCAAAAACTACTCTTGAAATCACAATTACAAATGCCGGTGCCGTGTAAAGGAGTACAACCCCGATGGAGATAGAGACCTCTTTAATTGCCGTGAAGTAGCACCAGTTGAAAAAGGCCATGCTGAGTATACCGGTTGCGATAAAATATTTCAGGTCTCTGAAGTGGACCCTGAGGAGTCTTCTGTCCGTGAATGTAATGTATGTGAAGAGAATCACGGATGCTGAAATCGCCCTTATTACAACAATATCCATTGAGCTGAATCCCGCGTTCTGAAGCCCTTTTACAAATATCCCGATGAGTCCCCAGAGCATAGCCCCTGTTGTTATAAGTATATACGGATGTCTTTTCAAAATAATCTGCTCACTTGATTTTATATGCCAGTAAGACGTTATGATCGGGTGCCGGTGAGTCAAGATTTTTTACTTAATGTTTATTTTTAACCGGCAGCGGTATGATTTTTAAAAAAGCCTGAATTATTTATTACTTGTAATATAGAGTGTTCTATGATAGATATATCCGTTTAATATCATTTAATCAGGGAACATTTTATGAAAGTGACCGAATATTTTCTCAGGGAATACGATAGTAAAGACTATCTCCTTTACGCAAGGGCAAGGCTTCTCATTATTTTTCAGCTGATACTTTTTGTCTCAGTGTTTTTCCTTCAGTTCAGCATGCTTTTTGCCGGGTGGGAGGATTTTATCAAGACCCTGTTTATCACTCCATTCATCTTCTTCGGGATGATTGCAGGTATGGTATTTCTCAGGAAGGGAAATTACGAAGTATCCGCAAGACTGATGATTACAATTTGTTCACTCGCAATAATGGCAGGGCTTATAAGGGAGCCTTTTATGAATCCTGAATTTGCTCTCTCGAGTTATATATTTTTTGTATACCCCTGCCTGGCGCTCTGCGTGGTATTCACCAATCCATCCTTTCTTGCTGTTATTTCAATCGGGTTTATTATTACAGATATCGCCCTGTTTATAATTATGCAGAATTTTGTAACTAACGTGAATATGAAGCAGGTTATAATATTTCTGAATAATACAATATTCTCATTTATATTTTTCTGGATTATATCAATACTGATATCAAAAATATTCAGCCGTAACACGGAGCTCGCGAGGATTGAAGCTGAACGGAATATGAAAAACTATGACTTCATCAAGAAAGTTCTCGGTGACAGTTCAGCAGCTATAATGGATTCTATGAAGGGGATGTCCGAACAGAGCGACCTCTTCTCGCAGAATACCACTGACCTCTCTTCATCCATAGAAGAAATTACAGCAAATATTGAAGAGATATCAGGGGGGATAGAGAATATAACAGAAGCTGCCGGAGTTCAGAATAATGATGTAAATTCCATGTCCGTGAAGCTCTCCGAACTGGCAGGGATTATAAAGGCGGTGGGGGAGAGTATAAACCGGTCGCTTGGGTTAACATCAGAGATAACAGAGAAGGCCAGGAACGGAGAGAAATCCCTTATGGATATGGAGCAGAACATGGCCCGTATCGGTGAAAGCTCAGGCCAGATGAAGAATATTGTTGGTATCATCAATGATATATCTGACAGGATAAATCTTCTCTCTCTCAACGCGGCAATTGAGGCAGCACGAGCGGGTGATGCGGGGCGCGGTTTTGCCGTTGTCGCCGACGAGATATCGAAACTTGCGGACGGGACAGCTTCAAGCATCAAGGATATTACAGCTCTCATAGCCGCGAATGAAAGTGAAACACATAAAGGTGGCGATGTAATCCGGCAGACAGCTGAACTTATACGCTCCATCATAATAGGGGTTGACGCGATAAACAAGAGCATTGGCGGTACTGTTAAATTCAGGGACAGACAGTCCGAAACAGGCAGTTCTGTTACGGCAAGTATCGTAAGTATTAAAAACAGGGCCGAGTTTATATCTAAAGCCGCACAGGAACAGAGGAGCGGGATCGAAGAAATACTGCGTCACATATCCGAGATAAATAATATTTCAATGTCCAATACTGACGGTGCTCAACATCTCCATCGTGATTCAGAGGAGATTGTGAGGCGCATGAATGGTTTTCGTAAAACAATTGATGAATACAACGGATAGTTAAAGAAAGTTTCAGGCCGGATTGAGTCACAGGTGTTTCTCAGCCTGGATGAATCGAACCGGCCTGAATATATAGAAATTAGAGAGTTTCCCTATCAGAGTAATGATGATGAGAACTCTGAATCAGCAAATGAACTTATCAGCGTTATTCCTTTTCTGGTGATTATAAATTCATCACCGGCTTTAAGTATGATGTCATTTATATCTCCTTCCTGTGTAATCCACAGGGCTCCGGATATACACCTTACCCTTATTGCCTTATTCTTTTTTCTGATAATTTCCCTGTCACCTTTAGGGAGAAAAAAGAATAACGGTTTTTTCTTTTCGGTAGTGCTGAAAAGCACGGTATTTAATGAATCAGTAAGCATCTTAACACCC
>CAZVFJ010000034.1:7419-11418 GCA_964625825.1 uncultured Leptospirales bacterium | reverse complement strand
AAAGCCACAAAGCATAAAATTGTTACCATAACAGTTAAAAAAATTCAGTACTGTTATGCATATATAACCATAACAGTTTGGAGGCGTTTATGGCAGAATCCATTAATCTTTATGAACAGATTGCTGAAAAAATATCTCTGGAGATTAACAGCGGCGCCTTCTATTCCGGTGACAGGCTTTATTCAATAAGAGAGGCGAGCGAACGTTTTGGTGTAAGCATGTCCACTGTGATCCAGGCCTACAGGCTCCTTGAGGACAGGGGGGAGATTGAGGCAAGGCCGCAGTCCGGATTTTATATCAGGAAGAAAATTGAAACGCATCATGAAAATGATATATGTTCACAGCTTGGAGCTCCCTCTGATGTAATACTTGAGGACCTTGCAATGAGTGTAATTCAGGATTCGGCTAACCCGTCCCTTATTCAGTTCGGAGCGGCTCTCCCTGACCCTGAGCTTCTCCCGTTTTCAAAAATGTCGATGCACCTGTCTTCTGTGTCAAAGGATCTCAGGTATGTTAATCTTTACGGCAATCCTGAAGGGGTTGAGGAGCTTCGCGTCCAGATTTCCAAAAAGAGCCATATGGCTGGTTGCGCGATTCAGCCCGATGATATAATTGTAACAAACGGATGCATGGAAGGTGTCTATATAGCGCTTTCGGCTGTGTGCAGGCCCGGTGACCTGGTTGCTGTTGAATCCCCTGTTTATTTCTATCTCTTCAAAACTTTTCATTCACTGGGACTCCGGCTTATTGAAATTCCGACTCATAGAAAGCATGGAGTAAGCATTGAAGCTCTGCGTTTTGCACTTGATCATCATCCTGTGAAGGCGTGTCTTTTCATAACAAATTTCAACAATCCACTGGGGCACTATATGCCCGATGAGAACAAGAGGGAGCTTGCTGAACTTATTGCTGAAAAGAATATTCCCCTCATCGAGGATGACACATGGGGAGACATGTACTACACGGATAAAAGGCCAAGTACTGTCAGATCATTCGACAGGTCGGGGAATGTGATACTCTGCTCGTCATTTTCAAAGATCATTGGTCCGAGTTTCAGGATAGGGTGGGTCTCGCCGGCGAAATGGATGAAGGAGATGAAGGATATTAAGCTTTCGCTCAATGTCGGGACATCTGTTCTGCCGCAGCTTGCGGTTTCAAGGCTCCTCGCTACCGGGGGTTATGAGCACATACTACGCACTCAGCGGAAAGCCTATGCTGTAAAGATGAAGTCTCTTGTAGCATCTGTGAAAAAATATTTTCCACGCGGTACAAGGATGTCTGAACCTTTCGGGGGATTTGTCCTGTGGATTGAACTACCGGACAATATAAATTCACTGGAGCTTTACCATCTTGCCCTTAAGAAGGGGATATCTATTGCGCCCGGTTCAATATGTTCAATGTCAGGGGGATTTACAAACTGCATAAGGCTTAACTCCGCGTGCTGGCGGGAGGAGAATGACGGGGCAGTTAAAATTCTTGGTGAACTCGCCGGGTCACTTCGTAAAACAGCTGAATAAGCCAATGTTTATACACAAATCTCTATCCTGTTCCTTCCATTTGATTTGGCCTTGTAGAGAGCCCTGTCTGCTTTAATAGTAAGTGTTCTGGGGTCTTCTCCGTGAACCGGTATCACTGATGAAACTCCTAAACTCACAGTTACACGGCCTTCCGGTGAATCGTAGTGTTTAATATCAAGTTGTTCAATCCCTGTGCGTATATACTCCGCGACAAGTTTTGCTCCCTCAATATCAGTATCAGGGAGAATAACTGAGAACTCCTCTCCGCCATACCTTGCAGCAAGGTCGGCCGGCCTCCTGCTTGATTTATGGATAATACCGGCCACAACTTTAAGGCATTCATCTCCGTCGAGGTGGCCGTATGCGTCATTATAATTTTTAAAAAAGTCAATATCACACATAACAAGAGAGAGGTTTTTTTTCTCTCTTGCCATTCTTTCCCATTCCCTGGCAAGATGTTCGTCATAGGACCTTCTGTTAGCAATGCCGGTGAGGCTGTCATGTGATGATATAAATTTAAGTTCCCTGTTTGTCTCCTTTAGTTCATGTTCTATCAGCTTCCGTATGTTTACTTCAATTTCAAGAAGAGTATTTGTTTTCTGAAGACTTTTTCTATGTGCATTATTTTCCTTTTCAAGGGATGTTATCTGCTTCCCTATATATAATAAAACAAAAACAATGAATATAAAAATGATAATAGAAATTGAATAAGTTAACCGGTGGTGTATTGTATTAAGTTCAGAGAGCGGGGTAAATACGTTCTCAATTGTTTTTATGTATTCTGTGAGGTTGATGTCTGCACAATACCAGAAACTTGATTCATGAATCGGGGTAACATAGATCATTCTGTCGGGAGAATTGTCTATGTCGTAACTATAAAATTCAGTACCTCCCCCTTTCTTTTTTAATTTCTGAAACCTTGTAATTATTTCCCTGTATGGCCGGTTTTGCATATCCATACTTATCTGAGGAAAATCCGTTGAATAAATGTGCAGCAGAGTTCCATCAGGGTAGGTAATAATTTGGGTATACTTTTCAAATTTAAAGAGCCTGTATAAACTGAAAAATTTTTTAATTATCCCGGCCTGTTCCTCGCTTCTCCTGTTTTTTATTTCCCGGGACAGTATGTCAAGTATGGAGTCAATCCTGCGGACGGAGTTTATGCCGACAGTTTCATATATAGCGTTTATTGTCTTCTCTGATATTTTTTTTTGAAAGTTCCCCGATATACTCATGGTGACTATATATGTTATAATCAGTGTGGATATAATCGCAGCAATAAGAATGTACAATTTTTTTCTAATCATTCTTTACCGTTTAAATTAAATATAAATATAACAAATTCCCAGGTTTAAAAAATCATTTTCCCTGTCTGCTGAAATTAAAATCACCGCGGCAGGATTGAACTTCTTGACATTAAATACTAATTTAAGCCACTGTTAGTTGCTTAACATATATTTTACTAATTTTAATCAGGGGTATTTTAGCAGGATGAAAAAAATCAGGCTCGATTTTTTCCTTTCTGAAAAAGGTTTGTCACAGTCAAGGGAGAAGGGGAGGCGCGAAATTGTTGCCGGCTGGGTAAAGGTTAACGGTGAAACTGTACGGGACCCTTCAAAAAAGATAAATGGAGATGAAAGTATAACTGTTGAGAGGCCCGGGGGGCTTTTTGTCAGCCGTGGCGGTGAAAAGTTGAAAAAGGCTTTAGATTTTTTCGGGATCGAATTAAAAGGGGTAACTGCCGTTGACCTTGGAGCGTCAACAGGGGGTTTTACTGACTGCATGATAAAAAATGGAGCGGCAAAAGTCTATGCGGTTGATGTGGGGTATAACCAGATTGATTATTCGCTCCGCACAGACAGCAGGGTTGTAGTGATGGAGAAAACTCACGCCAGGGATATAACCGCGGAGATGTTCAGTGAGAGAATAGATTTTTTTACTGCCGATCTTTCGTTTATATCAATACTCAAGGTGCTCCCGTCTATTGCGGCGATTTTTTCGAAAATAGAGGGGATTGTTTTACTTAAACCGCAGTTTGAGGCTGAGTCTTCACAGCATAAGAAGGGCGTCGTAAAAAGTATTGAAAATCATATAAAGATTCTGACCAGGGTGATTGACGGAATTTCGGATTCAGGATTTATTCCATGTGGAATTACATATTCGCCTATAAAGGGGCCGGCCGGGAATATAGAATTTCTTGTATATATCAAAAGAGGTATTGAATGTGGTTCGACAGTCAATATCATTACAGGAAGTGATATTGAAGAGGTTGTTAAATCTGCACATATAACATTGAATTGATAATTTTTTCTATGAGGTTAATGTTTTATTCTTGCTTATTTTCCAGTTCTTTTTTAAAAAATGATATTTATTATAGAAATATATAATTTGCCGGACTCAAGAGAAAAAAAACCTTTTAAACAGACAATCTCAGGGTGCTTTGTATCCTGAAATTTATAATTTTGGTAATACTCATCAAAAG
>CAZVFJ010000034.1:0-7409 GCA_964625825.1 uncultured Leptospirales bacterium | reverse complement strand
GATCTAATGAAAATTTTAGCTTTAAATTGCGGAAGCTCATCTTTGAAATACCAGCTTTTTGACTGGGAAAAGAAAGAAGTTGTAGCTATCGGTATCGTTGAAAGGATCGGTATAGAGGGATCTTTTATCAAACATGAAGTTCCAGCGAAAGATAAGGAAATTAAAACCGAAACTTCAATTCCAGATCACAAGGTCGGGATTAAACTCGTTCTCGAAGCTCTTGTTAAGGGTGAAGGCGCAGTTATCGCCAATATGTCAGAGATTTCTGCTGTAGGCCACAGGGTCGTTCACGGCGGTGAAAAATTTAACCATAGTGTTCTTATTAATGATAAGGTAATTGCGGCAATTAAAGATGTATCTCATCTTGCACCTCTTCATAATCCTGCAAACCTCATAGGTATCGAAGCGGCTATCGAAGCTCTTCCCGGATGCCCGCAGGTTGCAATCTTTGATACAGCTTTCCATCAGACTATGCCGGCTTATGCTTATATGTATCCTGTTCCTTATGAATGGTATGATAAGTTTGCTGTAAGGAGATATGGCTTTCACGGGACAAGCCATCTTTATGTTGCAAAAAGAGCCGCAGACCTTCTCGGCAAAACCGCGAAAGACTGCAATATTATAACGATGCATATCGGTAACGGTGTTTCCTGTACAGCAATCAGAGGCGGGGTGAGCGTTGATACATCTATGGGACTCACACCTCTTGAAGGCGCAATAATGGGAACAAGATCAGGTGATATTGACCCTGCTATCCCTATGTTTATGCAGGAACAGCTCGGTGTAGGCCCTAAAGAAATGGATACAATGCTTAATAAAAAATCCGGTCTTCTCGGAATAACAGGCCAGTACACAGACAGAAGGGACATCCTCCAGAATGCTGAAACAGGCGACAAAAAATGTCAGCTCGCAGTTGAGATGGAGTGCTATAAACTGAAAAAGATTCTCGGTTCTTATGCTGCTGCCCTCGGTCATGTTGACGCTATAGTATTTACCGCCGGTGTTGGTGAAAACGCAGGTGATATAAGGCAGAAGGTTCTTGAGGGGCTCGATTGCCTTGGAATCGAAATTGACAAGGCGAAAAACCTCGGAACAAGATCAAAACATGGTGAAACCCTTATTTCTACACCTGCTTCTAAAATCAAGGTTTTCATGATCCCTACAAATGAAGAGCTTGTATTCGTTGAAGACGTTGTTGGCATACTGAACAAAACATATGATGATCATATGGTTTACCAGTATACATTCCTTAAGAAATAGTTTTATTCCGAATGAAAATATAGAGGGGCTGTCCAGAAAGGGCAGCCCTTTTTATTTATTTTACTCCATAATTGAATAGTAGTTGACCGGCAGTTTTTGTAAGGTAATTAATATAATTGCAGATATCTCATAAATGAATCCCGGGGGGTATAAATGAAAATTAAGTGTATGATTGCGTTTTTTCTTGTTTTTATCTGCACAGAGATCTTCGCTCTCGATATGGATAATATTGTGGCATATCCGGTTCCGTTTAATCCAAAAAAACATAGCAGGCTCACTATAGGTTATCCCTCAGGATCTCCCGGCGCTACGGATTACAGCGTTAAAGTTGAAATATTTGATATAAATGGCGATCTTGTTACAAAAAGATCAGGCTCACAGTTCCCGGTATATTGGAACGGAAGAAATAATTCAGGGCGTTACGTGAAGCCCGGTATGTATATTATAAGAGTAGAGGCTGTGAACGATAATGATTATGGCAGAAAAAATATACGGATTCTTATAAATTATTGATCGGAATGATTAATGAAACAGTTATACATTAAATTATCATTGCTATTGAGCATATTGACGGTGTTAAATTCCGCATATGCTGATAATGCCGGAAGCCGGGGGTCGTACACTCGCGGTGGATGGGCGGGAGCAAGGTACGCGGCTGCCGGTATGACAGGGGAAGTGCTGGCTGATGATGTCTTCTCAATATACTGGAATCCTGCTGGCTTAAGCGAACTTAAAACGAAGAGCAAACTGAGTGAAACACAAATCCGGGAGAAGGCCAGAAGTGGCGATATTGATGATATTACAGAAGAGGATCTCCTTAATTTTTCTGATGAACAGTATTCAAAACTTTTTTTTAGTATAGGAGCATCATACACCAGTCTTGATATAGAGAGGGATGCAGGTTTTTCGGGTGTTGCTTTTAACGCCTTCGGGGGTGTAATGGGGGCAGCTTTTTTTTCAATAACTTCAGGTGATATTGAAACAAGAGATGAAACAGGGATACTAACAGGTAAAGATGATTACAGTGGTTCAGTAGCATATCTTTCATATTCAAAACAAAAGAATATAATAGCATTCGGTTTCACTCTCAAGGGTTATTATGAGAGTATAGGTGAGTACAGTTATTATGGCATTGGCTCTGATATAGGGGCACAGATATACATCCTTCCGTTTCTGAAGATTGGGATAATGATCAGGGATCTGGGGAGTTTTCTTACCCCGGAAGAGGAGGAGTACTCTGAGGAACAGTATGATTTCTTCATGCCGGAAATAAAGGTTGCCACTGAGCTTATTTCTGATGCCGGGATCAGGGTCGCTTTCAGCGGTTCGAGAAAACTGGAGCAGTCTGATTTTGAATATGGAGTTGGTGTGGAGTTTGATTTAAACAGCTGGGTGATGCTGAGCGCCGGCTTGTGTGACGGGTATTTTTCAACAGGAGTGACTCTTAAAATGGCAGGTATTGATGTGGCATACGCCCTCAATTTTGACAGTATAGATTACGGCTATAATAATACAGTTTCAGTGGCGGTTCTTTTTTGACAGAAGAGATGAAAAGAACAAAAATTATGGGTATACTGAACGTCACTCCGGATTCGTTTTATGACGGGGGAAAATACTCAGACAGGGATATTGCCCTGAAACGGGGAATTGAGATGTTCAATGAGGGCGCTGATATCATTGATGTTGGTGGCGAATCCACAAGGCCTGGTTCTCAATCTGTGAGCTCTGAAGAGGAGATAGAGAGGGTATGTCCTGTTATTGAAATGATTTTAAAGGAGATCCCGGCGGTTATATCAGTTGATACAACCAAGTCGTCGGTTGCCGCAGCTGCCGTTGAGGCCGGAGCTTCAATTATTAATGATATAAGCGGCCTGACTTTTGATCCTGAGATTATAAATATTGCCGCTGAAAAGAATTCCACCATTGTGATATCACATATAAAAGGTAGTCCGCAGGATATGCAGAATAATACTGTTTATGAAGATCTCATAAAAGATATTCTTGATTTTTTAACAGGCAGTGCTGATAATGCATATAATAAAGGAGTCAGCCGTAGCAATATAATAATAGATCCAGGTATAGGATTCGGCAAAAGCCTGGAGCAGAACTATTTTATAATTAATGAATTGGAGAGATTTACCCGGACAGGCTATCCTGTTCTTGTAGGGCTTTCAAGAAAATCTCTTATAGGTAAGCTTTATGGTGAGGAGGAGGACAGGCTCCCTGCCACAATTGCTCTTAATACAGCTGCGGTAATTAACGGTGCTGATATTATCAGGGTTCATGATGTTAAGGCTCACAGGCTGGCAATGGATAGCGTAGATTTTTTAAAAAAAGTTCGGCGGATTTAATGGAAATTTTGATCACGAATATATTTAACTGGATAGCTACTTTCTGGGATTACTTCAGAAATGTTGCTGATATTCTAATAGTTGCATATATATTCTACTGGTCATATAATTTTCTTTTGAATACAAAAGCAATTCAACTCCTCAAAGGAGTTATTGTAATTTTTATAGTTGCGGTAATTGCCGGTCTCCTTAAATTTGAAACACTGAGCTGGCTGATAACAAATATTACCTCCTATTTAGTCATATCAGTAATCATCCTTTTTCAGCCTGAACTCCGCAGGCTCATAACAAGGTTCGGCCAGAAAAACTGGCTGGTAAACGACTCTATCAAGGAATCATTCCAGCTTGATGAGCTTGTAAATGCCGTATTTGCCATGGCTGGAGAGAAGGTCGGTTCTCTTATTGTAATTGAAAGAAACACCGGGCTAAAGAGCTATGTTGAGTCTGGTGTTGGGGTCGATTCAGGAATATCAGAGGAACTTATACGTACAATATTTTTTCCTCTTACTCCACTTCATGACGGGGCACTAATAATACAGGAGGGGAGAATTGCCGGAGCGGCATGTTATCTCCCTCTGAGCGATTCAAAGCAGATTCAGAAGCAGCATGGAGCGAGGCACAGGGCGGGGCTCGGCATAGCAGAAGAGAGTGATGCCCTTGTTATAGTTACCTCCGAGGAACGTGGAGAGATCTCCATTATGGTAAATGGCAAACTGTTTTCTGCCATAAAAAACAGTGATTTGAAAAATATGATTATATTCTTCATGAATCCCAAAACAGCCTATGAGGAGACGTATAATATATAGATGAAACCGAGTATTCAAAAAATCAAAGTATGGGGTGAGAAGAAAAATTTGCTGCCGAAACTTGTCAGCATTATTCTGGCTGTTATCCTGTGGGGATATCTGACAAGTTCAAAGACCGGAGAGGTGAAGTTTAAACTTCCGGTTAATTACAAGAATCTTGATAATTCTTTTACTATCTCCAGGCTTTCAAATAAATTTGTGATGGTAAGAGTAAAAGGGCGCAAGGATGAACTGAAAAATGTAAATTCAAAGAATATCAGGCTCCTTATTGATCTTTCAGCCGTGCGTGTTGGTGAATATAACACATGCCCGGTTCAGATTGATAAAAGCGAACTTTCTGAAGATGTGTCAATCGATCTTAATCCTGATGAGATTAAGCTTTTTGTCGAAAAAAAAATTGTAAGGAGTGTACCGGTTATACCCCGGCATAGCGGAGACCCTGAAAAGGGTTATATCATGGGTCAGATCAAAGTTACCCCTGAATATGTCAAAGTGTCAGGTTCATCTTCTTTAATCTCAGATATAAACGTAATTTATACAGAATATATATTTCTGAATAACAAAAATGAAACTTTTAAATCTATGGTAAAACTTGACAAAATTTATGGGGATGAAGTTGATTATAATATATCGGATGTTACAGTAAATGTTCCTATAATAAAAGCTTCGGTAATATCCTATGTTGAAATCCCGGTTTCAGTGAAGAACAGGGTAAAGGGATTAATTTATAAAACAGTATTAGAGAAGATTCGGGTTGGAGTTGTTATCCCTGAAAACAGGAGCTCAGATTCTCTTAATCTTGTCGCGTATATTGATGCTTCAGAAATAGATTTGCAGAGTGATGATTTTGCAGTGGACGGGCGTGCTGAGAAAGAGGCCATTATACATGTAAAAAATACTGCTAATGATGACAGCAGTATTATTTCCGTAACACCGGATAAAGTTAAAGTTATAATAACACGTGAATAAAATTAAATCAGATTTTTAGCGCAGGCGGAGTATAGAATGTTTTTAAGATTAATTGGAATTTTTTTCTTTTTTATAATAGGCTTTGTAGTCTGGAGTCTCCTTAAGCTGATATTTCAACTCGGCCGCACATCAGGTGAGCTCAACCGGAAGTATGATGAGATACGGAGAGATAAATCAGGAAAAGGGAAAAATGGTAATGGCAGCAAAGGTGAAGTAATAGAGCTTAAAAAAGATCAGTATAAGGTCGAGTGATGAAAGGTATGAGCAGATTCATCTCTGTTATATTTGTGTCTCTCCTCTTTACTTTCTCATGCGGAAAGCCTTCCGGTGAATTTGCGTTCCAGGCCCCCTTTGATAAGTCATATAAAAAAAATCAGGATCGCCTTGAATTTGATTCATCACAGGAGATTAAGTGGATATATAAATTTAAAGATACTATCAGAAAACGTACAAAACTCGGTGTGATAATAATGAAAAAAGAACTCGGCTGGGTAGACGTTTTTGCCATGCCTGAGTATATTGATGAGATTAAAAATATTGTCTACGGCACAATAAAAGATTTTGAGCCCGGGGAATATAAAATTGTGATTACAAAAATTACCGAAGATGAAACAATAATATTAGACCAATGTGCTTTCTATCTTTTTTCTGATGACGAATTTTCTGATTGATCTCCCTGTATGTAATCTGAACTTCGGATAATATCAATAATATTATTTTTAAAACGGCTGATTTCACCCCCGCCGATCAATTCATTATTCTTGATCTGTTCAATTTTTTCAGGTAGTTTACCTCCGCTGTGGTGTACAACAGCAATATATATTGCGGCAGTAATAAGCACTATTACAATAAGTTTAATAATTTTTTTCAGGAGTGCATATATAATTATCGAAAGAATAAGTGCTGTACCAATAAGGTAAAGTTTATTTGATATTATTGTTTTGACTATTTCTTCCACTTCCACCACCCTGAAAAAATTGTTAAATTATTTCAGTAATAATTCCTGAATATATTTTTTAGTGTAAAATTAAGAATTATATACTCCCGCCGCCTTCGGCGGCGGGAGTAATAGAGCATTTTTTACCAGAAATAACGTAAGGAATAAATACTGAAATTATTTTATTTTGCAATTAAATTACTGCAATCACTGTTATTGCGAGGTATTTCATTCCTCACAGTCTGCTGATGCCGATATCAACGTTGATCGCAGAAATATGTTTATTAGAACAGCATCGCTTCATTCTTTTAGAGTTATTCACAATATAGTTATTAAATATAATATCGTAATGTTTGCCTGATTTTCGTCAATAGAATAATCGGACATTACGAGGGGCAAAAAGGTATATTGTTTTGAATATTTCTTGCAAACAAATACAGCGTTACTGATATTGTTGTTATACCTTGCATATGGTCTGCTTTTAAATGATTTTATGGAGGAACTGATGAATTTTGAAAAGATTCTTAAAAAAGCTGTTTTTCTCGATCCCTTAAAGGGGTTTCAGGAAGGTGGGCGTGAATGTGAAGTCCGTAAAGATCCTCTCACGGGAAGAAATTCAAGAATACTTTTTTTCCCTCACCGGGAACTTCCTGAACCTGATTATGAAGAACTTAAAAAAAAGGATCCCGGTTTCTGCCCTTTCTGCCCTGAGAATATCGCGAAAATAACACCCAAGTTTAATCCACTCCTTTTCGGCAGCGAAAGATACAATGTCGGAGAGGCTGTATGTTTCCCAAATGCTTTCCCCTATGATGAAAACGGAGCCGTCACTGTGATGACACAGAAACATTTTGTCTCCATTGATGACCTGACTGAAGATATTATTAAGGACGCGATATCCTGCTGTGTTGAGTTTCTTGTTGATGTAATCAAAGGACAGCCGGAGGCTGTGTACCAGTCTATAAACTGGAATTATCTCCCTGATGCCGGTAGTTCAATACTACATCCTCACCTTCAGATTACGGCCTCGTCTCTCCCGACCAACTACTATTCTGATGTTGTCAGAAATATGGAGGAGAGTAGCGG